>NZ_JASJEB010000022.1 GCF_030064895.1 Crocosphaera sp. | reverse complement strand
TATATCAAAAACCAGTCAGGAGGGTTAGAAACTAAGAAATAAGGATGCTTCGCAGTTTTATATGTTGGTCGGGCATTCATCCCTAAGTTATGGAACGTTAGGGAATTCTGCCCGACATTCGGTTAAAAATTCTCCCCAAACTCCCCACACTTCCCACACTCCCCCATCCCTATCTCAATTAATAAACCAAAATATTATTATTTATTTTTAGGATCAAAAGCATCTCTTAAACCATCGCCAATGTAGTTAATACTTAGAACTGTTAAAAAGATAGCTAAACCAGGAAAAAAAGCAGTATGAGGGGCAGTATCTAAATAATCTTTGGCTTGGAATAACATTTGTCCCCAAGTAGGAACATCAGGGGGAAAACCTAGTCCTAAAAAGCTTAATGTTGATTCGGTAATAATAGCATTACCTACTCCTAAAGTTGCTGCAACGATAATCAAACTCAAGACATTAGGAAGTAGATGAATTAAAATAATACGCTGAGAATTTGCCCCTAATGTAATGGCAGCTTTAACAAATTCCATTTCTTTTAATCTTAAAATATTTCCCCTGACTAATCTGGCCACAGACATCCAATTTAGTCCACCAATGACGATCACAACTAATATGAAAATCCCTAGTTCTGGACCAGCGATCTTTTTAATGGGTTCCCGAAATAAATAAACTACTAACAATAATAAAGGTAACTGAGGTAAGGCTAAAAATAAATCTGTTAAACGCATTAATAAACTATCAATTATTCCGCCATAAAATCCTGCGATCGCCCCGATAGTTGTCCCTAAAAAAATAGCCACTAACATAGCTAAAATTCCCACTGTTAGAGAAATTCTGCCTCCAAATAAAACCCTTGCTAAAATATCTTGTCCGAGAGAATTTGTGCCGAAGGGATGCTCAAAACTAGGGAAAGAACTTATTTTAGTAAAATCAATTTTATCAATGGGAACCTGATAAAAAAGTGAGCCGAACATCACGAAAATAAAAATAATAGCTAGAGTAACTAAGCCAAAAATAGCTAAGGGATCACGACTAAATTTTTGCCAAATATAAGATGATGTTTTTGTTTGCATTTCTGCTTATTTTATGTTATGTGGTTGAGTTATTTTGTCTACATTTCAAAGATAATAGTAATATCATCTCCCCATTGAAGTTGTAATTTATCTTGTGCATTTCCCCCATTTACGGCAATTTCTATCCAGCCATGACTACCCATTAATGTTATCATTTCTTCTTTGGCAACATCACTATAAGTTAAACCAGATTTGATGATTTTATCATCAATTTTAACCGACCAATCTTTATCCCTAACTTCCATGGACGAAATATTAGTAATTAAGTTGCCAAAATGATCAATATATTGAATCGAGCCTTCTATTTTTTTTGCTGTAACCTGGGGAGATTCTAAAGGAAAAGGGACTAAACTATTAATAGGAATAATATTCCCTAATGTTTCTAAAGCAACTCCAGAAGCTAAATAAGCAGCAACTGGGGCAAAAATATCTCGGCCATGAAAGGTTAAACTAGGATCGGGAATACGCCAATAGTCACTATTGGTTAGAGATACCGCTTTGATGGCTGGATCTTCTGCCAAAATACCACTAAATAAACCATTGTCAGGGCCGACTAAATATCCTTGAGAACATTTAATAGCGACACTGCGTCTTTTACTTCCGACCCCTGGATCGACTACCGCTAAAAACACTGTATCCCTGGGAAAATAGGGATAAGCATTCATTAAACAAAACCTCGCTGCCCAAATTTGCTGAGGTGCAATCTGATGGGTAAGATCGATAATGGGGATATAAGGGTTAATTGTAGCCATAACCCCCTTCATAATTCCAACATAGCCATCTTCTAAACCAAAGTCTGTTAAAACGGCGATCGCTTTTGTTTTTGATGATTTTGTCATGGGGATCACGGTTGTGAATATTTCTTAACAAGCTGTAGACAGCATAAACCAAATGCTGTAGCAATCACCGAATAATTGATGAGATATCTTTTTTCTTATTTGCTGTTCCCTTATACTCAGACTTAATTTTGATAACTGATAACTGATTACTATTTCCTCACCCTACATTAGAGTCTAAATAATCTTTAAATCGCTTTCTTAACTCTTCAATGGTCATATTTATGTTTAAAAACTCAACCATTGCTTGACCAAACGCCCAAGCATTATCTTGACTCACTCCAGAATTATCTAATAATAATGGCCACAAAGATAACAAGTCAAACTGTTTAAGATAAACCTCATCCGAGTCAAACAAACAGAAGAGATCATAAGCCATTTGTAACTTACCTACAACCAAAGGTAATTGTTCAACAGGTATTTGTTCAGCTAATAAATAAGCTAAGGTAGACGACCCTGTACTTAAAGTAGAAAGAAACTGCAATACAGGACTTTTTAATAACGCTGTTATTCCTTCGGTTGTACTTAGTCGTAAAGTACAAGTTTCAATGATTTTTGCAGCAGCAACAGAACGGGCTTCTCGTTGTTGTAAAAAACGAGCTAATCTTAGTTGTTTTGAGGGTTTAATAGATGCTAATAAAGTATTAGTTAAAACATCAATCCCCCAACTCTCTCGGCCAACGTTTCCATCACGGGTAACAATGGGTAAAATAAAGTCACATTTGTCCCCAAATATCTCGACACGGTAAGCTGTGGCCTCTCTAATACTCACTTCTTTCGGTAATTTTCCCTGTTGCCAATCATAAGGAGGTTGCCACTCTCTCATTGGCCTTAAACGATCTACTTGCGTTACAATTGCAATCATAGTTAAGTCTGTAATCTCCCTTTTAACTTCCTCTAGAAACTTCATATCTATTTCTAAAGAAGGATCAAGTGCCGGAGTAACTAATAATAATAAATCTGCTTTTGTACAATAATTTAACACCTGTTCCCGAAACTGAGGACGGTTGATTTGTTCATACCCAGGAGTATCCCAAATGGTTAAACTTTCTCCTGTAGAATCTCTCCAATTATAAGCGGTAAAATTATCTGTATTGGGCAAAATATCTACTTGAGCCTTCTTTGTTTTAAATAAAGTATTGATCAGGCTACTTTTTCCTGCGCCGGTTCTTCCTACAAGTAAAATATTAACCGGTTTGGCTTCTATTTTTTCAATAGGTTGTACTTTAGAAATAATCTCTCGGAGGGTTTCGGTTTTGGCAGTAGAAAGGGGTTTTTCTGGGACAGATAATTTATCTGAAGGGAGAATATTTTTGTTGCTATAAAGGGCGATCGCTTGTTTAGCCAGAATTTTTAAAGCGGTTTCTCGGAAGGTTTGTCCGAAGTTAACCACAAGTTGTTGATTTGCTTCTTGAGTGGATTTTCTACTTGTTTGTTTCGCTAAAGCAACCACTGGGTTAAGTATCCATTGACTCCAGTTCCAAACACGCCATAATTTACGGGCATTGGGTTCTAATTTTTGATAAACTTCATAAGCTTGATAAGCTTGTCCGATACTGACTTGATTGAGAAAAGGGGCTAATTTTTGCATCCAGCGATCGAGATCATTAATGGTTCCCCGAATAAGTCCATAAGCTTGAGGAACATAGATATTTAGTAAAGGATATTTGATTTCTGGGTGATAGACGTGGGCGATCGCACTTACTAAACTCTCACATCGTTGCCAAAAGGTGGGCCAGTCTTCCCAAAAAGGGCGATCGTTACGAGTTTCTTGGATAATATTGTAGAGAATGGTCTCTATTTTACTAATGGTTTCTTGATCGTCAACCGTGGCAGCAATTTGGTTTTCTTGGTTGTCTCCTTCTTGGGTAATTTGAGAAATAAAGGTTTCAATTTGTTGTTCGACTGGTTTTGTCCATTTGACCAATAACCAACGCCATCCTAGCAAAATTAAGACAAAAACAGCCCAGATCCAATTAATTCCCCATTGATGAATTTGTATTCCTGCTACAATGATAAAAAAACTAACAATAATGATCACAGGACTTGCTAAGACTACCCATTGCCAAGGTTTTAATCTAATCATTTTTTCTTATTCTCAAATCAACCCATTTTTATTTTAATCTATTAACTAGCATAACTAAAAGTATCAGAAATTAGGACTTAAGATTAGTTTTTTTGAAAAATTTATTAATTTTAATATATTTTGATTTTTTTGTTAGAATGATAAAAGATAATTCATTCAAGCTTCATTAATTTTTCTCGTTTATTCATAGTAAATTATGCCCTCTTTAACCCTCTCAGAAATTACTTATTATCGTTCCCAACTTGCTGATTATCCTGATGCGATCGCTGCTTTAGATGAAATTATTGTTTGTGATGGTGACTTAGACGATGCAGCCATTAACCTTGCTTTAACTGTAGGGCAAAGCCCCGATCGCACAGATTGGTTAGAGGGTTTAGCAAAAAGATATCGGGTAGAAATTTGTCAAGAAAATCTTACCAATGAACTTTCAGAAGGTCATATTATTCCTGTTATTAATCACTTAATGAATACAAAAAAAATACCAGATATTTTAGTGTTACCTATTATTTTATATGTTCTCAAAACAGGGGTTGATGATTTTTGTTCTCCTTTAAAACTTAAACTAACATAGTTAAGTTTTTAAGATGAAATAGCAAAGAGAAATATATGTTTAACTTGTACGAAGAAACAACTATTTCTCAATAATAATTTTTTTTAAAATTTCACCAATTATTGTTTCAAGCGAGAATAAACCTTACTTAAACCCTGAACATTACCCACATTTCCAGGAAATAAAACCACAGGTAAGTTAGGAAATGAAGGATGATCTTTTTCGGTTCTTACCATTGAACATCCGGCTAAAACTTGTCCTAATAATCGTACTGATTGTAAGTTTAAACCGGTACTCAAAACATCATTAGAAGTAATACCCCCTTTACTAATTAAAAAGCTAATATCACGGGGTAAACCTTGAACTACTTCCATTAATAAAGAGGAAACCGCAACGCCAAAATCCAATCTTTTTTGTACGGTTTCAAAGGTCAACTCGTCTCTGCTGGTATAAACTACAGGGGTTTTACCTTGTTCGTGAACGCTTTTAACCTGTTCTAAAATACTGTTTAATAACTCATCTTTTTTATCGGGATGATCTCGTAATTGTTTAACATCAACTTCTATTCCTACCACATCTGCTTGAGTTAATAAGTCTTGTAATTGTTGGGTTGTTTTCTTAACATGAGAACCCACCAAAACTACTCCAGGTTTATTTGTTGGTTTATATTCTGCCATTGCTTCTGCTGCAATGGGTTGTTTGCCTAATTGCGCTAAAGATGTTAGGATACTCGCGGCACTGCGGAATAAAAAGCGTTTACCTGATGCTGCTGCGGTTAATAAATCTTCAGCAAATTTATCTAAATCTTCTTGTTTTTCTCCGTCAACTACTCCGCATTTATTTCCTTGTAGCTGCATCAATCTTTCTAAACTACCTTGCCGAATATCTGTTAATAAAAATCGTTCAACTTCTGTTGTTTTAATACCTCCTTTGGTCTTTTCTTCTACATAGTCTGGAAGATAACTATAATGATAAGCAAAAACAGAATCTTTAGCGAACTCTGTCTCATGAACCGGTGTTAATTTTCCGTCAATGTTTAAATAATGAACACTGTCAAGAGTTTGTCTTCCTCCTTCAAAAAAAGCAGGTATCAAAAAATGAGCGTCAAAACCCCCTAATTCTTCAGCAATAACATCCGTTTCTATGGGATAATGACCTCTGAGGGTAGAATCAGAACGACTAACAATTACAAAGTCTGCTATTTTTTCCGCTTCGATAGCAATTTTGAGATTATGACAAACTTCTCTGGTGACTTCTGCTGCTTTTTGGGGAGTTAATGCCCTCGTATTGGTTAAAATAAAGAAAATAGCAACTTCATCCCTTAACCCCAATCGTAACGTCTCAACGTCCCACTGCATTAACAGTAAACAACTATGTACCGTTTGGGAACCGGTTGGATCATCATCTAAGACTATTATCTTCGGTGTTTGACTCATTCTTTACTAACTGCGATCGCCTTTCCCATTGTCCCATGAATTGTGGCGAAACAGTAAGATTTTCTGATGAATAATTGATAATGAAATATCAATTATCCATGATCAATTATCCATTATTTGGCTGCACTAGCTGTTTCTACCACCTTTTTAAAAGCATCAGGGTCAAGAATCGCTAATTGTGCTAACATTTTACGGTTAATCTCAATATTAGCCTTTTTCATCTGACCAATTAATTGACTATAACTCATGCCATTTTGTCTGGCTGCAGCATTAATACGAGTGATCCACAAGCGACGAAAATCCCGTTTCCGTTTACGGCGATCGCGGTAAGCATTGCGCAATGCTTTCATTACCTGCTGGTTAGCGGTACGAAATAGACGAGAATGGCTTCCTCTAAACCCTTTCGCTAGTTTAAGGATTTTTTTGCGACGTTTTCGGGCGACATTACCCCGTTTTACCCTGGTCATAGTTACTCTGTTTGTGTGTTAATCTACTTAGGTGATCTAGTTAATTTTAGGCGTAAGGCAACATTAAGCGAACATTGGGTTCATCTTGTTCACTAACTAAGGCTGCATTAGACAAACGACGACGCTTTCTTTCAGCACTTTTATGATTTAATAAGTGATTTTTGAAAGCTTTTCGCCTAACAATTTTCTTCCCGCTTCCTGTTAATCGAAAACGCTTGGCGGCAGCTTTGCGCGTTTTTAGTTTAGGCATAACATTAATATAAAATTTCGACACAATTGCTTATTATAGCATAAAATATCTGTTTATCGCAAGATTATGTAACTCTAAAAAAGTCTTCTTGAAAAAGAAGACTTTTCATATTATAGCAATAGACAGGCTAGTTAGGACACATAAATTATATTTTAAGGGAACAGGGAACAGGGAACAGGGAACAGAAAAATGTCCTAATAGCTTTGGCGACTGCTATAACTCCGTCGTTAACTGCGGGGTCTTATTTACTGCGTTTAGCCAAAATACCAACCAACCCGATGATAGCTAATGCTGTTACTGATGTTGGTTCAGGGATTGAGGTAGCAGCAGTCGTCACGGGATCGGGATCATCACCATCACCATCACCATCACCATCACCATCACCATCACCATCACCAGGATCAACATTGTCACCAATATCAGGAACATCACCACCACCATTAGCTGGCTGAACATTGCCACCAGAATTAGGATCATTAGGATCTGGGGTGTCACTAAATCTTCCAGATGCCTGACTCTGAGGTCCTTGTGGATTGTCTGGTTGATTATCGTTGGAAAATTGAGCTAAAAGGAAACTTGTTTCATCATCCAAAACACCACCAGAAGTTTCATTACTGAAAGTTTCATTATTATCATCAGTATTACTACTACTGTTATCAGATGAATTTGTGGAACCTTGAGTGCTTACAAATGGAGAAAAAGAACCACCACTACCATTATTATTATTTGAATTATATGAACTGGGATTCCCCTCATTAGAAAACGGTGAAGAGGTAGAACCTGTTGAGTTTGAGGTAATTTGCGAGGAGGAATCGGTGGAATTGGAACCAATGATTGATATGTCAAAAGGTAGAATTACTATTTGGGCCGAGGCTGGCATGGAGTAAAAAGTAATAGCTCCAAAAGCTATAAGAGATGGAATTAATTTATATTTTTTAGGATGTTTTGTTCCGTTGTACATTTTTGTAACCTTGTCTATTGTTTAGATGATTTTTTATATTGATAACAATCAGAATATTTCGGGAAACAGATAGGTTTTAGTTAAACTAATTCAGTGATTCTTGTTAGGGTATCAACAACTAATTATATTTTTTCCGTCTCTAGTTTATAATAATAAAAATGAATTGTCTCGTACTTTTTGAAAAATAGTTATTTATACGAAAACCATAAGTTTTATTTACAAAAAATACACTAAAAAATACTGATAGTTTTCCGTAATATTACTAGGATAAAACTGGCAAGTTAATAAAATAGGTCCTGTGGGAAGTGTGAGGAGAATTAAGATATAGTTAATATACTGATTCCTATTAATATATGTTATAGAGTGTGGAGTGTTTCAAATTTATGAAAAAACAGCGAACATCGCTCATAATGAGTCTGGTTTGGTTTTTTTTGTCTTTAAGCCTAACTATAATTCCGACTCAACTCACAGCCGAAGTTAGTAAAGGAAAGGTTGTGAGTGAAATTACTGAGACAAATTTTTCTCAATCATGGGTAAGTAATTTTCCAGAAAATAGTTTAATGGCTAATGCAGGGATTTCTTGGATTAATTTAGCCCGTGAACAAGCAAGCAGAGGGCAATGGCAACAAGTCATAGAGACTTGGCAAAAAGCAGCCGACAGCTTTGAAAGTGAGGGAGATAAGCTAAATCAATCTATGGCCTTGACCAATCTATCTTTGAGTCATCAAAAATTGGGACAATGGGACTTAGCACAAGAAGCGATCGAATCTAGCCTACAAATATTGGAAACTCATCCTCAGAGTCCTCAACAACAACGCATACTTGCCAATACAAGAGAAATTCAAGGACAACTGTACGTTAATTTGGGACATCCAGAAATGGCCTTAGAAGTTTGGCCAAAAGCGATTAGTCTCTATGAAAATATTAATCAACCTCAGCGTATTCTTCGTACTCGAATTAATCAAGCTAATGCGATGCAGCAATTAGGATTATATCCAAGAGCTTGTCAGACTCTTATTGATGCTTTAAGCTTAGATAGTGATATTTGTAAACCTAATAATAAACTATTGAGAGAAGATAGGGAAAGTTTTAGACAAAGTTTACAACAAAAACAAACTGAAATTAACTTTTTATCTTTGTACAGTTTAGGGTTAGTGAGTTTGAGTAATGTTTTAGTTTCTCAAAGCAACCTAGAAACGGCTCTAGAAATTTTATTAACCAGTGGCAAGATTAGTGAAACTATCAATAATTCTGAACAAATAGGGGTTGTTTGGCTCAATTTAGGTAATACTGCAAGAGCTTTTGTTAATATAACTAAATCAGAGCAATTGTCTCCCTTGAATAATAGTTGTCTTACCGCATTAAATTCAGAAGAAAATGAAGGTAGTTTTTTTGAGACTTTAGCTAACTGTATTGATACAATTGAGTCACCAAGACAAGAATATAATTTTAGTTTCTATGCCAGTTTAGCAGATTTTAGCTATCAAAAAGCACAAGAAACAATTAATCCTGAGCGAGTTTTTCAAGCTCAAATTAATCGCCTGGAACTTTTATTGAAAACGGGTCAAGTATCTCCTCAAGAAATAGAAAATTTAGTTAATTATGCACTCAAGCAACGACAAATTTTAGGATTCTCTCATCAAAGTCTTTATAGTCAGTTACAACTTGCTCAAACTTTAATTTGCTTACGTTTTAATGATAAAAATTCCCTTCTAGATCGTTCTTCTCCTTTATTGCGTCAGTGTTATATCAATTCCCAGCAATCTCTGGAAACTATTGTTATTCCCAGCACTGCAACCATTGAGGAAATTATTAGTAGTGTTATTGAAAAAGCTAAAGGAAAAGGGCAATCTCAACTGCAAGATAATAGAGCCATCACCTATGGACTGGGCTATTTAGGAGCCTTAAATCAGCAGTTAAATAACTTATCAAAAGCCGCCGATTTAACATCAGAAGCACTGCAAAATATATCTGCATTTGAAACACCAGAAATTGCCTATTTTTGGCATTGGCAACTAGGAAAGATTTATACCCTTCAAAACAAAGTAGAAGCTGGCATTAAATCCTATAATATTGCCTTTGAGTTACTTCAATCTTTACGTCAAGATTTAGTGGGAACTAACACCGATATTCAATTTAATTTTCGTGATAGTGTCGAACCAGTTTATAGAGAATTAATCGCTCTCTTGTTGGGAGCTAATCAAGACATAAATAGAGAAAAATATATCACTCCATCTCAAGAAAACTTAAGACAAGCTCGTAACATTGTAGAGGGATTACAATTAGCAGAATTAGATGACTTTTTTAATGAGCCTTGTTTAGCTGCTCAACCCCAAGAAATTGATCGCTTAGTAGATGATTCTAGAGAATCTATAGCCGTTATTCATGCTATTATTTTAGACCAATCGTTAGAGATTATTCTCAAAATTTCTCAACAACAAGAACTTAAATATTACCGCAAAAAAGTTCCACAAAAAGAAGTTAAAGATGTTCTTCTTAGTTTACAAAAATATCTAAAATTATCAGGAGAAACCACTAATGTTAAACGATTCTCCCAACAAGTTTATCAATGGTTAATTGAACCCTTGGAACAAGAATTACAAGAAAATAATATTGAAAATTTAGTATTTGTACTTGATGGTTTATTACGTAATATTCCTATGGCAGTGCTTTATGATGGCAAAAATAAACAATATTTGATCGAAAATTATGGAGTTGCTTTAGTGCCTGGACTGCAATTATTACCTTCTGTTTTAGCTCAAGAACAACCATTGAATGCCTTAGTTGCTGGTATTAGTGAAAAAAGAGTCATCGACGGAGTTCCCTTTAGTCCCCTAAAAAATGTAGAAATTGAATTAGATAGCTTAGCCTCTCTAATTCCAGAAAATAAAACATTACTGAATCAAACTCTAACAGAAAATAACCTCAAAAACTTACTAGAAGATAACAATTTTTCTGTTCTTCATTTAGCTACTCATGCTCAGTTTAGTTCTAATGTAGATGATATTTTTATTTTGTTATACGATCAACTTCTTGACTTAGGACAAGTAGAAGATTTATTGAGTAAAACTGATAACATTAACTCAACATCATTGGACTTATTAGTTCTTAGTGCTTGTGAAACCGCAACCGGTGGAGAACGGTCGGTTTTAGGATTAGCTGGAGTTGCTGTTAAAGCAGGAGTTCGTAGTACCTTAGCCACTTTATGGCCAGTTCTCGATAATACAACGGCTGATTTTATGGCCAGTTTTTATGAAAAATTACAACAACCAAATATGACTAAAATTAAAGCAGTTCAATTAACTCAACAAGAAATGTTACAAGACCCCAGTAATCAAAGACCTAATATTTGGTCTGCTTATACACTCGTTGGGAATTGGCTTTAATGGCTCTTTGTAGAAGTTCTTCTTCGCTTTCTACTCGCCATATATAAACAGTTCCCTCAGCAGAAGTTGTTGCTAGACAATCTCCTTTAATTTTTTTGCCCAATATTTCAGTTAAACACAGATCATTGGGACTAAAAGCAACACTAAAAACTGGGCCAGCATTGCTGGTAAATTGAGCTAATCTTTCCCCTTGAAGATTCCATAAACGAGCGGTTCCATCCCAAGAACCGGTAGCCAGATATTGACCATCGTGACTAAAACTAACACTGAGAATACTATCTTGATGAGCAAGCCATTTTCTAATTCTCTTGTTTTGAGAATTCCAAAGACTAATATATCCGTCTTTGGAACTAATAGCTAACATTTGATTTTGAGAATTAAAAGCAATGCTAGTTGGCTGGAAAAATGGTAATGTTTGCGGTTTAGCTTTGGAAGAAGGGTTCAAAAGTTCTTCAGTATTCCAAATCAAAACACCCTCAGCAAAAGAAGCAGTGGCCAAACGTTGACCATCAGAACTAAAACTGAGATCGGTGATTAAGTCAGAAGTTGTTTGATACGTCAATTTATTGGTTTGATCATGATAAGCTCTAATTTCTCCATGAGTCGCCCCGGCAACCCAATAGGAGTGTTTGGGATTAAAACTAACCCGAAAAAATTGATCGCTATAACCTTCTAAAACAGAACCTTGTGAGATTTGTTCTTCAAGATTCCAAATACGGGCAATACCATCTGCTGCACCGCTTAACAGCAGTTGACTATCAGCGTTAAAACTGATGCTGGTAACTGGTCCCTCATGGGAAAAAATTCCTAATTGTTCCCCTTGCAAATTCCATAAACGGGCTGTTTCATCGGCCGAAGCAGTGGCAATATTTTCTCCATCAGGGCTGAATTTAACTTGATAGACGCTTTGAATATGGCCTTGTAATTGGGGTAATTTTTTCCAGGTTAAATCCCATAGATGCAAAGTTCCATCGGCTGCTGTTGCCACTAAATTATCCCTAATATATTTTAGTTGCGTTGCTCCGTCTTTATGGCCGGGGAATATCTCTAAACTCTTCCCAGAGAGGTCCCAGAGGCGCACTGTGGTGTCTTCTGAGGCGGTGGCAAGCTGTTGACCATCAGGACTAAAAATGATGGCGTTGAGGCGGTTTGTATGCCCTTCTAATTGGCTAATTTGCTCCTGGGTTTGCCACTGCCACAGTTCTCCTCTTCCTTCCTCGGTAGCTACAGCTAAGAGGCTATCATCGGGACTAAAGGCGACATCGTTAACGGCACTATTAACAGTAAATTCACTGATAGGCTGGCCTTGGCGTTGACTGATGACAACTTGACCTTGATTGGTTCCCACTGCTAAATATTGACTATCTTGACTAAAATGAAGGGCGATGGCCTGGCCATTTACGGTAAATTCTCCTTGTTTCTCCATTTTTGTCCCATTATTGTCGGGGACACGCCAGAGAGTGATTTTTCCCTGCATAGAAGCGGTGGCCAGTTGTTTACCATCGGGACTAAAACTGAGACGATTAATCCAACTATCATGGGGTAAAGTTTCAATATAATAATTGTTTTCTAGATCCCAGATGCGTACTAAAGTTCTCCAAGAGGCGATCGCTAATTTTTGGCCATCGGGACTAAAACTGAGATCAGTGATTTTGTCGCCGTAGGGAATTGGTTGTGCGTCTAAGAGTTGAAAATTTTCTTGGATATTATGAAGTTTGACTACCCCTTGTTGAGAACCTGTAGCGAGAATTTTTTCTTGGGAACTGACTGCTAAGGTACTTAAACCGGATCGAGTCTCAATGGTAATCCTTTTTTCTCTAACTTCATTGCTGGCTTGTCTGATGGTATCAAAAATGTCATTATGCAAGGAGTCAGGAAGTTTTGTGATGGGTAGCAACCATGAGATTCGTTTTGTCCAATGGTTTTTGGCATCTTGGTGTGCCTGTAAACTTTTTTCAAGAGCGTCTAAAGCATATCCTGATTCTAAGTCAGCTTGAGAGGAGACTATGATAGTTTTGATATGATTAATGTCGGCCTGTCTTAGTTCTATCAGGGTAATAGCGGTTGAGCAAGCTAAGATTATTCCTGCAATAATAGAACCTAAAGTAATGCGTCGCGCTTGTTTTAATTTTTGTTGACGTTCTAATTCTTCTTGAAATTTGAGGCGATGTTGTAGTTTTTGACTTTCTTGAATAAATTCTTGTTGTAAGTTGGTGATTTTTGGTTTTTTTTGATTAGTGTTAGTTTCGTTGAACCAGGTTTGAGTAATTACTAATTCGTTACCTCTTAGTAGATAGTCTTCATGACGATTATTTCTCTCCCATTCTAAGGCTCTGGCTGAACATTTAGTATGACTATGAACATGAGAGCGATCTGTTTCTAAAACTCTGATTAATTCGTTGAATTTACTAAAAAAGTTGGCTTGATTTCTCGAAAAGTAGATTGTTTCTTGACCTTCAACAGTAATGTTTGGTTCTTCTTTAAAACAGTAGAAAACTATTATAATTCTTTTGTTAAGACTTTGAGCATAATCGATTTCTTCTTGACAATCTTCTAGATTTTTGGAGTCAGGAGAAACAATTAAAATAAAATTATCACAACGATTAATTATTTCTTTTATTTCTATTTCTTCATGATTGGTATTTTCTGAGTTTTGGGGTTCAAAATAAGAGGTTTTTCCCTGAATTTCTAAAGCATCATTTAACTGATCTGCAAAATCTACATCACAATAAGCGTGTGCTATAAAAACATCAAAGCTAGTAACGGTGGGTTGTTTGGAGCTAGTTAAAATATAATCTTTTTGTAGGGAAATGGGTTGATTACGTGAGTATTTCTTGGCTGTTTCTAACCAAATCATCGCTTTCTTAAGACTTTTTCCTCTAAGGAGAAGAGTTGGATATTTATTTTGCTTTTCCCATTGCAGTGCTTTTACTAATAAAATTTTGTGTTGTTGATAATAATCGCTTTCTTCTAGAATCATTTTAATTAATTCATCGGTATCTTTTTTATATTGCTCCTCATTTTTATAGTCAGAAAAGTCGAGAATTTCTGTCTCAGAAAGCAGTGAATATAATTCCCCGAAATCTTTCGTATCTAAGTGAATAACAAAAACTCTTTTGTTGAGAAATAAAGCGTATTTTAATTCTTGTTCCCATAGTTCTTGTTCTGAACTATTATCTAATAAATTTCGAGAAAAAATATAAATGAAATTGTCAGATTTTTCAATTCTATCTAGATTTTTTGAGTAAGCAGTTTCTGAATTTTTTATATCTGTTATTCTTTTCCAGAGCGTGTGACCATTTTGCATGAGAGTACGACAAATTCTGTCCACAAATAATTGATCTTGCTCTAGATAACTAATAAATATTTTTGCCAGATCACGATGAGCATTTTTTTCACTTTCCCCAATAAATTCACAATGAAGAAATGTTGGCTCACAAGGAGATTGTTGATGAAAAAAATTTCGTTTTAACCACTGCTTTGCATTGCGTCTTTCTTGTCCAATTAGTAGATATTGAGATTGTTTTTTATGGGTTTCCCATTGCAAAGCTTGATTGAGTAATTTAGTATGTTGATAAACATAATCTTGATCCCGTTGTAAAACCTCCACCAAAGCAGTAAGAGATGTTTCAAAATCATCCATTTCTTCCCGAAAATAAATCCAGTTTACCTTAGAAATATCCTCACTCATCTGTGTGAAACTAGAATGTTTGCCTTGGGAACAATATTCTTGCCAATCTTGGTCTTCTCCCTTAGGATTACGTTGTTGCCAAATCTGTTTATTGATTTTTTCTACGTGCAGTAAAGGTAAAATACGTTTGTTATATTTAACAGCATAATCAATTTCTTCTTTACAATAGGGAGAGTGGATAGCATGGGGAGAGATAATGAAAAGAAAATTTTGAGATTTAGCAATTCCCTGTTTGATTTCTTCGGGAAAATCAACCCCAAAAGGAATGTCATTTTGATCCAACCAAAGATCATAACCCTGAGATTCCAAACTCCTATGTAGTTCGATAGCAAAATCTTTACTATCTGCTCTTCCATAGGATATAAAAGCGTCAAAAAAGTCTTGGTTCATCCTTTCTCTCCTATCCAATTATTTACCATCATCAACTATTTAAGTTTAATACCTTGAAAATAAAATTTCCACAATGGCTATCAGATAAGATTTCGATTCCCTTGTTTCTTTCCAGTATCATTGTCACAGGATTAATTTTTGGTATTCGCTACGGAAGTTTATTACAGTCTAGTGAATTATGGGCATTAGATCAATTTTTTCGTTTCCGAGCATTTATTTTACCCGAAAAACCCGATCCCCGTTTGCTAATTATTACTATCGATCAAGAAGATATTAACTATCAACAATCTCTGGGTTGGAAACTGAATGGTTCATTATCAGATCAAGCTTTACTTCAGGTCCTACAAAAACTTAATCAATATGAAGTACAAACCATTGGTATTGATATTTATCGAGATATTAAAATAGAAAACAAACAATTACTAAACCTTTTTCAAGAACAACAAAACCTCTACATGGTGTGTAGAGTTGGTTTTCCTAATGCTAACTTTCTTGGAATTAGACCCCCAGAGAGTTTAAAATCGGAACAGATAGGATTTAGTGATTTAGTTGCTGATGAATCTGATATTATTCGTCGTCAATTAATTAATATGACTCCTCCCCTTCCTTCTTTGTGTCAAGCTAAATATTCATTTAATTTCTTAGTGTTTGCTCATTATATTAGTTCTCTAAATCAAGGAAGTTTATACAATATTAGTTTTGATACAATTGGCGTTAACATTACTGAATATAAAACTAATGCACCAGCCAATAGTTTACCCAAAACAGTAGTTTTCAAGTATATTTCATCCCATAGTAGTGGTTATCAAGGAGTTGACGCTGGAGGCCGTCAAATTTTACTTAATTATCGTGCCTTAAAATCTCCAGAAGAAATTGCTTTTAAAATACCGCTTCGGTCATTATTAAAAGGCGAAATTAAAGGGGAAATTTTCAAAAATCGTTTAGTTTTAATCGGGACAACTGTTCCTGATCAAGATGAATTAAAGACTCCTTATAATGATAGGTCGCAATTAATGACCTATGGGGTTTTTGTTCAAGCTCAAATGATTAGTCAAATGCTTAGTGCAGTCCTAGATAATCGCCCTTTACTTTGGTTTTGGTCGGGATTGCTAGAGTTTATCTGGATCTGGTTTTGGTCTGCTATTCCTAGTTTTTTTACAGGCAAAAAATGGCAACTTTTTAGCATCTTTGGTAGTGCTTGTTTATTGACAGCAGTTAATTTCTTTCTCTTTATCTATGGGGGATGGATTCCCTTAATCCCTGTTCTTCTATCCTTAATGGTCATGAGCATTAACTCTCTAATTTATCACCAATTTTCTAGTAAGCATTCAGCCCTCAGTAATCAGAGTTCAGCTATTAGATAAAAGCAATAAATATTCATGTAAGTTAAGATTAATGTGATTGTCTTAACAAAAGATCATGAAAAACAAAATTGCGCTCGCTTTAAGTTTCACCAGTCTTTTTTTACCAATTGGCAATGTACAAGCTCAATCTTTGCCAAACAATGAGTCTTCTAATCTACTCCTAGCTCAATTTCAAAACCCCAATCAACCAGGTGGTCCCCGTGGGCCTGGACAACAAGGAGCAGGAAGAGTCTATGAAGCACCTCCTAATATCTCAGAATTACCCCAAGGGCAAACCACACCCATACCTGTACGTAAGAGTTGTCCTGATCAGTTCTTAAATATTCAAGCTGTTGCTCCCTCAGACAGTCGAGGGTTTACGGCTCAATCAAAACCAACATTTTGGTTCTATATATCCCCTATAGCAACCAATCAAAACGCAACATTTGTTTTAAATAAGGTAGAAGAAGATGAACAAGTTGAGAAATTTCAGGTTTCTTTACCTAGTCAAGCCGGAATTATCTCTATCCAGGCAACCAAAGAGTTAATGTCCAACACAGATTATCGTTGGTATTTACGTATACTCTGTGCTGATGATGTGCAAATTTCGGTTGAGGGAACTGTTCGGCGAGTTGATGAGAATGCTTTTCCTATTGAGAATCGTTGGTATGATCTTTTGTCTAATACTGTCTCCCAACGGGAACAGTGGGTTAACTTATTAACTAATGCGGGCTTAGAAAATATTGCCAATGAGCCTGTTTTGGATTAATTTGATGAAAGCAGAACAAAAAGTATCTACGATGCGTCCCTGTGTTTGGGGTTGATGGCAGCCTCCTAAATAGTTCATCATGTTTTATGGTAAAATCCTGCGGATCTCATTCCTAGGGAGTATGTCAAAACATAGCTACTTGGTGTTCTACAATCAAACGAGTTAGTCTCTCAATTTCCTCAGATGGAAACAAGTTTTACTCTAACCTTCGACAATCAATCCACAGCAGAAGTCCTTAAAATTCAAGCTGGACAAGAGATAAGCACTGCCTTATCAACAATCAACCTGAAGAAACGCTCTCCCGTTTTGGTGGTTATTGGTGGTGCCAGTCAAATTAGTCAGCCAGATTTGGTGCGTCTGGAGCGTTTATTTGTAGAAGTCTTAGCCCCTCTAGCAAAAGAATTAGGTTTATGCGTCGTTGATGGAGGAACTGACAGTGGAGTTATGGGTTTAATGGGTAAAGCTAGAAACCAAGTTAAAGGGACATTCCCTCTTATTGGAGTTTCTCCCATCGGCTTAGTAAAGTTCCCTCATCATTCTAACTCTTCTTCTGAGGCTGCTACACTCGAACCCCATCATACCCATTTTTTATTAGTTCCAGGTTCTAAGTGGGGAGACGAGTCCCCTTGGTTGGCCCAGATAGCCAGCGTTTTGGCAGGAGAACATCCTTCCGTTACCGTTTTAATTAACGGTGGAGCCATTGCTTTAGTAGATGCCACGGAAAACGTCAAATTCCATCGTCCTTTGATTGTAATTGCTGAAAGTGGTCGTTTAGCTGATGAAATCGCTACTTCCCTCTCCCACCCAGAACAAGAAGTGCGTCAAGAAATAGCCTCTTTAATCGCAATGGGAGAGTTAAGAGTATTTAATCTCTCAGATCCCTTGTCTAAACTGCGGGAATTACTAACAGAAAAACTAATCATTGAATAACCTTACCGTGCAGAACTGCTATATGTCTAAATCAGATTAAAAGATAAAGCTATTTACTCAATCTGCAATATACAATCTACAATTTTCCGTCAAGAAAATAAGTTATTACAAAAATGGGATACTCCCCAAAAATTAGCTAGTAATCGGACACTAGCAGATCATAATTTAAACAAGATCAGGAATGCCACAATAAAGGTTACAAATGTTCCTATTAATTTAATTTGTAGCTTACTCAAAGGCAGTTTTTTCTCTAATCCTAAATATCCTAAAATAAAATAGCTAAATATAGCAACCACTGCTGCAGCAACGACTCTCGCTATGGGACCTCGATAAACTAGAAAGAACAGACTTCCCCAAGTTATTAAATCATAATTATCATTAGTATTTACGGGAATAGTAATGGTCTCCCAAGTATTGCCAGCATCGGTGGATCTATAAATTTCTGTATTGGTTCCCCCAAAACCATAAAGAGTATTATCCTCAGCATAAGAAGGGGAAAACTGTATTGCTTGACCCCGATAAGGAATATTATTCATTCTTGAAAAAGTAAGGGCATTATCCCCAATTTTCTCAAAGGTTTCGCCTCCATCAACGGTTTTAAACAGTCCTTTTGCTCTGATACTGACTACAAAAGTTTGGTCATTTTCATAGTTTGGGGAAATGGCTAAAGCTTGAACATGTTCATTATCTCCATAGCTTGTATTTGTCAACTTAACCCAGGTTTCTCCTGCATCTTTGCTTATATAAACCCCTTGTTCCGTCCCAGCTATTACCGTGCGATCGCTTTCATAATTTGGTGATATGGCCAACTGAAAATAAAAGAGATTTTCTAAAGGGGTTTTTTCCGTTGTAGCTTGCCATGTCTTACCCTCATCTGTGGTTTTATAAATTCCTTTCACCCCTGAAGCATACAGGGTTTTGTCAGTAGGAAAATTAGGGGATATTACTATAGCTAGGGGTTCGTTAATCTTATAACTGTCAATGGCTGACATGACAGAAAAGTTTTGACCCCCATCTGTTGAGCGCATAATTAAACCATACATGGTAGCAACATAGACAGTGTTATCTTGCGCAAAACCAGGGGAAGGAACAATGCTAAATCCTCGAAGTGATTGGCCTTTTGCACCGGGAAGGCCCACAATTTGCCAATTCTGGCCTCTATTAGTAGACCTTAAAAAGTTTTCCCAAAGAACAGAGGCAAAAATATTGCCATCAGATTCATAGTTAGGAGAAAAAGCGACATCAAAAAAGCGGCGAGGATCTTGTCCAGTAAAGTTGAATTGTCTAGTAAAGCGAGGGGGTTCTAATCCCTTATTAATGGTTTTCCAAGTATTGCCACCATCTGAACTAAGATAAGCATTACCAACATAAGTAACAACCCCTAGAGTAGAGTCGTTTTTGTAGTTAGGAGATATCCCTAAGTTGGCAACTATTCCTCCTGACAAGGTTTCTAGTTCTTGCCAAGTTTCACCACTATTTTGAGATTTGAACAATCCATTGAAACCACCGACAAATATCACTCCATCTTGGCTGAAGGTAGGAGGAATACCTAGCTCATAAAAATGGGGAACTTTGAATTCATCAGCTTGCCCATCTTTGGTTAAACCCTGATTTATTTTTTTCCAATTTTCTCCTTCATCCTCAGATTGAAATACTCCCATATCTGCGGTAGAAACAAAAATTTTCAAGCTATTATTTTCTACATCTTTTATCACAATGTCCCTAATATTATTATCTAAATTTTCTTCACTTATACTAACAAAAGACTTACCAAGGTCAACACTTTTAAAAATACCTTTATCGGTTCCAATGAGAATCATTTTGTCATTGGCAAAATTAGGTGAAATGGCCAGAGCATTTATGAGATTATTATCCGGGGAGTTGCCCATAATCTGCCAATTTTCACCCTTATCCTCAGACAGATATAAATTGCCTTTATTGTCACCTAAAATAATTTGACTATCGTTGTTGGGTAAAAAAGCTACAGCAGTAAGTTTTGTATTTTCATCGATTACAGAAGTCCAATTTGTACCCCCGTTATTTGTTTTAAATAATCCTCCTTCAGTCCCCTTTGCTAAAACTAAGTTAGAATCATTGGGTGAGATAACTACTGAATCAATTTTGAGTGTTTCTAACCCTTGATTGACTTTTTGCCAAGAAATTCCTCCATCTTGAGACTTATATATTCCATCACCATTGGTAGATAGAAATAGGATATCTTTACTTTGAGCAAACATATCTAGGTCTGAGAGATTATTTGGAGTTTGATTATCTATTCCGTTAGTAATTCTTTGCCAATTTTCTCCTCCGTCAACTGACTTAAAAAGATTACTTCTAACAATAATCCAGACGGTTTGATCCTCCTCGTAAGTTGGTGATAATTCTATTCTGTCTACCACATCGTGGGGTCTATGGGACATGGATGGCTGGATTCCAACAGCCAAAAGAATTACGCTTAAAAGGATTAAAAAGATAAGTTTTCTTAATTTAATTAAAAGCTGAATCATATTGCTTCTTAATTTGACTGAGTTAGGATAGGAAATTAATTACTAGAATTTATTAAAAATGCCGGGTATTATCCAGCATTTGGCAACATTGTAACACAGCCTGACTAACCATAATTTCTGTTTCTTGATTTAACATAAGGCGGAAATATCCTCGAATCTGTTTTACTTGAATTGGCGTTAACTGTTTATTTTCTATAAGATTAGAAAGATTTTCTACAGCAATTAATCGCTTTAAAACATTAACATCTGTTAATTGAGAGACCCATTCCTGATACTTATTTTCCTGTTTTTTTCTAGGTGTACTCAATAATTGCCAACTTAGTAAACCCAGTGTTACAAAAGTGCCGAATCCTTGTAGAATTAATCCCGTAGCTAACCAACGATTTTGAGCATTAGACCAAATATCGAGAGCAATATAACTACTAATTGCACCAAAACCGCCACCTATAACAGCGATCGCTAATTTACCGTGCAAAGTTTGGGAAAATTCATAAAAACAGATCCAGCGACTTTGCCATTTACCGGTCTGGACCCAATAAATTACACCCATCAACCCCATACCAGTCAAGGTTGCACCTACCAGTTTCGGGTCCCAATCTAACATCAGGGTAGTTCCCATTGACCCCGACAAACACAGTAGCAGTTTCCGTCGTTGTTTGTGCTTTAAAACATACTTGATACCATACCTGAATTGACTCCAGGAAAAATTAGATAATTGCTCAAACAGGGGTTGCGATCGCAATGAAACTTGCATTACCGAGGCTGCCTAAAATATAACGTCTGCTCATGTTTACTATATCGCTAATCTAGGGGAATTTAACTACTTTTTTTCAAGATAATTGATACAATTCTTTACACCTAACAGTTATGTTTTCCAGGTTTAGCTTTTTGCTGAGAAAACTTAGTCTTATTTACAGGTTTCAAAAGGCAAAACAGTATCCAATTATACAAAATCTAGCAAAGTGAGTCTTTACTATCAATGACTTGAAGAGATGTATATATTGAAATCCCAAGGAGTCTTTCATGGCCCAAACACCCCAAGAAGTCTTGAAAATGATTCAAGACCAAAACATTAAAATTATTGACCTCAAATTCATTGATTTACCAGGGATTTGGCAGCATTGCTCTTTTTATCACGATCAAATTGATGAGGATTCCTTTGACGCTGGGGTTCCCTTCGATGGTTCCAGTATTCGGGGATGGAAGGCCATCAACGAATCCGATATGTGTATGGTTCCTGACCCCAAGACAGCTTGGATAGACCCTTTCTATGAGGAACCTACCCTTAGTATTGTTTGTAGCATTAAAGAGCCTCGTACGGGGGAATGGTACAGTCGTGACCCTCGCACCATTGCCAAAAAAGCAGTAGACTATCTCCAAACCACCGGTATCGGTGATACTGCCTTTTTTGGACCAGAAGCAGAGTTCTTTGTCTTTGATGACGTTCGCTTCGACCAAACCGAGAACAAAGCTTACTATTCTGTTGATAGTGTAGAAGGTCGTTGGAATACTGGTAGAGAAGAAGAAGGCGGTAACTTAGCCTATAAACCTGGTTATAAACAAGGTTATTTCCCCGTTTCTCCTACGGATACCCTCCAGGATATGCGGACAGAAATGTTGCTAACTATGGCTGAATGTGGGGTTCCCATCGAGAAACATCACCACGAAGTGGCAACTGGGGGACAAAATGAATTAGGGTTCCGTTTTGCTACCTTAATTGAAGCTGCTGATTATTTGATGACTTATAAATATGTGATCAAAAACGTGGCTAAAAAATATGGTAAAACCGTAACATTTATGCCCAAACCCTTATTTAACGATAATGGGTCAGGAATGCACGTTCACCAATCTATTTGGAAAAACAATGAACCTTTATTCTGGGGTGATGGTTACGCTAACTTGAGTAAAATTGCCTTAAACTATATCGGCGGTATTTTAAAGCACGCTCCAGCTTTATTGGCCTTTACTAATCCTACTACCAACTCTTATAAGCGTTTGGTTCCTGGGTTTGAAGCGCCGGTTAACTTAGCTTATTCTCAAGGTAACCGTTCTGCATCTGTGCGTATTCCTTTATCTGGTCCTAACCCCAAAGCGAAACGTTTAGAGTTCCGTTGTCCTGATGCTACTTCTAACCCCTATTTAGCGTTTGCTGCTATGCTTTGTGCAGGGATTGATGGTATCAAGAATGAAATTGACCCTGGAGAGTCTTTAGACGTAGATATTTATGATCTTTCTCCTGAAGAATTGAGCAAAATTCCTTCTACTCCTGGTTCTCTGGAACAAGCATTAGAATGTTTAGAAAAAGATAATGCTTTCTTAACTGATGGTGGTGTATTTACATCAGACTTCATTGAAAATTGGATTGAGTATAAATTGGATAATGAAGTTAATCCTTTACGTTTACGTCCTCATCCTTATGAGTTTGCGTTGTATTATGATGTCTAAAATTTTAGTCATTATTTAGTTGATTTTGCCACTATTATCGGTGGCATTTTTTTGTTTAAAACAGGTCTTTGATCACCAGATAAAAGCCTAATAATCTTCTTCTAGTATTCCATTTAATACTAACAATTCTGGAATCATTTCTCGTAACTTATCATTAAGATTCTCTAATGTGTCTGCTTCTGTTGCTAACCCTGGAACCTCTTCGCTAGTGGCAACCCAAACCTCTGCTTCAGTATCCCAAAACCCTTGTATGTTGTAAATTTTTGCTTCTTTCATGGATGTTTACCTACCTTAGACCATTCTAGTTTAGTATAACAATAAGATATATAGCAGTCAGATTTCAATTGTGAGAAAATCACCTTTCTGGGGTTTAATATTGTTCTGGGTTTAACAATGTTAAACCCCTACGAGAACGCATTTGTAGGGACATAATACTATTATGTCTTGATATATTGCACCTTCTCACATATCATTGCTAATTGCTATAATATTTTTAATTGTCATTCCGAGGAACGAGGAATCTAATTAACTTTCCAAGTAACAGAATAATCAGTAAACTTTAAAAATTTAGTGGTGTTATGAACAATAATCAACAGTCAGCTTTAGGTTTATCTACAGAATCTATTAAAATTTATGAAAAAACCTATCAATTACCCGTTCTTAATAGTGCAGGTTTTAGTCAACTACAACAAAAAATAAAAAAGCGTCAACAACTAATTAAGGCGGAAAAACGCCAAATTAGAAAAACTCAAACTCAAAAGAGATTTTTCGGGTTATTTAATAAAGAAGAGATTGTTACTCGTTCTCAAACAATTACTTTTTCAGAACGGTTTCAAGAGCTAGAAATATTGATTAATGACTACAACAATATTATTAGCTTTTTAACTAAACATAAACAAGCTTATCAAATATTTTTTGTACAGTTAACCGATGAATTAAAAGGGATTGTTAATAAAAGATGCTTAGAATTAGCACAAGTAGAAGAAAAACGACTAATGGGACTGCAAGAAGCAGACAATGATCCTGTTTTAGTTGAATTATATCAAAGTCAACAACAACAGATTTTTAGGAATGCTTTTATTTTACACCGTGCTGCTCAATTAATGTTGAAAAAAGTTGAGCTAATTAACAAGAGTATCCAAAAATTAGCAGAGGATCAAGTACAACAAAAATCTCTATTAGAGAACATGGTAGGAAAATTGAGCAAGTATCAAAAAGCTTATGCTTTACAGCAAGAAATTAATAAAATAGAAAAAGATATTAATAATTTAGCTGATGTTGCTATTAATTTTGAGAACATTATGAGCAACTTTTTGGAAACCTTTCAAGGTTTAATTGAGCAAGTTGTAAGCATTGATGAAGAACTTTCAGGAACGGTAAAAGAAATTAGATTATTAGCAGAATATATTCTCAATCAAGATGCTAGATTATTTGCTTTTGAAGAGTCGGAAAGTTTATCTGATAGTGTGGTAGATTTTTTGGCAAGAAGTTATGGTAAATGGGAACGCATAGGAGATGCTGTGGAAAATATTAGTTTTGAAATGGTTAATAATTTAGAACAGTTATTATTACCTCCAGAAGTGTTAGAAAATACCTCTTTAAGCACTGCACTTGATTCTATACATTAATATGTATTGACATGGGTAAAAATGGTGGGCAATAATTATAGGTTAAATATCATAATTCTTGTTGATTAACCTATGCCCACCGTACATTTAAGGATCTAATCGATCGCGAATTTCTGTGAGACGATCTTCTATTGTTTCGATATGACGCACATAGTCTGCTTGAACTTCATAAAAGTCCGCTTGTGCAGCAGCTAATCTAGCCATCCATTCAAAAACACGGCGACGATCTTGCGCCCATTCTTTTCGTTCCTGCGCCCGTTCTTTTCTATCTTGGGCTACAGCATCACTTAAAGCTTGAATCGATTTAGCATTAGATTCAACAATCTTTTCAATTCTAGCTAATCTATCTTCTGACATTGTGTTACTCTCAAATTAATTAATGAACATTTTTTGTCCCCTTGGTGGTTGCCAGGGGACTATTTTTATTTTATAGCTTAAAACGGCGATCGCTTGTGTTTTTGACGATTTCGTGATGGGGATCAATGTTGTGAATATTTCTTAACAAGCTGTAGACAGCATAAAGCAAATGCTATGTTAGAAGTAACCTATACCATGAAATTTCATAAAAGTATGTTTACCATGAGCAAAAATAGTCAGCAAACCATAACACAAGCGATCAAAACCCATCGGGACAGTCTACGCAAAAGTCTACAACATCGTCTAGAAGTAGCGAGATCCTCGAATAATCATTATTTAGTTCGTCAACTAGAAGCAGAAGCAGCTTATCTACATCTCTAATTTTTCTTTGAGGTGATCCCCCACTCGCAACGCATTAGCAATAATAGTTAATGCAGGGGGAACACTAGAACTAGAGGGGAAAAAGCTACTATCCACCACATAAAGATTTTCCAGATCATGGGTGCGACAGTTAAGGTCTAAAACAGAGGTTTTGGGGTCTTCTCCAAAACAACAGGTTCCGCATTGGTTCGCAACGGTTTGTATGGGAACTTCTCCACGGGGATAAACGGCTAACTTTTCAAACACCGAACTACCTAACTTGTTTTCCCCTGCTTTGAGGACATCGATCCAGCGATAAATGAGGCGATCGTGTGCTTCGATATTATTGGCTGTAAAGTCAACATAAATCTTATCTTCTTTGACTCTAACACGGTTATCAAGTTTGGGTAAAGTTTCGGTGTACATCCACCAACCAATAGACCTTTTGGCCAACTGTTCGAGACCAAAACCCGGCAGTCCTTTGGCCAATACCGATAAAATGGGAGGAGACTCGGCAAAAACAATGTCTTGCAAGAGTCCTCCTGTATTTTCAATATGACCCATAGGATAGGGAAAGTTCTCGTCACCCCAATAAAAGTCATTAACGCTGACAGTTCTCAGAAACTGACCAGAGTTGGAGTTAACACTGAGTTCCACCATAGCGGTTTGGTGGAGTTTCATGAAGTTCCGGCCGACGAGATCAGAACTATTGGCCAACCCGTTGGGATGTTTATGATTAGCTGATTTTAATAATAAGGCCGCTGAGTTGATTGCACCACAGGCTAAAACGATAATATCGGCGAAAAATAGATAAGATTGACCATTTATTTCTGCTTCTACTGCTCTTACTGCTTCTCCTGACGAATTAGTAATTAAACAGACCACTTTTGCCGAGGTTTTCAGGGTTACATTATGGTGTTTTAAAGCAGGGACAATACCGAATACTTCTGAGTCTCCCGTGGGGTCATCTTCTTGACGGGTTAAACTGAGGGGTAACGGGGTGGGGTGTAACCCTTGTTTAGCGATCGCATCTACTATAGTTTGGATCTGGGGTTCGTGTTCAACTGGAGGTAAGGGATAATCTTCGCTATGATCGGGTTCACTCGGATCATTCTCAGTGTTCCCATGAACCATGTATAATTTTTCTGCTTCGGTATAATAGGGTTCAAAGTCTTGATATTTGAGACCCCATTCAGGGGAAATACCTTCTTGATGTTCTACTGTTTCAAAGTCTTTTTCTCGCATTCTTACTAATGCTGCGCCGTAGATTTTTGTGTTACCACCTACTGCATAATTAGTCTGAGGAGAAAAGTTTTCTCCATCCTGATCATACCAGCGTTCAGAAGCACGATAACGTTCTTTTTTAAAGACATCAACATTGGCCCTATTTTGTTCTTCTAAGGGCATAAAGTCACCTCTTTCGAGGATAAGAATTTTTTTACCTGTGGGGGCTATTCTATTAGCTAAAGTGCCACCTCCTGCACCTGTTCCCACAATAATTACGTCATAATGTTGATCATCAATAATCATAATTGTTGCTACCTTTGCTTACTGTTTTTAAACTCAAATAATCTGGGCAATTAAGAAGATCATCATATTTTTTTAGCTATCATTATAGGTATTGCCCACCCTACAATATTTGCTTATTTTGGGAAGCTCAGAAAAGCTCATCTAAGTTGTTGTAAATCTTCCTAAATATAAAGAATTACACCTTTTTATAATTTACCGTTTTTCTCTCAAAGTATGATGTCACATCTATAACATTTCTGGGTAGAAAAGAAATCAATTAGCATTTTTTTAGTTTCAATTACTTTACTAATTATCTATTTAACCTGAGTTCGATATAAGGAAATTTATAGACAACCGGTCAAAATCAAGAGTCTTAAACACTAATTATCTTATAGAAAACATTCCAACTCCTAACTCCTAACTCCTAACTCCTAACACCGAACTCAGGTATCTACCCAAAGTTAATAATTACTGTCAAAAAAAGAACAGGTTTTTAATGTAACTTATTCTTCACCAGTAACAATAAAGGTGAAACCAGAATCAACTGGATGATCGACTTTAGAGGTGATACAAGTGAAACTATCAAGGGTGATATCAAAGATTTTTATTGAAATACCATTATTGTTCCAAGGAGGTTGAAACACTGTGCAAACTGCTGATGGTAGTTTGGAGAAAGGTTTTTCAAATCGTACCATATAGACACCACTCTGAAGCTTTTCGCAACTGAAACCCTCCCCCGATATTATTTCACTACCATGACCAATTGTCCCATAAATCTGACGAATTGCCATAATCAAACCTCAATTTAGGTTAACACAAGTATCTTACAGGTTTAGGGTGACAAAGACTGTAAGTAAAACCTGAAATTTGTCTTAAATTATTAACTTATTGCCAGAGATAAAGTAGGACAAATAAAATAATCCAAATAACATCAACAAAGTGCCAAAATAATGAAGTTGCCATTATACCAAAATGACCATTATTATAATTACCAGGAAGGAAAGAACGTCCTAACATAATAACTTGTAATAAAACACCTGTTAAAACGTGCAAACCATGAAACCCTGTTAACAGATAAAACATTCCTCCAAAGACACCAGAAGTAAAACCAAATTCCAGACCATTCCATTCAATAGCTTGTCCAAATAAGAAATAAATTCCCATAGCTATTGTTAAGAAAAGAAATA
Source organism: Crocosphaera sp. (assembly GCF_030064895.1). GTDB lineage: Bacteria > Cyanobacteriota > Cyanobacteriia > Cyanobacteriales > Microcystaceae > Crocosphaera. The sequence goes on along the minus strand of NZ_JASJEB010000022.1, from coordinate 37,618 downwards.
TTCTAAAGCCCCATAATTTGTTTTTTTTCAAAAATTTTTCGGCAATATAAATAACAAAACTACTAGCAACTAACACCACTGTATTAATTAATGGTTCTCTAACTTCTAGTCCACTTACACCAGTAGGTAGCCAGTCAATGGTAGTAGTTTTATAGACAATATATCCTACAAAAAAGCTCAAAAAAATGATACTTTCTGAAGCAAGAAAGACGATAAAACCGAAAACACTATTACCTTGTTCATCGTGTTCGTGGTGTAAATTTTGTGATGAAAGTGAACTATCCATGATTATTGTTTCCGAACGTTAATAATGTGAAAATTGAGGAACCTGTATCAACTTATTGGGGGACTATAGCATTACAAAAGATGGTTAGGACAAATAGACTTTTGTTTTAGGGAACAGGTAATAAGAAAACAGGCAACTCCAAATAGACAAAATATCCTAACATTAATGCGTAGGGCTATAGAAAAGTGAGAAACTGGAAGAAATGATTGATATATCTTCCCCCCGTCACCCCGTCCCCCCGTCACCCCGTCACCCCGTCACCTCATCACCCCGTCACCCCGTCACCCCGTCCCCCCGTCACCCCGTCCCCCCGTCACCCCGTCACCTCATCACCCCGTCACCCCGTCACCCCGTCACCCCGTCACCCCGTCACCATGATGGCCTAAAACCCCTTCCAGGTTGCTTACCAAAGGTTCTGACTTACCATAACTGTAGGGTTCAGAAACAACAATAGGAGTGTCCTCAAAGTTTTCTATGGGAGGAGGAGAAGAAATGATCCACTCTAAACCAATGGCCCGCCAAGGGTTGCTAGTTGCGATGGGTCCTTGTATCCAAGAACTCATAATATTGAAGATGAAAGGTAAAGTAGACATACCCAGTAAAAATGCCCCTAAACTAGCTAAAACGTTCCAGAAAGTGTATTCTGGGTCATAAGAAGCTACTCTGCGTAACATTCCTTGTAACCCTAAAGGGTGCATGGGTAAAAAGTTTAAGTTAGTGCCAATAAAAGCTAACCAAAAATGCACTTGACCCCAACTTTCGTAATACATTCTTCCCGTCATTTTGGGGAACCAGTGATAAATAGCAGCATACATTCCCATAGTTACGGTTCCGTACAACACATAATGGAAATGTCCCACCACAAAATAGGTGTTGTTGACATGAATATCCACCGGAACAGCAGATAACATAATGCCGGTTACTCCAGCAAAAATAAACATGATCAACGCACCCATAGCGAATAACATAGGAGTATTAAGACGTAACTTACCTCCCCAGATAGTTGCTACCCAAGCAAACACTTTAATACCAGTAGGAACAGAGACAAACATGGTAGATAACATAAATACCATTCTCATCCATCCAGGGGTTCCACTCGCATACATATGGTGTACCCAAACTAAACCACTAACTGCTGCAATAAGTAAAGAAGAGATAGCAACTATTTTGTAACCAAACAGAGGTTTACGGGAATAAACTGGAAATATTTCCGAAAAAATGCCAAAGATAGGCAAAATAATTACATAAACCGCAGGGTGGGAATAGAACCAGAAAAAGTGTTGAAATAAGATCGGGTTTCCTCCTTGGGAGGGGTCAAAAAAGCTGGTTCCCACAGTTAAATCAAACAATAACATGACTGCGCCGGCGGTTAAAGCAGGAAGACCAAATAATTGAATTATTTGCGCGCTAAAAACAGTCCAAACAAAAATAGGCATCCGAAAGAAGGTCATTCCCGGGGCCCGCATTTTAACCACGGTGGTGACAAAATTAACTGCCCCCATAATAGAAGATACCCCAGAAATAGCCACCGCTAAGATCCAGAGAAACTGTCCTGTTATCAGTTGTCCGGTGGGGTTTTGTAAACTAACCGGAGGATAGGACCACCAACCAGACTGGGCCGAACCACTGGGGACAAAAAAGCTGGCCATCATTAAGATACCCACCACTGGAACCATCCAAAAGGCCGCCGCATTTAAACGAGGAAAGGCCATATCTTTGGCCCCGATCATAATAGGAACTAAATAGTTGGCGAGTCCGACCAATGAGGGAAATGTCCACAGAAACAGCATAATTGTGCCGTGCATGGTAAACATTCCGTTATAGAGGGTTCTATCTACTAAGTCAGCTTCTGGGGTAATAAGTTCACCCCTCATGACCATAGCGAAGATACCACCGATGAGAAAGAAAATAAAGGCAGTAACTAAGTATTGAATACCAATGACTTTATGATCTGTACTAAAGCTAAAATATCGTTTCCAGTCTCTGGCCGATAGGTCTTGATAGCTTTCTGTAATAATAGTTGTTGTTTTGACTTGAGTATCTGTCATTTTTACAATGAATAATTAACAATTAACAATTAACAATTAAGAACTGCTATAGTTAACCACGGGAGGTTTTGCAGGAATAACAGTAGGCCATCCTGTTTTAAAACCTTTTTTCTTTTGTTGGGAATATTCAGCCGCGGCCTGGTTATAAGCAGGGGAAGGTGTCAGTTTTTTGGCTTCAGCTAACCAACTAGAATAAGCTTCGGGGGACTCTACCACCACATTTGTTTGCATGGTGGCAAAATAGGTTCCACTAAACTGTGAGTCCCTTAAACGATAGGTTCCTTCTTTAATAGGAGTAAACTCAAAGTTAATGGTTTTGTTGGGGACAATATCTTGTTTTACCCGAAAAGCAGGAATATATAAACCGTGTAAAACATCTTCTGAGGTTAAAGCTAACTTGATACGATGGTTAGCAGGAAGATGTAACTCGGTACTGGTAACATTACTCTCAGGATAACGAAACACCCAGGCCCATTGTTTGGAAATAACTTCTATTTCTTCTGTGGGGACTTCTTCGACAACCGCCGGGGTATCACCATGTCCCATGGATAAGTGCATCATTTCCATTGGGCCACGGATAGACATTTGATCGTAGATGTAGTAACTATAACCAGCTAACCAAAATACCAACAGGATAGGAATAGCAGTCCAAACCACTTCTAAGGTGACATTTCCTTCAATATGGGGCCCGTCGCTAAAATCATATTTTGCAGCCCTCTGAAACACCACAGAATAGAACATTACTCCTGTGATACCCAGAAAGATAAACGTTCCTATTGTCACCAAAAAAGCAAATAATTTGTCAATTAATAGGGACTCGGCCGACGCTTGGGGAGGAAACCAAGAATAGGATAGGTTTCCCATCCAAACACTGATACCTGTTAAAGCGATCGCATAAGCAATAATAAAGACAATATTACGAGGTTTCATCATAAATGTAACTACCAACAACAATTGATAACTGAAAAAACTGATCACTGATTACTGATAACTGACCACTGAGGGCTGCAATAACTCGGTTTGTTTGTTAGCTTGTAACAGTTGATCGGCGGTATTATGTACTCCAAACTCGGCTGCTATTTGGGCCCCGAGGGTTCCATGAATAAACAGCAAAAATAACATCAACATTCCCACCCCGAGATAACTCCATTGCACTTGGATGGTTCTTTCTTTTCGCCAAATAAACCTTTGAAACCCTCGCCAGATGGTCATTCCCACCATAAAGGCTAACAGGAAAACACCACCGACACCATGCCATAACATGGTTGACATAGCATCCATTCCCCATGCACTTTTAACCTCAGGAATAGGGTGGGCCAGCATCATTTCATAAAAACCAGCAGCAACGGTAAAAACGGTGATAATGGAAGCAGCAAGGATGTTATACCAACCGACATCGAAAAAATTGCTGCGAATAGCAGGAATAGCTAAAATTTTCAGTAAGGGTTTTTTGAAACCATACATCGCCCCTAAAATATCAAAGAAAATGGCAATAATGAACAAACCCAAAGTTAAATGAACTAGATTAGGATGAATAGGAATGCTATAAGGCAGTCCATTGGGGCCAAGATTAGCACTTAAAATATCAATAGCGTTATAGTCCATTATTGTAAGATTCCCTCCTTAATCGCTTCTACAACGGGAACGGTATGCAGTCCATAAACCCATACCAACTCGTCACCCAGATATACTTGCATTCCCACAACACCTACCAAGACTAAACCTAACCCTAAATAGGGAATAGGTAGCTTTTCGGGGTCTTTTGAACGCAGGACGTAACGCCATCCTGTTATCCCTGCAATAATGCCTGACAATGACCAACCAATGAGAGTATGGAGGTTTAAAACCGGTTCCACTGCTTCATAAGGTTGGGCCAAACCGGCCTCATATTGACCAAAAATAATGGCTACAAAAATAGAAGCAGTTGCGATCAACATATTCCACCAACTGACTTCATATAACCGAGGGTTACGGGTGAAATAACCGATAACATCGCAGAAAAAGGCAAATAAGACCATTGCAATCACGAAATGAACCACAATGGGATGTAGGGTATCGGGATAAGGTAAATTATGATCGTTTAATGGGGGCAAATAATTAAACATAATCGTATTTTGCTGTGAGTATTTTTGAGTAATACATTGACTGTATTTTTCTGTGTTAGAACAGCCCTCTAACAATAAAGTTTATGCTCATCCTTGAATCTGCAAAATCTAGATTTTTGGGCTAAAAATTCCTTTTTTCTTTGGTAATCACCTATTAACTACAAATAAGTACATTGGTGAACTCTAATCAATACTTAATCTTTGACAAACTGTCATAAATTGGTGAACTCTAATCAATACTTAATCTTTGACAAACTGTCATAAATCATGGGATAATCTTTTTAGAAAGTATCCTAAATAATTAATATCTACATTTGTTAACTATATCTGCATCTTTTCCCACCTCTTAATTGATTTTTAATAATTTTGAAAATAATAAATATGAGACTTATATCAGGTTTATATATTTTTTGTTGCTTGATTTACTTGTTTAATTTTAGTTAGAAGAGATTAGAAAAAATATTGGTAAAAGCCATAGTATTTATTGAAATTGCGATCTAATCGAGTTTATTACCAAAGCAGAATCAATCAAATCTACTGCTTTCTAGAATAACAAAAAGTTGGTATTTTTTTATATCATTACCGAATTTAGACAATAAAAGAAAAGATTTTGTAGCCAAGATAACAAACTAAAGTTTCACACTCATCATAGACTAAAAAGTGAGTTTATCGCTTAGTGTTTTAAACTTGTAAATCTAGTCGGAGACTCGTATTTTTTCTGTTGTGAAAGCCTCAAAAATCACAGCAGTTAAAGTGATGAGAAAAAAAATAGATGGTTGCTCAATCTGATTCCTCAAATCTTCATCACGTCGTCATTGTGGGCGGTGGTTTTGGTGGTTTATATGCAGCACAAAAACTAGCCAAAGCCCCTGTTAAAGTTACTTTAATTGATAAAAGAAACTTTCACGTTTTTCAACCCTTACTCTATCAAGTCGCTACCGGCGGTTTATCCCCGGCAGATATTTCTTCCCCATTACGAGCTTTATTGAGTAAAAATAAGAATACAGAAGTTTTAATGTCAGAAGTTCAGGAAATTAACCCAGAACGACAAACCGTTAAACTTCGTTACCGAGACATCGAATATGACTCCCTCATTCTCGCTACAGGAGTCACACATCAATATTTTGGCAATGACTGGGAAAAAAACGCCCCTGGACTAAAAACTATCGAAAACGCCATCGAAATACGTCAAAGGGTCTTTATTGCCTTTGAATCTGCCGAAAAAGAACCCAACCCTGCCCGAAGAAAAGACTGGTTAACCTTTGTTTTAGTGGGAGGAGGACCAGCCGGTGTTGAGTTAGCTGGGGCCTTAGCAGAACTGGCCCACGGAACCTTAAAAGAGGATTTTCGGAATATTGATACCTCAGAAGCGGAAATTATCCTTTTACAAAGCCGTGAACACATTTTACCCGTCTATCCTCCCAATCTTTCCCTAAAAGCCCGAAAATCCTTAGAAAAATTGGGTGTAACCGTGAAAACAGGGGTGAGAGTTGCTGATATCAGAGGTCAATTGATTACCTATGGTGATGGTGATAAGTTAGAACAAATTCGCGCCCGTACCATCCTTTGGACTGCTGGTATGAAAGCGTCTCCCATTGCTAACCTGTTGGCCGAACGCGCGGAAGCGCAACTAGATAAAGCTGGACGAGTTATGGTAGAACCTGATTTTCATTTAGCTAAATACCCAAATATCTTTGTTATCGGGGACTTAGCCCATTATCCTGATGGAGAAGGAGGTACTTTACCAGGTACTGCCCCTGTTGCCATGCAAGAAGGTGAATATGTAGCCCGTTTTATTCGCAATGGTCTCCAAAACCGTCCTTTAAAACCCTTTAAATACACAGACTGGGGTAATTTAGCGGTTATTGGGAAACACGAGGCTGTAGTAGATATGGGATGGTTAAAATTATCCGGTTTCTTGGCTTGGTTTGTCTGGTTATTTATCCATGTTTTCTACCTACTTGAATTTGACAATAAATTGATTGTTATGATTCAGTGGGCCTGGAGTTACTTTACCGAAAGTAAAGGGGCCCGTCTCATTACGACTCCTGGTAAAGACCCTGAAATTAAATTAGAAGATGACCAGGAAACTATTATCTACGAGGCTACATTAAAACAAACAGAAACATCTGCTTCTCTGTAATATTGGATGAGTATGGAAAGTCTGGGAAACATTTGGACTTTAATTTACTCTTAGATTATTATCAGATTAAAGCTGTGTTTTGAGATATTTCAGCCTAACTAATTACTTATTTTTTACCGGGTTTAGAATTGCTCTAAACCTGGTTTTGTATCAACTTAGAATAATTAGTTTGAACTTAGACGAGTTTCTTAGATTGTCTTTAATTAAAAAGTCTCATAAAATAAGATATAAAGATATTTAGAGTAAACGTTTAATGTGTTATGCAAGCAACTGTTATTAAAAATCATTCCATTGAAGACTATCTAAAACAGGAAGAAAAAGCAGACTTTAAAAGTGAGTACATTAACGGAAAAACTAGACCCATGACAGGTGGAACAATTAATCATAATCAAATTGTAGGTAACATCTACGATGAATTACATTTTGCCTTCAAAAAACTTGATTATCGTGTTTATGTAGAAAATGTTCGACTTTGGATACCAGAAAAAAGAATTTTCACCTATCCTGATATTATGGTAATACAAGGAGAACCAATTTATTATGAAAACCGAAAAGATACCATTGTTAACCCTGGTTTAATTATCGAAGTTTTATCCCCGTCAACTGAGAATTATGATAAGGAAGGAAAATTTGCTGCTTATCGAACCATTAATAGTTTTGCAGAATATGTTTTAGTCAGTCAAACTCAAATATATTAAGATTTTTGAACTTTGCAGACACGCCCTAGTTTATTATAAAGATAGTGAGCAGGATGCTCACACTACTATGTCTCAAACTTATTTGAAACGACTATAAGTTAAAGTACCAGTTGAATTTTATCAACATTTTCTAGAAGAATTTGAGGATTAGCTTGTTGTGGAGAAATAACATTAACTTTCCCTTGTGCTTCGATCATTATATTAGGATTAATTAAAAAGTTACGACCTGATGTAACAGTATCTAAATTATCATTCCAAATATTAGCTAACTTTTCTCGAATTTTTTCAAATTCTTTGCTATCTTCAAAGTTAACTAAAGTATAATAACGAGGTAATTCTTCAGTGACTATTTCTATAGCATATACATCAAATAGAATTTGAGGACTTTGGGGAAACTTAACTAATTTTCCTGTTAATGTTGTTTCTGTATTATGTTTTGCAACTAATCTATCCACAATTTTAATAGGAGTTTCAGGGTTTAAATTGAGGTTTAAATGAGTAGGTTTTCCTGGCCAAGTTTGTATTTTATAACTAATATCAATCAAATCTCCTCGATATAAATCCTTAGTTAATTCTGTATTTTTAACAAAAATAGGTAACACTTTATCCTTATATTCTACAACTAATATTTTACCCTCTTCATTAACAAAATGAACTTTGAAGATTGCGTTATTTTTATATTTTAATTCTGCTGGTAGATCCGCTTTATATTCATAATTTTCATATCCTTCTAACCCTTGCCAAGATTCCTTAACTACAGCAGATTTAACGACAATATGAGGTTGTGGACTAGGATTTTTGATTAATTTACCTTGTAAACAAACTTGATCATGTCTGCCTACTTTCTTTAAAGTTTCTTGAGTTTGCTGATTACCAGGAATAACAGAAAAGTGTTGAAAATTAAAAAAATTATCAGGATCACGAACCGCTAAAACAAAGATATTTTCTTCAGGAACTGTACCATGAATTTCCCCTAATAATCCTGTATTTTCTAACTCATTGCTTAAGTTGGATAAGTTAACCCCTTGATAAACTTCTGGATTATAAACACAAGGTTCTGGAACAGATAAAGCAGAAGAGACCAGGGCAATAACTCCAGTTATAATAGTAATTACAATTAAGATTAACTGACTTTGATAACGCTTAATCATGTAGCTAAAATATAAGACAACAATTTACATTCTAGCGTTATTATCAAACCAACATAACATAGTGCAAATTCTGAAAAAGCAGATAAGATCAAATAGAGTGAGAAAAATAATAGATACAGAATATGAGTCAAACCATTACACCATCACCAACACAGAACAGTTTAGCCCCTAATGTTATCACTGATATTAGACCAGAGGGAAACTGGTTCTCAGACTTTTCTCAAGAAACCCTAGCCATGACAAAACGTCTGTTTATCCAACTACAACGCCGTCCTTCAACCTTGATAGCTGGTATTATTCAGCCGTTTATGTGGTTAATTTTGTTTGGGGCCTTATTTTATAACGCCCCTCAAGGCTTATTTGGGGATGATCTCAATTATGCTAAGTTTCTCTCCCCTGGTATTATCGTTTTTACCGCATTTTCCGGGGCATTAAATGCCGGACTTCCTGTGATGTTTGACCGAGAGTTTGGTTTTCTCAACCGTTTACTGGTTGCCCCCTTAGCTTCTCGTTATTCCATCGTGGCCGCTTCTACTCTCTATATTATCAGCCTGAGTATCATTCAAACCGCCGTTATAGTCGGGGCGAGTGCTATGTTAGGAGGTGGTTTACCCAGTTTAGCAGGTTTAGCAGCGATCGCTTTAATTGTCTTTTTAATCGTTGCTGGAGTAACCGGCTTAAGTTTAGGGTTAGCTTTTGCCTTGCCGGGCCATATCGAACTGATTGCGGTCATTTTTGTCACCAATTTACCTTTACTGTTTGCTAGTACGGCCTTGGCCCCGCTATCTTTTATGGCAGGATGGTTGCAAGTTGTCGCGAGTTTAAACCCTTTGACCTATGCTATAGAACCTATCCGCTATATCTACCTCAATGGGGAATGGTCTTTAGGTAGTATTGTCCTAGAAACTCCTTGGTTGGAGATTAATTTTCTTGGGGTTTTGTTACTATTAGTAGGGTTTGATGCCTTAATTTTATTAACGATTCAACCCTTATTACGTCGTCGTTTTGCTTAATTTTTGAAAGTAGGGGTCAACGGCTGTTGACCCCTACAATATAAACATCTTTAAAAGAGAATATTAACCATAATTCCGGCTAATAAAACAAATCCTAAGATAACATTTTGACGAAATATTTTCCCATAGGTTTCTTGAGGAATCTCAGGGGAACTTAGATTAATATATTGTATCATCCAACCCAATAAAGCGATGCTCCAGGTTAACCAAAATCCTATATTTAGGTCCATAATAATCCCTAAATAAGCCCATAAACCTGCGGTAATGGCAAAGAAAATTCCTACTGCTTCCCCTGCATATTTTCCGAAGAATAAAGCACTAGAATTAACCCCAATTTTTTGATCATCTTCTCGATCAGCCATGGCATAAACTGTATCAAAACCTAATGTCCAAAATACCGTTATTCCCCACAATACCCAGGTATAATTTTCTAGTTTTCCTGTTACAGCAGTCCAACTAATTAAAACTGCAAAACCCCAAGCTAAAGATAACACTAATTGAGGAACAGGAAATACTCTTTTAGCTAGAGGATAACAGACAATAAAAGGTACAGCAGCAACACATAAACCAAAGCTTAATGTATTGAGATAAAAGGCTAAAATAGCAGCACAAACAAGAGAAATAAAAGCGATAATAACACCCACTTTTATAGAAAGAGATCGCTCAGCTAAAGGCCGTTTTTTTGTCCTTTCTACTTGAGGATCAATATCTCTATCCCAGAGATCATTAATAACACATCCGGCTGCACTTGTAGCTAAGGTTCCTAATATTATAACCCCAATCAAAGGCAAAGGAGGAAGTCCCCTTGCTGCTAAAAAAATAGCCCATAATGCAGGGATCATTAAGATTAACCTTCCTGCCGGTTTATCCCATCTTAATAAACGAATAATGGTTAACAAAGTTGGTTCTTTTTGGGGTTGAGATTGACTAATCATAGTTTTATTTATAGACAATTAACAATTAATAATTAACAATGGATAAGTTTTGTAGAGTGGGCATTGCTCACACCTATTTTCAAATCAAGGTTTTGACTTTGAATATAACTAAATTAATTATTAATTATATGTTAACAAAAAAAGTATTCTAATACTGAAGTATAAGAATACATTAAACTTTGAAAATTAAGCAGTTTTAAAGATATCGATCAAAAGCTGTCATTAACATGGAGTTGGGGTTATCTATGCAATAATCAGTAATTTTATTAGTTGCTTCTCTTAAAGCAACTCTATCAATAACCATTTGATTATTTTTTGCTGCCATTAAACCATGAAAAAAGACTAAAGTTAATTCCCGATCTTTTCCTGGCATTTTTAACAATTCTCGACAACTAATTTTATTTAATTCTACTTTAGTATCTTCTGCTTCATCCTGAGCAAAACTCGACAAAGTAGATACTGGACTAATGATAGTTGATAATAGGACAATAGCTAATAGTTTGTTAATTGATTTCATGATCACTCCTCATTATTTATTGATTGTTGAAATTAATGGTTATCTTAAGGGTGCGCCCCGCAGACAATCATCAAAGGCTTGTTGAAATAAGTTATCATAGTCAGAAGCACGACGGGAACTACCGCCGATGATGCCAACAACGGAACCTATGGCTGCCCCTGTCCCGGCACCTCTTCCCCCATCTATAATAGCCCCTATAGCTGCGCCACTGGCTGCCCCTCTTGCTCCTCCTCGAAAGAAACCACCTCTAGCATAGCGATCTGCATAATCTCTGGCGTAACTTTCACAATAAGAGCGAGAACGAGATTGGTATTGAGCTAGGGTAATGCTAGTTGATAGTAGCATAGCATCAGCTACTAAAATTGCGCTAATTGTTAACAGCTTTTTCCATGATTTCGGCATAGTCTAAGTATGGTTGAAATAGGATTGGTTTATTTTCCATCCTTTATTATAGCATTTTTCCCCTAATTAAGTGGTAAATTTTCTTCTTTTCAGATATTTTTTCAATGTAATCAGTATTTTTTCTTGGATAAATATACTGAATAAAATACGTATATTTTCGAGTTTACATCTTGACCAATTAAGCTTAGAATTAAGGTCAATATGTTGTTTGTTACCCATAAAAATTTTATTTTAGATGTGAAAATATAGCACTGTATTTTAGACAGTGATTAAACATTATACTCAGCTTGTTATAATAATGTTCATCTTGCATTTTTAATGAAAAAATGTCAGTTAGGATTCTCAATAATGCCCTAACTACATGATTAAAAATACTCGCTTAAGAACGAGTTCTAATCTAACCAAATAAGAGGTTAAAATGTATAAAATTGAACCCCCATCTATGTTCAACACTTTAGAAGATTATGAAAACTTTGTTAGTCAATTATTAGAACAAGAAACCGATTTAAAAGTTGACCCCATGTTAGAGTGGGAAGACGCTATGAATGAGCATAATTCTTTAATCGTAGATTCCGCAAAGAATTAATTGCAGTAACTAAGTTTTAACTAATTTCTGAATTTTCAAATACTCCTTAATAACTCAAGATAAACTAATTTGATTATCTTGGGTGTTTTTTCGTCTCGAATTGTTATAGAGTAAAGGAAGATAGATATTTAATGCTCAACCGATCTGCCGATGAAAAGTTTGTGGAATGACCAAGACGCAGCTAAATATAAAACAGATTTAGCCCTGAGAGTTTACACTTCTAGATTATTAGGACAAAACCCCTCTTTAGTGTTGCACGGTGGTGGCAATACATCGGTAAAAATACAACAAGATAATATTGTTGGAGAAAGGGAAGATATACTTTATGTTAAAGGCAGTGGTTGGGACTTAGCTACCATCGAGGAAGGCGGTTTTTCTGGGGTAAGAATGCCTCATTTGTTAAAATTAGCGAAACTTAACAGCTTATCAGACTCTCAGATGGTCAATGAGTTGAAAACCCAGATGATTCGCGCTAATGCTCCTTCACCCTCCGTTGAAACCATCCTCCATGCTATCTTACCCTACAAATATGTGGACCATACCCATGCTGATGCGGTAGTTACAATTACCAACACAGCAGAAGGAAGAAAGCGCATCGAAGAAATATACGGCGATCGCTTAGTAATTATCCCCTATATTATGCCAGGTTTTGACCTCGCTCGTCTCTGTGCCGAAGAATTTGAGAAGCAAAAAGGCCATAATACTGTTGGTATGGTGTTGATGAATCATGGTATTTTTTCCTTTGCAGACACGGCCAAAGAATCTTATGAACGGATGATTGAGTTAGTTAGCGAAGCAGAAGACTATCTAAACCATCATCAAGCTTGGAATATCCCCCAAAAAGCCGTAAATAACCCCAAAACATCTCTAGGTCAGACTTTAGCACAACTACGTCATCAAGTGTCCGTTGCTGCTGGTTTTCCAGTTATTCTCTCCCTACAACAAACAGGGAAAACCCTGAGTTTTGCCCAACGAGAAGATATTGCTACTATTTCTCAACAAGGACCTGCTACACCAGATCACGTCATTCGCACCAAACGCACCCCCTTAGTAGGTAAGGATGTAGAGGGGTATGTAAAGCAGTATGAAAGCTACTTTAAAACCCATTTAAACCAGGCTAAAGACAAGAAAACGATGGTTGATCCTGCACCAAGGGTGATTATCGATCCAGAGTTAGGAATGGTTGCGATCGGCAAAAATGCCAAAGCTGCGGCCATCGTGGCTGATATTTATGACCATACCATCGATATTATCCAACGGGGGACGCTATTGGGAGGTTATCAAGCTTTACCTCCTCAAGATATCTTTGATGTGGAATACTGGGAACTGGAACAAGCAAAACTAGCCAAAGGAGGGCAAAAACCGCCATTGACGGGGGAAGTTGCCCTAGTAACCGGGGCAGCGTCCGGTATTGGTAAAGCTTGCGTGGAGTCTCTGCTGAAACGAGGGGCCGCTGTGGTGGGGTTAGATATTAACGAGGCGATCGCAGATTTATATAAGGATCCCAACTTCTGTGGCCTTGCCTGTGATCTCACCGATGAAACAGCCATTCAGCAAGCCCTAGAAACGGCTGTAAGACGCTTTGGAGGAATTGATATGGTGATCCTCAATGCGGGTATTTTCCCTGCTAGTAGCACCATTTCCACCCTGTCTACGGAACAATGGCGACGTATTATGAGCATTAATTTGGATGCTAATCTGGTATTAATGCGAGAGGTTCACCCCTTTTTAAAAATGGCTCCTAACGGGGGTAGAATGGTGGTTATCGGCTCCAAAAATGTGCCGGCACCAGGGCCAGGGGTGGCGGCTTATTCTGCGTCTAAGGCTGCTTTAAACCAGTTAACCCGTGTAGCTGCTTTGGAATGGGGTAAAGATAAAATTCGTATTAATTCTATTCATCCTAACGGGGTATTTGATACAGCTATTTGGACTGATGAGGTGTTAGAAACTCGGGCAAAAAAATACGGTTTAACGGTGGAAGAATATAAAACAAATAATGTTTTAAAAGTGGAAGTTAGCAGTCATGATGTGGCCGAGTTAGCTGCAAGTATGTGCGATCGTTTATTTGAGAAAACAACGGCAGCACAAGTTCCTTTGGATGGGGGAAATGAAAGGGTTATTTAACAGTTAGCAGTTAGCAGTTTAGGCATAAAATTAAAATAGTCCCCTCGCAACTACCAAGGGGACATCAGAAAAATAATTCTATTAGGAGTATAACTCATGAATGAACCATCTACTGTTACTTATCCCACAGCAGAATTCCTCAAAAGCATTGAGGACAAGCTAGACAGTAATTAAATAGAAGAGGTTGAGTTATAATCAAAATGATCTATTATTGAGACTGGAATAGGAGTTAAGGTTATGTCTCGATTTATCAAGCGTTTAGAAGCCATTGGAATACACAGAAGATTTGATATTGCTCTTGATTTTAACGATGGAATTAATATTATTCATGGAAGTAACGGTACAGGAAAAACTACTTTATTACATATTCTTGCAAATGCAGTTAATGAAGATTTTAGACGTTTTGGATATTTAAACTTTGAAGCATTAATCATTATTTTAGATGATTACACAGAAATAAGAATAGATCAAGAACATTGGTTAAACTCTAATTCCGATACCTTAACCACAATCTTTATTAACAAAGATAAAATAGATTCTTACCGTTTTTCAGAATTATTGGAAGAAAGACAACAATTCTATGACAATAACGGAATTTTAAGGACTCGTGTTCAACCTTATGATCCATCATCTTTACAAGAAAAGCGTGACATAAAGCAAGATATTAATATTGATTTAAAAGCAACTTATTTTCCTGCTTTTAGAACAATGATTGAGGCATGGGCTACATTAGATGAAAATACAATCAGACATTTTTCTCGAAAATCACCTAATTTTAGAAGAGTTCTAAGAAGTTCAAAAAAATCAACGGAACTGGCTCGTATTCTATTTGGAAAATTTGTTCCTAAACTTGAATATCCTTCTCCTATAGAAATAGAAGAACATATTAATTCAGAACTAACAGAAGCTCAATTAAAAATTGCAAGTCTTGATAGAAATTTACTTTCACAAGCATTTATTAAATTTTCAAAAGCTATTTCTCAATCATCTGATAGAGACGATAATAAAAAAGAGCCAGAAGAGGTTATTAAGGAAATAACAGAACTATCAGACAAGTTACAAAATTCTCCTTTTCTACTGAACCTTAATAATTCAGATAATGTCTATGATAAATTAATAGAACAGTTAAAATCTTTTGAATCAGATCCACAATATAAAACGATTGCTAGTAGAGTTTTATCAGTTTATAAAGATTCACTTCAACAAAGACTAGATGAACAAACAAAAGCTTATTCTAGTATCGAAAATTATCTTGAATCTGTCAATGAATTTTTAGAGAAAAAGCAATTAAAAATAGGTTCTACAAATTCACCTCAAAATAGAGCTAGATTAGGGGTTAAAATAGGTGATGAAGAAGCCCTTAATAACCTAAAAATTTTATCTTCTGGAGAGAGACAAGTAGCCGGTTTAATTTATGCAGCTAGTCACATGACAGATGGGAGAGTTGTTTTAATTGATGAACCAGAAATTTCTCTACATATTGATTGGCAACGTAAATTATTACCAGAAATGGTGAAACAACTTGGTGAAAAACAACTCATTATTTGTACTCATTCTCCTGTTATTGCATCTGGATATCGAGATAAAATGATAGAATTAGAAATGCACCCAACAGCAAACGCTAATATAAATACTGATAGCATTGAAGAAGAACAAATAGATATAATAGATGATGATTTTGACAGTATTCCCTTTTAAAAATTTAGATAAAATATTGACTTTATGAATGGATTACAGCTAACTCCTGAAGAATACCTTACTGAAATAATTATGTCTAAAGATAGGTTTTTATTATTAGAAGGGTCGGATGATGAAGCTTTTTTTATTCTTATTCGCAATTTTTTAAGAAAAAACGAATCTCAAATTTCAGAAGACAAATTAGACTTACTAAAAAATATTGTTATTGATACCGCAGAGGGGATAAAAGGAGAATCGGGAAATGGAGATAAATTAGGAAATAGAGCTAAAATAGAGAAAATATGCGATTTAATTACTCAAGAATCATCAAATATTCAAAATAGATTAGTCGGTTTTGTTGATCGGGAATTTAGAGAATTTGAATACGATAATGAGTTAAAAGATAATCTTAAAACTCATAAAATAAATAATAGATTAATTTGGAGTAAAGGTCATTCCATTGAAAACTATTTTTTTGAAATATCAACGTTAAAAGAAGCATTTAATAATTATTTAGTCAGTGATTTTTATCTAGAAGCATTTGAAATGTTTGAATCTAAATTTGCTCATACTCTCAGAATAGCTTGCGCTTTGAGTTTAGCAGGTTGGTCAGAAAATGAAAATGAAAATTTACTGCAACCTGTTACTAAATCAATAGATTGGCAGTGTATAGATATTAGCTCTACGTCTGTTAAAATTAATTTAGAAGAATGGGATAAGATACTAAAAAAAAGGTGCAAACTTAATCAAACTCGGATTGAAAAATTATTTAATAAATTTGAAACTTATTTGAATATGACTAATCAATGTGATCTGGAAACTTTAAGATGTTTATCTCATGGACATATAGGATTTAATTTTATGTTTGCTGTTTATGGAAAATGTCTTTATTTAACAGCTTCATCAGATCAACCTGAAAAGAAGAGAAAAGAAGCAGAAAAAGTTAATAAAAATAAAGATACACGCTTTCCTACAGTAGCAAATGCTTGGATTAGAAGTCAATCTATCGAAGTTGACAATAATAATAATCACGACTTTCCAATAAAGTGTTTTTGGATGTTAATCAATGAAATACATGAAGTTGATAACAATGTTTAACTTAGGTTGAGTAATGCTAAACTAAACCCCTACAGATTATACTAATATTGACTTTTCATTTGTCTAATTACTTAGTATACTAAATAAAGATAATCCTAAAAGTCTGTTTTAAAATGACTGAAAATAACTGGCAAAATTTCTTAAAAAATCTCGGAGAATGGCGAGGATCTTTTACTAAAATTTCTCCTCAAGGTGATATACTTAATTCTACTCTCTCTATTATCAGTTTAGAAGGATTAGAAAACAATAAGTTAGTTAAGTTTCGTTTGCGTCGTTTTGGTGGTGATAGTTATGACGAACATCCAACTCAAGACTATACACAAGAATACCGTTCTTTAGGAAGACAAATCATTTTCTTTGAGACAGGAAGCTTCTCTAAAGGATCATTTCAATTAGCCCCTTTTGCTGATTTTGGCTCAGAATTTGGGTTTATTAAAGGCGATCGCCGTTTACGTTGTGTTTTATTATACGACCCTCAAAATGAGCTTTCAAGTATTACTTTAATTCGAGAGTTTCGCGGTGGCACTAATGCTCAAGAACGTCCTCCATTAACTTTAAATCAATTATTAGGAAAATGGCAAGGAACCGCCTATACAGCTTATCGTGATTTTCGCCCTACAGATAAATTTGAAACCTGTTTAGAAGTAAAACAAATTGATAATAGTAAAATACAACAACAATTAACTTTTTTAGGAAACACTCTGACTTCAACAGCAAATATTGAAGGCAATAAGCTAGTATTTAATAGTGGAGATAATCCTAGACAAATTTTATTGTTACCTGATGGCAGTTCAACTAATGCACCCTTAAAATTAGAATTACGCAAACCCTTCTTTTTAGAAATAGGTTGGTTAGTTAATGAAAAAGAACGTCAAAGATTAATCCGAAATTACGATGCAACTGGTGCATGGGTAGGTTCAACTTTAGTTATTGAAAAGAAAATTGATTAAATTATCCATTATCGATTTTCTTGACTCAAATGACCCAAGATAGCCTACTATATTGATGGTTATGCAAAAAAATTGAAAATCCTATGCGAATTGCTCTATTCACAGAAACTTTCTTACCTAAAATTGATGGTATTGTAACCCGTTTACGACATACAGTTGACCATTTACAGCGTAACGGTGATCAAGTTTTAGTTTTTTCCCCTGACGGTGGGTTAAGAGAACATAAAGGAGCAAAAATTCATGGTGTTAAAGGTATCCCTCTTCCTTTGTATCCTGAGTTAAAATTAGCCATTCCTACCCCTAAAGTGGGGAAAGCATTAGAAAAATTTAAACCTGATTTAATCCATGTAGTTAATCCTGCGGTTTTGGGATTAGGGGGAATTTATTACGCTAAAACCTTAAATATTCCCCTAGTAGCTTCTTATCACACTCACTTACCCCAATATTTACAACATTATGGCTTAGGTTCCTTAGAAGGATTACTCTGGGAACTGCTAAAATTAGCCCATAACCAAGCCCGTCTCAACCTCTGCACATCGACGGCCATGGTAGAAGCTTTAGAAACTCATGATATCGAACGGGTGGATCTCTGGCAAAGAGGGGTAGATACGGAGATGTTTCAACCCCATTTAGTTTCTCAACAAATGCGATCGCGTTTATCGGGAGGCAACCCAGATAAACCCTTACTTTTATATGTGGGACGGGTTTCGGCTGAGAAGCAGATTGATCGCATTAAACCAGTGCTAGAAGCCATTCCAGAGGCACATTTGGCAATTGTTGGCGATGGACCCCATCGGGAGGCGTTAGAGGCTCATTTTGCAGGGACTCAGACCCATTTTATCGGCTACCTGCAAGGGTTGGAATTGGCTTCTGCTTTTGCTTCGGCGGATGCGTTTATTTTTCCTTCCACAACGGAGACGTTAGGCTTAGTATTATTAGAAGCGATGGCTGCTGGATGTCCCGTAGTAGCAGCTAATTCTGGGGGTATTCCTGATATTGTTACTGATGGGGTGAATGGTTATCTATTTGAACCCACAGACCCAAATGGGTCAATTATCGCCACAAAACGCCTTTTAGCAGCTACAGATGAACGAGAACAGTTGCGCAGCAATGCCCGGCAAGAGGCAGAAAAATGGGGATGGGCCGCGGCTACTCGTCAGTTAAAACGCTATTATGAGTCTGTTCTTGGGGAAGATGTTTTACCCCGTGTTGCTTAGTGTGGGAAGAGTGGGGAGTGTGGGAAGTGTGGGAAGTGTGGGAAGTGTGGGAAGTGTGGGGAGTGTGGGAAGTGTGGGAAGTGTGGGGAGAAGTCGCTTCTAATTTATCAATTTTTTCAATCTCTTACTCCTCTAGTTCCCATCTATCCAAAAAATAATTAAACTTATTATGGATAACATTTAGATTTAATTATTTAACTATTGAACATGGAATTAAGAAAAGTTTACGAGATTCTTCAAGATACTTCTCTGGGGCAAGATTTAAACAATGAAGAGTTACAAAGGTTAGCGGAAATAGGTACGATGAAAACCGTTGATACTGGTACTATTTTAATGCGTGAGGGAGACAACAGTGATGCCTTAATTGTTTTATTGGAAGGAGAAACAGAAGTCTTAAAAGGGTTTTCTGGGCAGCAACCTCGACAAGTTGCTAAACAAAAAAAGGGTTCAGTTTTAGGGGAGATGGGTCTATTTTTACAACGGCCTCGCAAAGCAACGGTAAGAACTTTAACCCCTTGTAAGGTTTTTGTGTTTCAACAAGGAACTTTGGGAGAATTACGGGAAAAAAATGATATTTTAGTGGCTAAAATAGCGATGAATCTCGGTTATGTGGTTAGTCAAAAATTAGAAATATTGAATGAAAATGTAGTGGATTTACTTAATAATAATGAGAAGTTATTAACCACCATTGAAAGTTTAGACAATTCTCAATCAAAATCTGATTTAGAAAGCATGAGAACTCGTTTACTTTCCCAAGCTAAACAGTTACGTCAAAGTCAAGAAAAAGTTGAGAAACAACTTAATTATCTTAACACAGAAATTAACCAGACAAAACTGATTCGCCGTGTAGCAGAATTAGTGATTGCCATTGTTACTGGTGGTGTGGCAACTTTTGGTGTGGGACAGTTAATTGGAGTAGGAATAAATCAAGTTCAACTACCAATAGAATCAGATCAAGTTTCCCCTTCTTCTATTCCTTATATTAACACAGAAGAAGATTGCAAAAAACGAGATGGTTCCATTTGGCATGAGGAACAATGTTGGGATTTTACCCACAGTCCAGACTGGTAATTATTGAATACTATAATTAAGCAAAAAAATAACTCAATAAAACAGTTTACTGGTTTAGTTTTTCTTGAATTATTTCCATTTGGTTGCTTTTCTCTGTTAAACCAAAATGGTTCATCAATGCAATAACACCAACAGAAACAATAACGCCAAGAGATAAACCACCTGCTAACAAGATAAGAAAGATTTTCTTGGCTTGATTAACAGCTTTTTGCTGTCTTTCGGTTCTTGGGGAATCATAATCCATAATCAAATTAAATCATTAATTATCTAATAATTCTAACCCATTCAAGAAACTTCTGCTACTGCGAGTATCTGTGAGAGATTTTGGATAACGAACACCTAAAGCATAAAGACGATTTCCAACTAGATAAAGTCTTAAGATAATTATTTCTTTTTGGTTGCTAAATGTCAGTTCTTTCCCTACATTTTTATCTAAAAAAACTGCCCTTTCTTGCGTTAATTGAAATCCTTTTTCTGGTGGTATTTCACTTTTTATTGCTTCTAATAGAACGTCAATATTTTCCACTTGCTCATCTGTTAAATTTTCTGCATAGGCAGCAATATACTCTTGATTATCTCTATGAGAGACTAAACTACGAAAACTAATATCACCTAAAGTTGTTGCTAATAATACTTCATCATTGGTTAAAATACCGGGTGGCATCCAGAAAGAAACACCTCCTTGTTTAAAGACAATAAACTGCCAACTATTGGATTGGTTCCTAACAGGAATAATACCATCAGGAGGATTTTGAAATAATAGTCTATCTTCTGAAGTTAAGCGTCCACTTTCAAAGAAACTTCTGATTTCTCGACCAATAGAAGGGGTTTGTTGTGCTATTTCTACCGAGGGTTTTATCGGCACTGAGTTCGCATAATTTACATTTAAGACAACCGTGAGAACTGAAATGATTGAAGTGGTTTTCAATAGACTTTTCATACATACTAATCCAATAAGACTTTCTAATTATCTCATATTTTTACCGATTGGGTTTACATTGGAGTCCTGAAGAGGATAACACAAGGGTAATAATTGTTATAGCCTAGAAGACTGTGTTACTATTTCTGCAAACAAAAATTACAATAAAGTTGCCAAAAATACCCTTTAAAGCTTATGCTAAAAATTGAGTATCTATTATTGGGTAATTATGTCAAAAAAAAGAGTTCTTGTTACGGGTGCAACAGGAAGAACAGGATTATTAGTGGTCAACAAACTTCGTCAACTTTCTGATAAGTTTGAGGTATTTGGTTTCGCTAGAAATTATGAAAAGGTAAAAGAATTATTTGATTCAACAGAAGGCTTTTTTATAGGAAATATTAGCGATGAATCTAGTTTAGAAACTGCTTTAAAAGGATGTGATTGTTTGGTAATTGTCACCAGTGCTGTCCCTAAAATGAAAGCACCTCCCCAAGAAGGAAAACCACCAGAATTTGAGTTTGAACCAGGGGGAATGCCGGAAGAAGTTGATTGGATAGGACAAAAAAATCAAATTGATATTGCTAAAAAATTGGGCATTAATCAGATTGTTTTAGTAGGTTCTATGGGAGGAACAAATCCTAATCATCCCCTCAATAAAATAGGTAATGGCAACATTTTAATTTGGAAGCGGAAAGCAGAAGAATATTTAATTAATTCCGGTATTAATTATACTATTATTCGTGCTGGTGGATTAATTAATGAACCAGGAGGAAAACGAGAATTAATTGTGGGTAAAAATGATACTTTATTAGAAAATCCTCCTAATGGTATTTCTACAGTGATTCCCAGAGAAGACGTAGCAGAATTAGTGGTACAATCACTAATAGAAACTACAGCTAAAAATAAAGCTTTTGATGTCATTACTAAACCAGAAGATGATTCTTCGGCGGTTATTACTAAGGACTTTGCTTCTTTATTTGAACAAGCAACACCTGGGTTATAAGCTGTTAAGTATCTAAATTATTCTATATTGGGTTATGGGGTGACGGTATAACGTTTGTTTCCTAATTTATCAATAGGTTGTTTAAACGTTTTTCAGTCTAGGTTAAGTAGTTCATTCTTATATTACTAAGTAAACAAAGAAAATAAATTTTGTTCCCAGTTTCCTCTCTAAACTAGCTATTTTTGTTGAATTTAAAAGATGTAATTTTCTCGGACAAAGAATACCTTAATTAAGAATAGCTTTGGCTGTCAATTCTGCTTTTTCTAAATGGGGAACATGACCACATTCTGGAATCCAAATTAATTGACTATTGGGGATTAATTCTTTAAATTTGTTAGCGTCTTTTATTCCTAAAATTTTATCGTTTTCTCCCCAAATGATCGTTGTTTCTGGTTTTAAATTGACAATTTCTTGTTTAAAAGAACCATAACCACCACTTTTGGTAAAAGAAATTAAAGCTTGACTCCACTGTTCACATTTAAGATGTAAAGCAGCACAAAGTTGTGCATCTTGACTCGCAAAACTTTTATCATAATAAGCAGATTCACTAATCTTTTGTCTAACCTTAAGATTACTTAAAAAAGCTGTTGATAAATAGTCTAAAGGAGGAAACATAAATTTTCCTATCTTCGGTGGTGCAGCTAAACCGGCACTATCAATTAACACTAATTTGCTAACAGTTTCTGGATAGGTTAAAGTAAAATCAATCGCTGTTGCACCTCCCATAGAAGCACCCACCAAAATACATGGTTCTTTAATTAAAGTTTTCCAGGTATAATATAAATGGTTTTTAATTGTTTCAGGACTAAACAATAAATCACTCCTTCTTTTAGTGAAACCAAATCCTAGTAAATCAATAGCCCACGTAGCATGAAATTGAGATAAAATTGGTAAAAGACGACGATATTCTAATAAAGAACTGTCAAAACCGTGTAAAAGTAAAATAGGTGGGTTTTTCTCTCCCTGCAAAACATAACTGGTAGGGATGGGTTGAGGAGATAGTGGAGTGGTAATATCCTCAAATTTAATTCTATTAACTAAGTCAAGGGATGTTTTTTCAGTTAACTTTTTTGCCTCAAACGGAAGAAAAATCATAACAACTATTTAGGGAGAAAACACTTATCAATTAACAATGTACATTGTTAAAGATGGATTATATCATAATAGTGAGTTTTCTCCCTAAAAATAGCATATAAATTACCATCATTAAACCGCTAGTTTTTGCCCTTCACCTGTTTTCTTCCGTAAAATTTTTAAGGCGCGGCTATAAATTTGACGGGCCCTTTCATGACTAATACCACATTTTTCCCCAATAGCTTTGTAACTCATTTGCTTACCATCTCGCAAACCAAAACGAAGAATAATTACTTCTTTTTGTCTTGGTGTTAAACTTTCTAAAAGATTATTTATCTGAGAAATTTTTTCCTCTTGTTTAACAAAATCATTAGGGGAAACACTATCTTCATCAGGTAATAATTGTCCCAACTCCGTTTGATTCTCATCAATAACAACATTTAAACTACGGGATTTAGTTTTAAACGCTGCTTGTTGGAGAAATTGTAACCTATCCACAGAAATTTCCATGTTTTCAGCAATCTCTGCTTGGGTTGGTTTTCTACCCAATTTTAGGGTTAATTCCCGAATAGATTTACGATATTTGTTGAGATTTTCGTTAATATGAATAGGTAAACGAATGGTCCGACTTTGTTCTGCGATCGCCCTAGTTATTCCCTGTCTTATCCACCAATAAGCATAGGTAGAAAACTTATAACCACGAGCCGGATCAAATTTTTCTACGCCTCTAATTAAACCCAAACTTCCTTCTTGAATTAAATCTAATAAGGATAAGCCCGAATTAAGGTATTTCTTGGCGATAGAGACCACTAGACGCAAATTTGCCTCGATCATTCTTTCTCTAGCTTTTTGTCCCTTAGCGACAATTTTTTCCTCTTCTCGGCTCAGTTTTTCCTTTTCTAATAAAGGTAACATTGCCTGGATGTCTTCCGCTAATTTAATCTCTTCAGTACTAGAGAGTAAGGGGGTTTTACCAATAGACTGAAGATAGTGGCGAACCGTATCAACTTTTTTCTTGGTTGTCATGTTTAGCTATCTGTTATTTATTTGTTGTTTGTAGGTATAGTGAAGGAAATCCACCGCAGCAGTTGTAGCTTAAATTTCTTTAGTAATCTCTTTTCTCTCAGCAAAATCTGAATCGATATTGATGGGATTTATTGCTACCCTAATTGTAAAGTAAAATTAAAATTTTGGCAAGTTATGACCCTAATTCCTCAGAAAAATTGTTAAGATTGATATCTTAACCAAAAATAGAGTCATCCAGCCCCCACTAGAAACTAGGAACTTAGGAGGCTGAACCTAAAAAATCAGGGATTTTTCCCCTAAAATAAAAGTAGGGTTTAACCTGTGATAGCCTAAATAAGTAACTTTGAGTGAAACAACCATTAACCTCTACTGAGCTTAAGATTGAAGAATTATTTCCCTTTGAACTCGATCCCTTTCAAGAGGAAGCGATCGCAGCGTTGCATCAAGGGGAATCTGTCGTTGTCTGCGCCCCCACCGGTTCAGGAAAAACAGTTATAGGAGAATTTGCCATCTATCGGGCTTTGCATCTTGGTCAACGAGTATTCTACACCACTCCCCTCAAAGCTTTATCTAATCAAAAGTTTAGAGACTTCCAAGACAAATTTGCCACCACAGAAGCAGGAGTTGTTGAAGGCATGGTGGGGTTAATTACAGGAGATATTGTCATCAATGCCAACGCTTCGATCGTAGTAATGACCACAGAAATTTTCCGTAATATGCTCTATGAAACCCCCATAGGTCAAGTGGGAACGTCCTTAGAAAATGTGGCTACAGTGATTTTAGATGAATGCCACTATATCAGTAATCGGGGTCGGGGAACCGTCTGGGAAGAATCAATTATTTACTGTTCCCCCAGCATTCAATTAGTCGCCCTCTCTGCAACCATAGGCAACCCAGAAGACTTAACAGAATGGATTAACCAAGTTCGGAAAACCGCCCCAAACGTTGATCCAAAGAAAACGTCTGTCAGTTTATGTAAACTGATTAACTCAGATTTTCGCCCCGTTCCCCTGCGATTCTATTTCAGCCAAAAAAACGGACTCTATCCCCTGCTGAATCAGAAACAAACAGCCATTAATAATCGCCTCAAACCTAAAGGAAACCGTAAACGCCGACGGGTTAAACGCAGTGAATGTCCCACACCTATGATGGTGGTTAAGCAACTGTACGAAAAAAACCTTTTACCCGCCATCTATGTTATCTTTAGCCGTCGAGAATGCGATCGGGCCGTGCAAAAGTTAGAAGGAGTGATGTTAGTCTCTCCCGAAGAAGCCCACGCCCTACAATATAACCTGCTCAACTTCTTTTTAGCCGAAAACACCAATTTACAAGTCGATCTTCTCGAAGCAGTAGGGACAGAAAACCCACACTTATACGAACCCCTTAAGGACTTTTTAACCACCCTTTCACCCCAGTCTGATCTCTTTCGATATTTAGCGGAGGATGAGGAGAGCAAAGTCCATTTATTCCAGATTCTAGCCGATCTGTGTCAGTTAGTGCGCTCAGAACAACTCGAACCCTTAACTAGAGGTATTGCGGCACATCATGCCGGCATTTTACCTCTATGGAAAGAATTAGTGGAACAACTATTTGAAGTGGGTTTGGTTAAAGTTGTGTTTGCCACGGCAACCCTATCGGCAGGCATCAATATGCCGGCAAGAACCACTGTTATCTCTGCTTTGTCCAAACGCATCGATACAGGACACAGTATGTTAAGTCCCTCAGAATTTCTGCAAATTGCCGGGCGGGCCGGACGAAGAGGTATGGATGAGGTGGGCCATGTAGTCACTATTCAAACCCCCTTTGAAGGGGCAACAGAAGCAGCCTATTTAGCTACTGCACAGTCTGAACCTTTAAAAAGTTGTTTTACTCCTTCTTATGGCATGGTCTTAAACCTGTTGCAAAAACATAGTTTACAGGAAGCCAAAGACCTTTTAGAAAGAAGTTTTGCTGAATATTTAGCCCAATTAAAATTAGAACCTGAACAACAGGCGATCGCTAGTTTGAGTACAGAATTAGCTAAACTGGATATTGAATTAGGAGGGCTACAAGAAAAAGATATCCTTGCTTATGAGAAATTGAAAGCTCGATTAAAAGAAGAAAAACGACTTTTGAAAATTCTCGAAGATCAGGGAGAAGAAAAGCGTAAAAAAGAAATTGCCGGTCAATTGAGTAAGTTAAATATTGGGGATTTAGTTTATTTAAAAGGCAAACGTTTAAGAACATCTACCCCTCAATTAGCTACCATTGTGGCTATGGTTCCGGGATCGGGACAAGGTTTTGATTTGTTATGTTTAGGGGACAATAACTACTGGTATTTAGTAAAAAGAGGAGATATTGTTGACTTTTATGGGGCTTCTTTACCCCTATCTTTTGCAGATAATTTGACCCTACCGGATCTCAGAAGATTATCTTTAGGTAGAGGACCAAAAGGGGATGAAAACTCTAAACAAATCACCCAACAAATGAGCGATCGCGCCTTTGGAAGAATCACCCCACCAGAGGTGATTGAACAACAAGAAAAGATCGATAATGTGCAGAGTTCACTTAATGATCATCCTTTAACCAAAAGCAAAGATTTTAAACGCTTATTTAAGTCCCATCATCGACGTTTAGAACTACGAGAACAACTCCATAACCGACAAATTAAATTCCAAAAATTACAGTCCAATCAATCTTATTATTGGCAAGAATTTCTCAATCTAATCGAGATTTTACGGGAATTTAATGCTTTAGATAATTATACACCCACTGCCCTCGGTGAAGCTGCAGCTACTATGCGTGGAGAAAATCAGTTATGGTTAGGCATGGTGTTGATGTCGGGTACTTTAAACCATCTCGAAGCCCATCAACTAGCGGCTGCGGTTAGTGCTATTATTACCGAAACCCTGCGCCCCGATACTTGGACTAACTATTTACCTTCTCCAGAAGTGTTGAGTCTGTTTAAAGAGTCTCCAGAAAACGGTGTGAGTATTGGAGAAATGCGCCGTTTATTGAACCAAACCCAAAGACGCTATCAAATTACTATTCCGGTCTGGTTAGAGTTAGAATTAATGGGGTTAGTGGAACAATGGGCTTTAGGTGGTGACTGGCAGGAACTTTGTGAAAATACCAGTTTGGACGAAGGGGACTTAGTTCGTTTGCTTAGGCGTACTGTTGATCTTCTTTGGCAGATTCCCCAAACCCCAGGTATTTCCGGTCATTTAATTACAACTGCTAAAGAAGCGATTACTCTATTGAAAAGATTTCCCATTTGAACCACCTACGGATTTGGGGATACTTGGACTTAAAATTAGTTAAAGTCCCGTTAAAATATCGTTTAATATCTGTATTTTATAAGATAACTGAGCTATTTCTGATGAGTGTAAATTATGGGGGACCTCCATAATCTTGGCTAGTTCCTGTTCATATTTCCGTAAACTTAATAATACTTGCTCACTAAAATGAGTTAAATAGTTCTGAGCAAATTCAACAGAAGTAGATGGAGTTTGAGAATTCTGTGTCATTGCTTCTTTTTCTGCTTGTGTTGTGGTTTTGTTTAGGAAATAACTTGCCCCTCCTAAAACGGCTGCTCCTATGGGTCCTGCTACTAACAAACCGATTCCTGTAGGAATACCAACGGTGGTGATATCATCAAAATAGTTTGATTTTTCTTTATTTCCTTCTAGCAAAGAAACTGATATCTCTGGTGGCTCAGGAATACTAATATTTAAAGGAGTCAAGAAGTTATTATCAAAAAATAAACAAGCTTTATCTCCCCATTCATTAATATTATTTTGATAGGTAATTATTTTATCTTGAAAACCATTTTCACGCCACTGTTGAAAAGTATTTTGTTCTAAAGCTATCGCTAATTCATTTTGATATTGATTTAATAGTTTAGGTAAGTATAGCCAACTATAAAAATCAGAAAGACAGCGTTGAAATCCTTGGTTAATAACTTGTTGTGCTTTCTGTTTAATTTCTTTTTCTTTGTTTATTTTTTGTTCTATATTCTCTACTTGTTTAACAATATTATCTCTTTGATTGAGGGCTATCTCTTTCACTTGAACACTAATTGTCTCAAAACGTTCTCTTCTAAAAGTTTGTTCTTGTTTCTGTTGAATAATAATAGTTTGTAAAGCAGACTCAAGCATGGACAAACCACTTCTGTGTACTTCATTATTATCCCCTTTGAGTTTCGCTCTTAATGCCGGTAAAGCATCAACTCTATATAGATTACTGAACCCAGAAGGTAAATTTGAGCGAAAACTTTCAGCAACAAAGCGTAACCTATAATAAACGTCTTTTTGTTCTTGTGGGTCTAATAAATTCAAGAAGTTAATCACTAAAATAACACTATTAATGCCACGATTTAGCAACCAATCCCTAAAATTTTCTCTTTCTTCAAGAGTCATTAATTTTCGAGCATCAACCACTTGAATAATTAAATCTGAAGTTAATAATTGATCTTTAACTAATTTATTTTGCTCTTCTCGATCATTGGTTCCTGGTAGGTCTAAAAATTCCACTCCCATTTTTAAAAGGGAATGATTACAATAAACTTCTACAGATTTTACGTCTTGATTCATACACCTGTTATCATTAAGGGTTGCATATTTTTTTAGGATATTTGTTCCTTCTTCTTCAATAATTTTATTATTATTTAAAATGATTTTTGTTTTTAATTTTTCTCCATATTTAACATAAATTGCTGCGCCTGTGGTGGGAATAAGATCGATGGGTAAAGTTTTTTCTCCTAGTAAAGCATTTAATAGTGTAGATTTACCATAATTAAAAGGAGCAAAAACCGCCAAGCGAAAGTTTTTGTTTTCACAATAATTACCTAGAGATAAGATATCTCTTTTTAGGGAAGAATTTTCATCTATTGCTAAAACTTCAATCGCATGATTAAGGGTTTTTGAGATGTTAATCAAGTTCTCATCAATATTTTTCATCGGATTAAAATTACTGAATAATAAACAATCACTCATAAAATCTTGAACTATTTAGTTTTCAAGAAGCAGTTTTCAAAAAATTGTTATAGATGCTTTGAATCCATTGGGCTTCACCCTTAATATCTTGTTGCAATTTTTGTAATCTTTCAAGTTCTTTCTCTTGATTAATTTCATGAGATTCTTTTTGTTTGACTAAGTTATCCAATTCAGCTTTGCGAGATTGAATATCATCATTCATACGTTCTGTAATTTGTTTTTCATAAATATCAAAACATTCTTTAACAGTCTCAGAAATTTTAGGAGAATAATCTTGAGCAATTTGTGGTAAATGTTTAATTAACTCTTTTTTAGCAATTTTAACCAATTGCTTACGGGCTTGATCTGCTTGTACAACTCCAACACCTAACCCTAATAAAGCTAAACTAATAGGTCCTAAAATGATGCCAGTAATAGCAGTAATAATGGTTCCTACTCCTAACACGGTAATAAAATTAAGAATAATATCTTCCCAATTAAACCCCGATCCAGCCATAGCAACCCCTGCAATATTTCCCCTTGTTAAAGAAAAGATTCCGGCTGCCCACTTTGCCCAACTGGGAGCATTATCTTTTTCAGAAGATTGATTAACCGGAGGCAAGGTATTTCCCGTTATTTTTTCAGTAATTCGGTTAGTTACTTGAGCATAAGAATCCCCATAACTGGTAGCAATTTTAGAAAGTTGTAAAAAGGCAGCATCCATTTCTTTTTCTGCTTGTTTACCCCAGTCAGCAATGCGTTCATTAATATACTTTTCAAACGCATCTCTTAGCTCTCTATCAAACGCATCTCGCTTGCCACTAAATAAGAAATCAATAAAGTTTAAATTGGGTTGATAATGAGCAAAGTCAGACTCAAAGGTATTACCTAGATTCAAAACGTAATCACGAAAAGACTGAGAAATAACTTGGGCTTGATTATCTCGAATTTTACGAATTTCTTGTTGAAATTTATCACAAATTTCATTGAGAATTTTAAACTCAGGTTCTACAGAATCAATTTGTATTTTTAAGTCATCTGCATCTTTTTCAAAGAGAGAAATTCTCCGTTCAACTGCTTCATTTACATGACTAGACGTTTGTTGAGCTAATGTTAGTCCTTGTCGAAATTCTGCTATTGCTCTTTCTTGGGTTAAAAAGGTATTTAAAGAAGATAAAAAATTAGAGAATCCTTGATCGCTTAAAGGAGTATTAGGCTGTTTTAACTGTTGTCTTAAAGCGTTTAAAGCAGAAATTTCAAATACCCTTTCTTCATAGAGATCATAACCATCAATCTTACAATATTCTGCTAGATTACTGTGAAAAACTTTCCTTAATTTTTCCTCAGCTTCAGATAACTCTTCGGGGTCATCTGGATCAATTAAACTATCTTTAACTTGATCCCAAGCATTAACCAAAAAGAAAATACTTAATCCCCTATCTTTAATATAATTTTCAAGATAACGACGCTCTCCCAGTGTACAGGGTTGAGAAGCTCTTAAAACAAATAAGATAGCATGACAATTATTAATATATCCAAGAGACAATTCGTTTCTTGCTTCCGTATCATTTAATCCTGGACTATCAACGATTTCGATCCCCTTTTCTAGTAAGGATAATGGGTATTCAACCACCGCATAATCTACGTTAGGAAAAGCTTGAGTTTTCTCCCTCTCTAACTGTTTTGCCTCTGTGGGATCAATGGTGTAACGTTGTTTAAATGCTTTAAAATCTAATATTTCTGGAGAACTTCCATCCTTAAAATAAATAGTAACCTTTTTCTCTTTTCCATAGCGAACAATGGTCAATAAAGCCGTACAAGGATTAACGTCGCTGGGTAACAATTTTTCCCCTAATAAAGCATTTAAAAATGTACTTTTCCCTCTCTTCATATCTCCTAAAACTAAGAGACGAAAAATACCATTTTTTAAGTTTGAGCCAATTTTATCAAGGTCATCGATATGCTGAGATAGTTCTAATTTTCCTGAGAGATTTTCCCCCATTGATTCCGCTTTTTCGAGAGTTTTAATCATTTCATCGAGATACTTAGCCATTTGGGAACGCACATCGCTGACCTTTTGTAAATCATCTAATAAAGTTGTCGTTTCACAATTAATCATCATAGAAAACCTCAATCATTTAATTTTCAATATAAGTATGTTATTTGTCACTATGGATAAGGTTAGGTTATTTTTTGTTATTAGACGGCTTCCTTTCTAAAAATAGTTTATACGAAACCCATGTTATAGAACTAATCATAATGACTAATGCTAACCAATAAGCTAGTTTTGTAGCAACAAAAACCACTACCATTATCATAAAGAGCTTACCCATAAAGAGTAAATTTTTCCTCCAATGGGTTATGGATTTTTTACCCAAATTCTCTTTTCTTGTTTGATACAGGGGGGGATCTGTTTCTTGGGTTTCACGAGCAATCTCTAACTCTAACTCCCGCAAACGAATTTCTTGTTCTCGTTGCTTTAAAGCTTGTTCTCGTTGCTTTAATTGTTGATCTTCCTCATTATAATTCATGAATACTCATTATCATTCAGGTTGATAATCTTAGGGTTCCCCAAAATGACAAATTGTTATCATCATCCTTTGATAAGTCTTTCAAAAGGATGGTTTGAAAGACTTGTCAAAGGATTACAGATTGATTGCATTTGCACTAATCTACAATCTTCGGTCACCGCAAAATATTCAAAAAATTGAACAAGGGGAGGCTAAGCTGTTAAGCATCTAAATTACTATACTAGACAGACGGGGAGACGGTTTGCTAATTTGTTGCTGAACCTCATGATGTGCGGTTTAAATGCACAACAGCTTAAATCCCTGAGTTTCAAAACTTTAGGGCTTTTTTTTCAAGCTTTTATTTGTCAACTAGGGGATATTTTAGTGTACGAAGACGCTCCCGATTCTAATTGTGATCCTCTAACTTAATCAAGGAAAATGCTATTTTTTTAATGATAAGATAACTCTGGTTTCAAGCTAATCAGTTCTCCGGGTTTAACGGTTTTTTGTTCAGTAATAATTCCTGTAATTAACTTAGCAGGAGTAACATCAAATGCAGGGTTATAATAATCAACTCCATCGGGATAAATAACCGTATCTCCGATTTGATAAAGTTCCGAAGGATCTCGTTCTTCGATGGGAATTAAATCACCATTTTCTAAACTAAAATCTACGGTAGAAAGGGGTGCAGCAACATAAAAAGGAATGTCGTGCATCTTGGCCATAACTGCTACTCCATAGGTACCAATTTTATTAGCAGCATCCCCATTAGCAGCTATTCTATCTGCCCCTACAACTATCATATCAATTAGTCCTTTTTGCATACAATGGGCTGCCATATTATCACTAATCACAGTAACAGGAATTTTCTCTTGAACACATTCCCAAGCGGTTAATTTTGCCCCTTGTAAACGGGGTCTTGTTTCATCAGCATAAACTCTTTTTAGTCTTCCTGCTGCCCATACAGAACGAATTACTCCTAATGCTGTTCCATAACCTGCTGTTGCTAATGCTCCTGCGTTACAATGGGTGAGAATGCTTAATTTTTCTAGGTTTGAGGGTAATATTTGTAAACTATTTTTACCGATATCTTGACAAGTTTGCAAGTCTTCTGCTTGGATTTTTTGCGCTGTTTCTAATAAAATATTTTTAATTTCTTCTACTGTGCCAATACTTTCATAAGCTGTTTTTAACATCCTAGAAATTGCCCAGAAAAGATTAACAGCAGTGGGACGAGTTTGACGTAATATTTCGGCAACTTCTTCTAATTTTTTTAAGAAAGTTTCTCTCTCTT
The DNA here is from genome assembly GCF_030064895.1 of Crocosphaera sp. Taxonomy (GTDB): domain Bacteria; phylum Cyanobacteriota; class Cyanobacteriia; order Cyanobacteriales; family Microcystaceae; genus Crocosphaera. Next base: position 4,819 of record NZ_JASJEB010000022.1, on the reverse strand, counting down.
TTGTGTTAATTTCTCTTGCCCCTAAGTACATTCCATAACCAGCAGCAACCCCAATGGCTGGCGCACCCCGAACAATCATAGTTTTAATGGCTTTTGCCATGTCTTCATAACGATTAATTTCTACTAGGGTATATTGACTAGGTAAACAAGTTTGATCAATTAATAAAACTTTATTGTTAGACCAAACAACAGGATAAATTGTAGTCATAATAGCACTTAAAATTAATACTCAATGTCTCTAAGTTATTCTGACATATTTTAGTCTTTTTGAACAGTTGTTATTTTTAGGCTTAAAATGTTAGAGAGATTTCTCTTTACCTCAAAAGGAGGATTAAAAAGACAACAATATAGCATTTCTCATACTTGTGAGGTACAGGGTTTTCTAGTTTTAGGAGTTCGGAGTTCGGAGTTCGGAGTTCGGAGTTCGGAGTGAGATATTAGATGTACCTCATGAGTCCGAGAAACGCTATATACTAACTAATTTTTGTAATACGATATTTTTCGTTATTTATTGTTACAGAAAGTTATTTTATTATTTTTTCAGAGATTTCCCCATACTTAGGGTTATTTTCCACAGCTTTTTCAACAGGAAAAAATGATTTTCTTTTCTTTCAAAGGCTTACTAAATCAAATTTTCTGTTATTTAAACCATTAATTAGTTATCTGTTCTGGGGAAAATAGTAATTAGATTATAATCAAATCAAGACTTGATTTTTGTGTTATAATAGGTTAGAATAGTTAACCCTAAAAGACTCAAGAAACCTTGTCAAGATATCTAAGACAATCAACTAACTAATAGAAGTTGATAAATAATCAGAATAGTCTTTATCCTGGGTAAAATAATTAACAAAAAATAGTTTAAACTATGACAAATTCTATCAATAATCTACCACAAGTAAATAAAAATAAAAAGAAAGAAAATAGAAATAATATCATCAATAAAACAGTAAAAAATAGAACAAATAAGAATAAAAAAAGAAGTATTGTTGATGAAATTCGCGAACGTCGACCAGTACCTAACCCTTGGCGTGTGGGAGAAGTCGCCCAAATTATTATTAAACGTAATCCTGATCTTAAAGGGAGAAATGGTCAGTGGTGTATTATCGAAGAAGTGTTAAACTTTTCCTGTTTAGTGAAAACTTGGGATGGGATTATTCAAGTAAAAATTGAAAACTTAAAAGATGTTTATTACTCATCGCAACAACAACAAGAAATCAAGAAAATAAGCGCTCGCTTGGCTCAGATAACCCAAAATCAACTAGAAGATTCAGTTAAAAAATTTCTAGAAGAATTAGGCAAAATTAATCGCCCCTTTTTAACCACTTTAGAAGATAAAATTTTGACATTAATAGAAACAAAAAGTTAACTGGTAACTGGTCACTGTTCACTGATAATGGTAAAATTGGTGACGAAAAATCGTGAGTAACCATCGATACGACTTGGTTACTGTCATGAGCGATATCTAGAAAATTTTATGACTGTTACCTCCTTTCAACCTCAACCCGGTTTAGCTTCCCGTATGATCAATGGGATATTATCCATCAAACCCCTAGCCAAACTTGCAAAACATCAAGCCCGTAATATGATTATTAATCGGGCCGAAAAAATAGGGGTTCCCTGGCGAGATAATGTGCGTCAACTTAGCCAACATAACTGGCAAGAAGAACTAGCTAATGTTGAAAATCCTAACTTAGTTTATCCTGATTATTATGTTTGCTCTTTTCATGGTTATGATACCGGTAATTTAAGTTGGGAATCTGCTTTAGAAGTGGAATCAGCAGCTTATTCCGTTCATGCTAGTATTTGGCCAGATGCCGGAGTCAAGGGTGATACCCGTTTACGAGACAATTATCACTCTATTCTTAAACAACAATTATCCTTAAACCCCCAAACCATTTTAGACATTGGTTGTAGTGTTGGCATGAGTACCTTTCCCCTACAAGAAATGTACCCTAACGCTAAACTAACCGGATTAGATTTATCAGCTTATCATTTAGCCGTTGCCCATTATCGCAGTCAACAACGCAACCTTGACATTGACTGGGTACACGCAGCAGCAGAAGAAACTAACTTATCTTCGGCATCTTTTGATTTAGTTTCCACCTTTTTGTTGTACCACGAACTACCCAAAACCGCAGCCATCGAAATTTTTAAAGAGGCCCGTCGTCTGCTTAAACCCGGGGGATATTTCACCATGATGGACATGAACCCTCGCGCTGAAGCTTTTCAAAAAATGCCTCCTTATGTCTTAACCCTGCTCAAAAGTACGGAACCTTATCTAGATCAATATTTTGCCCTGGATGTAGAAACAGCGTTAACCCAAGTAGGGTTTGAAACACCGACAATAACCCCTGTTAGTCCCCGTCATCGGGCGATCGTTGCCAAGGTAAGGTGAAAATTTTTGTAGGGGTCAACGGCCGTTTAATAATGGACAATGAACAATGGATAATGGATAATGACCTCTCCGGTTAAGGGAAAAGGATTGAAACAAATGATGAAACTTTCTGCTTTTTTCTCCTTGAAAGGAGAGGTTTTCAACCGAATCAATTAATCATCAATTATCAATTATCCATTGATAAAAGGGTGATGTGGTGGCCACCCTAAAAATGGTCACGACAGAGGATAGAAAACGAATCTAGCTATAGCGACTAAAAAACCACCAACTGCCGTCACTAAGATTCCAATCAACGTCCAAATTTGTGCTTTAGTTGATCCCTTTAATTCAGTGACATCTTTATTAAGGTTTTTTACCTCTGTCTTGATTTCTGCTAACTCAACCTCGATAGTGTTTAGTTTCTCAAGCTTTGTCTCTATCTTTTCAAACTTTGTCTCTATCTTTTCAAACTTCTTTTCAATGCCTTTCAAGACTTCTAGCAAGTCATACCTAACTGTAACGGGTTCATTCATGAGTGAAACTCCTAAGTAATAACGTTTACATTATCAGGTAAGACGGGAGTGCGAAAACTCTTATTAAAAAAAAATCAGAGAAGCGTTGTCTTCTCTGACTTCAGCTATATTATCGCTTCAATCCCTAACGAGATAGTGATTTAGCGTTTTCTATTCTTAGGTAAGAAGGCCATGGGATCTTGTGGTCCCTTGCCTTTAGGACGAATTTCGTAGTGAAGGTGGGGACCAGTGCTTCTACCTGTGTTACCCATTTCGGCAATTTTTTGACCTTGTTCTACTTTCTGACCACGACGCACTAAATGACGGCTATTATGAGCGTATAAGGTTACACTGCCATCGGGGTGACGAACTTTAAGAAATTTGCCGTAACCCCCAGAATCCCAACCTACGGTGATAACTTCTCCAGGAGCCGAAGACACAATAGGAGTTCCCACAGGTGCCGCAATATCAATACCCCTGTGCATTCTGCCCCAACGAGGGCCGTACCCAGAGGTTATAACCCCTTTAGTCGGCCAAATATGTCCACTAAATCTCATGGGAGCATCGGGAAGATAATCATCTGGGTTGGAGATACCAGGGAGTTTTGGACCCACAGTTGTTCCAATAGGAATTTCAAAGGGGTTGTTGAATAGAGAAGGTTTACCGGGAGCAGCACTGAATGCTTTTAGATTAGTAGTCAGTGTCTCTTTTTCTTCTGGTTGCTTGAGGGGTTGACTGATATCAGTAACAGCTTTTCCTTCTGGCTGCTTGAGGGGTTGACTGACATCAATAACAGCTTTTTCTTCTCTGACAATGTTTACTTCTTCGGTTTTCAATTCTGCTAAGCTATGTTGCAGATGCTTGCGGGTTAGTTTGAGGTGATCAAGGGAGGTGTTGACAGATTTTGGACCAACACTTTTATTTTGACTGCTAGTTTCTGGAGAGCTTTTTGGGGTGATTTTTTGAGATGAATCCTTATCAGAAGGAATTTTTATGGTTTTTCCTGGCTCTAGCTTGGCTGTAATTCTTAGATTATTAATAGCGGCTATGGCTTCTGGTTTGACTTGATAGTTGTAAGCCAATTTGGCAATAGTATCTCCTTCTTCTACTTTATGCTTCAGGGCTAAAGGAGAGAGTTGACTTTCCTCGCTGCGCGTATCTGAAGCATTAGGAAGATTGCTAATAGCTGTATTGGCGGTCACAGGATTAGCTGCGATCGCTGCTTTGTCTTGGCTGAACAAGATACCGCTTGCGCCCATAGATATGGCTAGGCCGATCATTGCTGCTGAGCAAAGAACCCGACTTTTCTCACTTGAGGTTAGTTTATTTTGAGAGTCTTCGGAAGAAGATATTGCTTCTAGTTTGGTGTGATCTGTCAAACTAGAAGACATTTTTTGAATAAAAAACCTTTGAGGATAATAGTTCCCCAGATCAATCATATTGAACACAATCTGTACCTCGCAGACGATTACGAACATGGGTCAACTTATCGGCGGGCATTCTGACTAAGAGATTTGTTCAAGACTAATCTCATCACAGTTGCGGGACAGTGACGGATTTACACCGCTCTTTCCCCGTTGCCTCTAATGGCTGATCTCCATTAGAACCGAAGACCCTAAGTTTTTGTTAACGACTGTTTCGAGGTCTTGGATTGTTCCCGTGGCTCGTTCTAACGGATGAAAAAAGTGTTCAATGTGACATTCTCCCACGCTAACTGCTAGGCAGTATAGCGTGGGCTTCCCAACTCACGATGGGATATTTCTGCCCACAGAGGCAAGTTGCCCCTACGCCAGTTATCTAGGCTCATCACCCCCGACACCTCGACTTGACAGACTGTTTCCTTTCCCCTGAGTCCCAGGGTAGTGGTTTCAATACCTCGATTACAGATTTCTTGGGCCGAAGCCACGTCGCGGTCAACAAAATTATCGACTCC
>NZ_JASJEB010000076.1 GCF_030064895.1 Crocosphaera sp. | reverse complement strand
CCTGAGCGATCTCCTACTGCACGTCTTAAGGGTAAAGCCTGTTGGTAATACTCCAATGCTTGCTGTTTCTCTCCTAAGTCATCATAGACTTTACCAATATTGTTGAGGGTGGTGGCTTCTCCTGAGCGATCTCCTACTGCACGTCTTAAGGGTAAAGCCTGTTGGTAATACTCCAATGCTTGCTGTTTCTCTCCTAAGTCATCATAGACTTTACCAATATTGTTGAGGGTGGTGGCTTCCCATTCCTGGTCTTTAACTGCTCGAAACAGGGGTAAGGCAACATTGTAGGCTTCCAGGGCTTTTGGTTTAAAGCCTAATTTGCTGTAAATAAACCCTATACCCACCAAAGTTTCGCCTTCTTTGTTTTTATCTCCCACTTCTCGCCATAAGGGTAACGCGGCTTCCCATTTGCCGATCGCTTGTTGATAAGATTGGGCGGTTCCTTGTTCAAATAATTCCCATCCTTCATCAAACAGTTGTTGTGCTTGGGTACGAGTATCTGTTTGCGCAATAGTAGTTTGAACAATGGGAGTTTCTGTAGCTGTGGCAATGGGGGATATTCCACCAGCGAGTAACCAAGTTCCTATCACTAAAAGTTTTGAGTAGCAAGACATAGAACAAAAAGTGAAAATAATTAGGGGTCAAGAACTTGTTCTAGTATAGTAACTAAAGGTGGTAGATCCTCCGTTACTGTTTTCCAGAGAATATCGACATCAACTTAATAATAATTGTGAATCAAACGATTTCTCATACTGATAATTTGAGGCCAGGGTATTTGAGTAATCTGTTTTTGTTTTTCTGGAGATATTCTAGATGCTGCTTCACCAATTACTTCAACCAAACGGACTAACGATAATAGTAACATTCGTTCATGTTCCAAGGAAGTTCTTGTTTTTCCTTGAGTGAAAGATAACGCTTCATTAGCAGCATCTCTCATGTGAGACAATCTCGTGTAATCATCAATCTTTGACATAAATTGTTAAGGCTTCCTGTTGAACTTGTTGACGAAAATAACGACTTAGTTCTGCTATTGTTCTTAAATCAGCTTTGCGTTTAATTAGTTCTGATAATTCCATTTCAATTGCAGATAAACGAATATAACCAGGGATATTCTTTGGATCAAAAACCACCAAAAAATCTACATCACTGTCTTCCGTAAAATCTTCCCTTAAAACTGAGCCAAACAAAGATAATTGACAAATCTGATGTCGTTGACAAAACTGATTAATTTTCTTTTGATCTAGAGAAATTGGTAAGTTAGCGATTGATTGTTTAGACATAGCAGTTTTCAATTGAGTGTATCAAAATTAATGAAAAAATGGTTATTCATACCAAATCCGATTGTCAAAACCTCTTTATTGTTTTGCTATCTTTCCTCCCACACCTCCCACACCTCCCACACTCCCCACCCTCCTCAACTAGAAAGATAAGGGGGGTATCTAAACCGGATTTAGTATCATTAGTGACTGTCTCCTATAATCCATAGCATTTCCAATTGTTTAATATTTAATTATGCAGACTAAGTTACTCTGTTTCTCCAATTAAAGTAAACGCCGCCCAATTTTTAGGATTACGATGGGTTTTCATAGTAGTTAACATTGCTTGTCTTAATGCTTGTGCTTTGTCCATTTCTTTCTCTTGCCAATTACGGTAAAATTCGGTCATTAAACTAGCAGTTGGTGCATCAGGAACTGACCATAAGGAAACAATTACACTGGGTACTCCTGCGGTAATTAAGGAACGGGATAACCCGATAACTCCATCTCCTGTTATTCTTCCTCTTCCTGTATCACAAGCACTTAATACCACTAATTCTGCATTTAATTTTAAGTCTAGAATTTCATTAGCTGTTAATAAACCATTATCATTCCCAGAAGGTGCAAGGGCGATCGCTCCTGGAACCCCCAACCCTTGAAAATCATCTAATAATCCGTGGGTAGCTAAATGAATAATTCTGGCTTGAGGAAGTTGAGAAACAATGGTTTTTTTCGTCGCTTGACTACCAATTAATGGTTGAGTATTAAAGAGTTTAGCAATTTCAATGGCTTCGGTTTCTGCAGCCGGTAAAGGGCGAAGTTGTACAGGAGGTTCTCCTATTTTTACTGTTACTTCAGGCATAGTAGGATTACCAACAATAACTTTACCTTGTAAGTTGGCTTGTTCAACGTTAGCCTGTTGTTTTTGGGTTAAATCTAACACTTGAATAGCTGGTGCAGTTAAAATTGTATGCTTTTCAATAAGATAGGTTCCTTCCTTATCTTGTAAGGCAGGAAACGGTACTAAAAATAGTTCTCCTTGGGGTATAAAAATAACGGGTTGGTTAGGATCACTTGGGAGTAAATCGGAGATCGGTTCAATTAATAATTGATGTAATTGTTGTAATTTATTGCTTTGCTCTTCTTCAGTCAAAGGTTCAACCATAATACTACTACGTCCTCTAACTCCAATTGATTCACGGCTATTAATAACAATATCTTGGAGAGAAGTATTATTGAGAGATTGAGTTAAGTTAACCTGTTCAAATGCAATTTCTCCTGTGGGTTTAACTACCCAAATATAAAGGAAAGTTTCCCCAGAATTAAGGGTATCGATGATAGAATATTCTACCAAGGTTGCATTTTGTCTCTTAGCAATTTTTTTGATTTGTTGAATAGTTGGTGGTTTAGCATTAATAGTTGTTTTTAATGTAGATGAAGAAACTTGTTTTTCTAAAAGATCAATAAACGCTCTTGCTCTAGATGTTTCTGAGGCTAATAAAGCTTCTTCCTTAGCATCTAATTCAACTAGATATGCAGTCAGTTTTTGAAGGAATGGTTGTGCCTCATCCAAGGCAATAATTTTATCTGAATCATTAGTTAATCGTCTTCTCCAATTTTCTATATTATTTGCTAAGGCATTCCGAATATCAATAGCTTGTTCCTGAGTAGGAGTCGGTAAATATTCTTCGTCAATCATTGCTTTGCGAACTTCTAATGAATTGTCCAAACTCAGGATTAAACTATCATAATCCTGTAGTTGAAAATGACAATGAGTAAGATTTCTAATAATATTTGCTTCATCTAAAAGATAGCTATAAATTATTGAACTATTGCTTTTGGTATTCTTAATTTCTTGTTTGTATAAATTGAGTGCTGTTTTTAAGGGAGTTAATGCTTCTTCACATCTACCTTCAAGCACTAAATCGGCTCCTAAATCTTTGAGATACCATTTATCTTTAGCAAGTTCGGTGGCAATTTCGGGATTTCGATAAGAGTCTTTAGTTCTTTCAGCAAAAAATTTTTTTTCTCAGTTGGATTGTTTAAAGTTTCCCAAATACCTATTAACGTTCTTCCGTTAGAAACGGCTCGAAAAAATCCTTTTCCCTCTCTTTTATCTGAACCTTTCCAAGTAAAATCTAATCGATTTCCTTGTACAATTCCTTCTATTTTTCCGCCACCATTATCTTGATAAGTTCCATAAACTTTATCTTCTGTTTGTTCTAAGGTAACCTCTTTAAAATCTCCTGAAGATTTTTCTTGCCAAACTCCTTGAAAAGCAGGAGGGAGGGTTTCTGCTTCTCCTGTAAATGTTGCAGAATAATTGCTAGAATACCAGCCTGAACTATTACCTGTTCCTTTAATTGTTCCTGAAATTTTATTATTTTGAATTGTAAAAGTTAACTCTCCTTCAGTTCCAGTAAAGATTAAAGGAGAGCCATCTAATACATTAGATTGACTAGATGGTAATGTCCACCAATTTAGAGCAGAAAAAACAGTTGGATTCGGTTTTAGCTGTAAAGAAACTTGATTATTATCTATTGTTATTTCACTATTAACAGATGAAAAAAATTCTTGAGCTATCCAAGAAACACTACCATTTCTATTACGAAAATCTGTTTCTAATGTTACAATGAAAGGGTAAGAATTATTAGTTGAATCATTAGGTTTTATTTTAAGAACACCAGAAAGTTTACCAAAAGATTGACCGTTTGTTTCCCCTTGAACAGAAATTTTAAAATTAGCAGGAACTTTGATTCCTTCAATTTCGTTTTCAGGTAACTTATAAGTAATATTTTGATTCCCTTTTAGGAGTGATTGAGAAACCCTTAGAATATTTTGAGAATCCATGCTTGTAACAGTATAGATTACATCTAAAAAAGCTTGTTCTCCTTGTAATTGAATGGTCCCATCGAGAGAGCTTGCTGCACCTACAGAAGTTTGTTCGCCTCTAATTTTTAAAGTATTCCTATCTTGAGAGTAGGTTCCCAATAATGGAAATAAATCATCTCGAACTTTAGCATTTTCAGGAGGAACGAAAACAAAAGTGTTATCGTTTAAAAATATCCAATTTGCTTCTCCAAACATTTCTGTTAACTTTTCTGTTCCCCACCAAGCTCCCTGAAGACTTTTCAATTGAGGTTCTTTAACACCTGAAAGTAAAAAAAGAGCCTTACTCTTTTTTGTTTCTAAATCATCTTTTGCACTTACTTCAGGTATTTTTGTTAGCAATGTGTCAAAGAAAGAACATAAGGGATTTTTGGGATTAGTTGTTTCAATTTTTGGTTTGCTAGTTACAGAAGAAGTCCCATTATTCTTCTTTGCCTGTTCTTCTATTAATTGTCCGCTAAATTGAGCTTGATAACGACTAGGTTGACCTTCACTTGAAATTCCTGAAGCATCAATTGTTCCTGAAATTTGATTATTTTGAATCGAAAAAGTGAGTGTTCCATTTTTAGGAACAACATCTGCAAAAGTAGGTTGATTAGGAATTTGATAGGAACCGGTTTCTGTTCGAGGTTGACCCTGTTCCTCAAGAGCTTGATTAATTTGTTCTTCTAGTTGATTTAGTTCTTCTTGTAATTGTTGAAGATTTTCTCCCAGTAACCCTTCAGTAAACCATGTGACATCACTTCTGACCCCCTCACTAGGATTAATTTCCATACGAACTTGATTATTACTAATAGAAATTCGACTATAATGGTCTTGCTCTCTTGGATGACCTGGAAAATAAGATTGCCAAAATAAACTACCAATCTTGATATCTTCAGGATTATTTATATAAACTGCGACTGAAAATGGATTAGGATCTGCTTCAGAGGGAGGGCTGATTTCTAAGGCTCCAGATAGAGCTTTAAAAGGTTTATCATTTATTTTTCCCTCAATAGAAATACTATATATAGAAGGAACTATAATCCCTTCTATTTCTTGCTTCGGTAAACTATTGATTCTCTGAACCTCTAGTTGCTTAACTATTTCAAAAGCTTGCTGTTCATATTCATTTGCTTGACGATTATTTCCTAAGTTTTTATGAACTTCAGCCAAACTATCTAAAATGAGATATTGTCCAGGAAGACTATTAATTTCACGTGCTGCTATTAATGCTTTTTCATAGTGAACGATCGCCTGAGAAAAGTTGTTTGACTCTTTGTAAGCATTGGCTAAATTATGGTTAAGTTTGGACTCTAATTCTGCACTGTCTATCTTTTGCAAAACTGATAACCCTTCCTGATATGAACCAATGGCTAAAGGATAGTTTTTTTGAGTATAGTAAACGACTCCTTGATTAATGAATGCTCTCGTTTCTAAATCAAGATTATTGATTTCTTGAGCAATTTTGAGAGTCTTTTGTGTATAATCTAGAGATTGAGAGTAATCTTGTAATTGATAATAAAAAACGCCAAGATTCTTAAAAACTTGTCCTTCTCCATTTCTGTCTTTTTCTTCTTGATAAATTGCCAGAGCTTGTTTAAAAAGGGTTAAGATTGAATCAGCTTGATGAGGTTCCATCTTCGCTAACTTCTCAATTCCTTCGTTTAATAACTTATCCGCTTTCATAGTTCTTTCTGTTTTTGTTTGAGATAAAACTGGTGACGTAGAAAAGAATACTGTATTAATTAAGTCAGGAATTCCTACGATAATCAAGAATGTTAGAAGCACAATTAAGCAGAATTTTAAAAGTCGCATAATTATTTATCTAAATTAATTAGCTTAATTTGGGTACATGAAATCCAGTTTTTGGGATTAGAATATTGATTACACTATGTGCTAGGTAATAGGGAACAAGGAAAGGGAACAGTAAATTATAATTAGGTTTCAGAGATTGCTTATATCTTAACCTATACTTTAACTGGTATATTTTTCGTTTTTAGCATAGCTTTTCAGAAACCTAAGATTTTATACAGATTTTTTTCCAAATTTTGAGATAAGATTTAACTCACCACCTCAAATGTAATTGACATACCGGCCATCTGTCGAGTATCAATGTTATGCACTCCCTTAGAAACGGTTGCACCACTTCCCCGACTTTCTTGCCCCAAATCATCAAGAAGGCTCACAATTGCTTCATCCGGATCAATTAAATCTACTGGTGTCCCTCGCAAACTATCCCCCCTCTCTGCTGCCAAAACTTGCAATAATTCAACTGCTTTGGTTAAAGGAGTCATACTTGCAATGACCAATACTTCGGCGGTTCCGGTTTCTCCAGCTACTTTAAATTTATAGCGATCGCCCCGATTATAATCAGGAATGTAAATCGTTTCTCCTGGGAACACTGAAGGGTTATCACCAGTTCCTGGTAACGGGGAAAGAACCGCCAATGTTCCATCTACACTGACAAGTAAAACACTGATATATAAAGGGGAAGACTCGTTATTTTGAATCAGGAATTGTATCTGAGTGCCTGCCTTAACTTTTTGAGCAGTATTGGTTAATCCCCTTACTCCTCTGACTTGGCCAAAACTGCTTGGCTTTGTCCCTCTAACCGTAAACGATTCTGCGACTAATTGGCTACCCTCTACAGTTTCCATAGCTGCTACTACGTTTAAACGGGAGGAAGTTGTGTTGAGGGTTAATTTAATCAGTCTAGCTGCTAATAATGACTTCAATTTTCCTTGTAATCGCTTGATTCCATCGGTTACATTTTCTCCCGAAATACCAGATGATCCTGGAATCAGATCCAGTGCAGGAGAAAATAGGGCAAGACTATCCACTGCTGGTAAAGGAGATAAGTTACGCTGTTGTAATTGTTGATAGTAACTACGGGTTACGCGGCCGAGAATATAGTGTATGTTATCCTCATCCAGACCAACCCCTTGAATGCGCTTAATTTTTTGTAATTCTTCCTTAGCTATTACTTGTTCGGTTTTTAAGGAAGAATCTAAGCCAATACGTAGAGTTAAGTTAGCTGGAATTACCCGCACTCTCTCTTGAAGTAGAGTCCCTGCAGTGATCCCTCCTCCTGCCTCAATGACGGTTCCTTTGGCTGTAAGTGCTTGACGAGAGGTGATTTGAACCTCACCCTTTTCTTGTCCAGATTCATCCACCAGGGTTAAAGTAGCCCCTTGGCCAAAGGCTTCTAGGGTGCTTGGATCGATCCCTCCTAAAAAGAGATTCACCTCATTGCCCTGCACTTCAGTCACCACAGCTTCTGCTGGTATTGTAAATGATCCTCTGAGAAAATAAACCAATTCCTGACTATTTTGACTACCTTGGGTAACGTTAAATTCTGGCTGTTGTAATAAACCGACTGTTGGGAAATAGTCTTTTAAGATGCGATCAGTTGCAGCATTGGTATTAACCATGACTCGGCTGACAGATTTATCTCCTGTTTGTTGCCAAAAATAACGGGTTAAAACATAGGTAAAGACACCGGCTGCTGTATCCCCAAAAGAGGCATCAATGGCTGCTTGCTCGGCTTTGGCTGCTGCTAACAAAACCCCTTTAGGAACACCTTTTTGACGAGCTTTTGCCAATGTTGATGCACTAAGATTAAGCTCAGACATCAATTGTTTTTGATATTCTTGTTCTTGTGGACTGGCCAATAATTCAATCTTCGAGTTGGTGATACGATTTAACTCCCAGTCCCCTGGCCGCGATCGCAATGTCAAAATGCCCTTTCTTGCCCCTCCTGAATAACAGCTATCTAAGACAACAGTGATATTCTCTGTATCAATCTTTTGCATGAGCAACCATAAGGTATGGCCAGTAATATCTTGAACGGTTCCCCCTTTATTGGGATATCCTACTGGCAAATCACTATCAATAGGAACTATGCTACTAACGCGCCTATTGGGAAATATCATATCGGGATCACGGACTTGAGAACCATGGCCTGAAAAATGGAATACTACTACATCCCCTGGTTTGGCCCATTGAATGAGATGTTCTTCAAATGCTCTTAATATGTTGTCACGGTTGGCTGCTTCATCGGTTAGTGAAAGGATAGCATTACGCTCAAAACCAAAACGATGTATCAATAATTCTTCCTGAAGTTTGGTGTCATTAATTGCACCACGTAGTTTTGACCATTCATATTCTAAATCAACATAACTATTGACTCCCACTAACAAAGCTCGTTTTCGAGGAGTATTTTGTGCTAAAACTTTGGCGTAGTTAATAGCCTGAGATTCAATAATGCCTTTTCTTAAACCAAGAGCTGCTAAAGTTCCTCCGAAAAACTTAAAAAATTGACGGCGTTTAACACAAGACATTATTGGCTCTCCATATCTTCATTCAGGGCTATTTCATTCTAGATCAATTAAGAATTGGGAAATTTTCTAATTTGATATTCCTTAGCTTCGGTCATTTCATAAAGATGATTTTGCATTTGCTCAGCAAATTTTTCTTCTGTTGCAGCTAAAACAGATAAGGGAATCTTTTTCCATTGTTCACGGGTTTCCCAACGAATGATTAAAGTAATTTCGTCGGGAATATCAGGAGATATCCAGACTTCTTTGCCCAGAAAACCCTGAAACTGCCCTAAAGTGCTTGTCCATATCTCGTTGTCCAATCGAATGAAGACATCCCTAGATTGAGGGGAAACCCGAAATTTAAGCCACTCGATAACCATATGTAAATTTTTACTTAATCAAGACAACAAAATCTTATTGTTACGACACAATGAAGATAGGGAAGTAAATAAACATTAAAACTATTTCTCAAGGAGTGGGATTATGATTAATACATTTCTATATCCTAATAGTGTTACTTACTTGATTGTTAAACTTTTGGTTCTATTTGTAGCCGTTTTGTTGTATTTAATTTTCACAGCTACCCCTGTAACTTAGTTAAGTCTATTGACATACTCCCACCACTAATTGCTTCGCTCTTGCTACGCAATATAGTGGGGGATTCTCTCCGTATCACTACTAGAGATTCCTTGTTCAACGAGACAACTTAGATTATCAATGTTGCCATTAACAACCCAGAGGTCGGACTCTCCCAAGGCGATGGAGTCGGTTTGCGTATGCCCTACGCTACCGTTGAGATGTTCTCCCAAATATTTCAAACCCCTTTTAAGAATGTTGATTGCTGCATTATGATCCCTATCTAAGACTGTTTTACAATTAGGACATTGATGAGTTCTGGTACTTAATGATTTTTGAACTCTTGTACTACAAACTGAACAATCTTGACTGGTGAAATGGGGAGGTACAGCAATACAAACGATGCGATAAATCTTAGCAAAATAATTCAACCATTCAGTGAATTGATACCAAGAAGCATCAGAAATCGATTTAGCAAGTTTACGGTTTTTAACCAAGTTTCTAACTTTTAAAGCTTCATAGACCACCAGATCATTAGACTGGACTAACGCCAAAGCATCTTTAATTGCTCTGTCTTTACGCTGTCTTGATACTTTAAGATGAAGTTTGGCTACTTTTAGCCGTTGCTTATGATAGTTGTTAGATTGTTGTCTTGGTGCGCGTTCCCTAGGCGATTGCGAATCGCCGGGGTCGCACCGCTTTTTACCTTTACGGAACCGTTTTGATAATCTTCTTTGCGCTTTTTTAAGGCGTTTCTCAGACTTTCTCAAATAGCGAGGGTTATCAACAGTATTTCCCTGAGCATCAGTATAAAACTCTTTTAAGCCCAGATCAATTCCTGTTACTTGTCCCGTTGGTTCATGGTTTTCAATACGTTCTACATCAATTAGAAACTGGCAATAATAACCATCAGCACGTCTAACAACTCTAACTCGCCTTATTTGTTGTTCTGAATAATAAACTAATGTTCTTTGACTACACCATAAATCAAATTCTCCTGCTTTAAAACCATCGCTGAATTTAATTTTACGTCTGTCATCGGATAGCTTGTATCCCGTTAATTTATACTCAACAGAACGACTATATTTTTTAAACTTAGGAAACCCTTTCTTTCCTGATATCTTGGCACGACAATTCTGGTAGAACCTGTTAATTGACTGCCATGCTCTATCAGCAGCAGATTGACGAGCTTGAGAGTTTAATAAAGTTACCCAAGGTGTGTCTTTATTTTTAGCTAATTGAGAGCAAAGTTTTTGGAGATCATTACGGGTTGTTCCCTTATTATCCATCCAATAACGGACACAGGTATTACGCACAAACTGAGATGTTCTAATGGCTTCATCTAGTTTATGGTATTGCTCTGGTGTTCCGTTTTTTAATTTTGCTTCTACGACTAGCATTGATTAATTTTCGACCTGGGATATACTTATTTTAACATGGTTTACGCAATTATGGTAGAATTAAATCTTTGCTACGTAGTTTATTTATTGATTGCGATTCATCCCGTCGCTAAGGGTTCGGGGGTACTTGCCTACAGCTGCGATGCGTCCCCCTTACCTATAGCGAGGGCATTCTCGCAATATTTTGGGTAATTTATTATTAACTCTCCGAACTCCGAACTCCGAACTCCGAACTCCGAACTCCGAACCCCGAACCCACCCTACTATGATCTTATTTTTCTCATTGTTATAAGTCTAGTTAATCTTTTAAGCAATTTATTATCAATTATTTAAAATTTTCGTTAACTTTACAGTTTGTAATGTGTAGGAATCTTTCTCAATAGTTGACGAATTTACTGGTTTTGAGGTATATTTGTAACGATGAAAATCTACAGTACGTATGTCAACTTAAAGATTTAACCCTGAAAAATCCTAATACTTGGTTTTCTCATTCCACAAATGATGACATTAAAAACAGTTTAAACCTTATTTTTGAATATTTTTTGAGCTTATGTACTAAATCGTGTAAACTTTGTAAAGTGCTGCTCTTGACAAAAGAAAGATTATCTGAGTTCTTATATTCAGATAAAAAGCAAATTATTGTACAGTTAACAAAAGTTTAACCTCCGAAAGCTCAGTTTAGAGTTCGGAGGTTATAATTGATATGATAAATAATCGATATTGTTAGAAGGGAAGACCAAAGGATTATTGATCCGATGCCTTCCTTTTCCAGGCTTTAGTAAATCCTTACATTAAGCCTAATTGAGAAAGAATACCTTGTCCGGTGAAGTACTCGGTAGCGATACCGATTACAAAGCCAAGCATGGCTAAACGACCGTTCCAGTTTTCAGCAAATGCGGTAAAGCCAAGTTTGGATTCTTGATTATCCATAGTGATATACCTCGTGTGTTCGGTAAATTCAATTAAGTCAAGTTCTTGATTACTATCTTAACAAAACTTAGTGAAACTTTGTAAGATATTTTTAAATTTTCTTGAAAGTGTTAATTTCAAGACCCCTGTCATAATACCAAGGCATTGAACAGTGGGAATTTAGATGAGAAGAATTCTTAATCCTATGCCTTCCCAGACTTCAGTAAAGCCTTACATTAAGCCTAACTGAGATAGGATACCTTGTCCGGTGAAGTATTCGGTAGCGATACCGATTACAAAGCCAAGCATGGCTAAACGACCGTTCCAGTTTTCAGCAAATGCGGTAAAGCCTAATTTAGATTCTTGGTTATCCATAGTAATGTACCTGTTTTTGACTACGCTGTTT
Source organism: Crocosphaera sp. (assembly GCF_030064895.1). Lineage (GTDB taxonomy): Bacteria > Cyanobacteriota > Cyanobacteriia > Cyanobacteriales > Microcystaceae > Crocosphaera. The sequence goes on along the minus strand of NZ_JASJEB010000076.1, from coordinate 3,104 downwards.
TGAGATGTCTAGTTTGAGAATGATTCTCAATTGTTTACTTACATTAATCCTAACTGAGATAGGATGCCTTGTCCAGTCATGTATTCGGTAACGATACCGATTACAAAGCCAAGCATGGCTAAACGACCGTTCCAGTTTTCAGCAAATGCGGTAAAGCCTAATTTAGATTCTTGGTTATCCATAGTAATATGCCTACTTATTCGGTAAGTGCAATTAAGTCAAGTGCTTGAATACAATCTTAACAAAACTCTTTGTAACATTGCAACATATCTTTACATTATTTTGAAAATGTCAATCTGAAGATCCCCGTTATAACGCCACAGCGTTGAACTTTGGGAGTTTCAAGGAGATGGAGAATTTATTTTAGCGATGTTATTAAGGATTTTTTGTTCTAGGAGAGCGTCTCCTCCCCTTTGAGCTATATATAAAGCTTCTTGGTAGTAATGTATAGCTTTATCCTCTTTACCCATCAAACTGTTTATTTCTCCAATATTATTCAATGTTTTGGCGATATCTGCTGGTTTATCCACTTTTTGGGTAATGGGCAAGGCTCGTTCATAATAAGTTAAGGCTTCTTGATGTTGTCCTAAACTTTGATAGGAAGCTCCCATGTTATTAAGAGTAGCCGCTAACAGACGGGGATTGCCACTTTGTTGAGCGATGGGTAAAGCTTCTTCATAGTATTCTAAAGCGGTAGTAGGTTGTTGCAGTTCATGATAATTTAAGCCCAAACCCACTAAAGCAAAAGCTTGTAGGTTTTGTTTATCATGTTGTTCAGCAAGATCGAGAATTCTCTGCCAAGTTTCGATGGCCTGTTGAGATTGACCTTGTTTGGTTTGGGTTTTTGCGTCTTCTGTCAATTGTTGTATAGTAGTTTCAACACTTTCACTTTGTCCCCAACTGGGTTGAGATATAGTGCTTAAGGCAACAGGGGTGAGGCAAAGAGAAAGAATCAAAAGACGAGAAATAAAAGGTTTCATAAGTAATTTTTGGCTAAAGTTTATATAGAACTTCTCATACTCGTGATGTACATATTTTTTTGTAGAGACTTTGCAAAGAAAGTCTCTAGGGGAAGGTAGAGTGTATCTCATAAGTCTTAAGAAACCCTATAGGCTTTTTATTAGTATTCCCACCTTTCGTTGATAACCATCTACTTAAGTAGTATTTTGTTGAGTTAGTTAACTTTTTCCCTTAGACTTCAGTGATTTCTAGTAATGAGCAATAATCTGTTACAATTTAGCCTGAACCCAATTTTCTAAGGAAGTTTTATATCTGTGTTTAAAAAATTATTTTATGATGGTTCTTATCGTTGGTTATTGTCTTTATTTTTAGGAACATCTGTTATATTAACAGCGTGTAATTCTCAAGAAAATAATACTACCAGTTCTTCAAATGATAGTGATACTTTAAGATTATTATATTGGCAAGCACCAACTATTTTAAATCCTCATTTATCTACAGGAACAAAAGATTTAGAGGCGAGTAGAATCACCTTAGAACCCTTAGCTAGTTATGATAAAAATGGGAAACTAATTACATTTTTAGCTGCTGAAATTCCTTCTCGTGAAAATGGAGGAATTGCTGCGGATGGTAAGTCAGTAACTTGGAAATTAAAACAGGATATTAAATGGTCAGATGGGACACCTTTTACAGCAGCAGATGTTATTTTTACGTATGAATTTTTAAGTAATCCTGCAGTTGGAGCAACCAGCGCAGGGGATTACGAAATTATTGACAAAGTTGAAGCTATTGATGACTACACAGTTAAAATTACTTTTAAAACAGTAAATCCTGCTTGGAATCGCTTTTTTATTGGTGCATCAGGAATTATTTTACCCCGTCATATTTACGAAGAATATAATGGAGAAAATGTGAGGGAAGCTCCCGCCAATTTATTACCAATTGGCACTGGACCCTATAAAGTTGTTGAATTTAAGCCTGGGGATGTTGTTGTTTTTGAACCTAATACTCACTTTAGAGATGCTGAAGAATTAGGCTTTAAACGCATTGAATTAAAAGGAGGAGGTGACGCAACCTCTGCTGCTCGTGCTGTGTTACAAACAGGGGATGCAGACTACGCTTTTAACCTACAAATAGAAGCCCCTGTTTTAAAACAATTAGAAACAGGAGGAAAAGGAAAAACTGTTTCACTTTTAGGTACTTTAAGCGAGCGTATTTTATTGAATTTTTCTGATCCTAATAAAGCTACAGCAGAAGGAGAAAGAGCAAATATTGATAATCCTCATCCTTTTTTGACGGATAAAAAAGTCAGGGAAGCATTTAGTTTGGCCATTGATAGAAAAACTATTAGTGAACAATTATATGGCATTACAGGTGAACCTGCAGCTAACATTTTACTGTTACCTCAAGAATATAATTCTCCGAATAATTCTTATGAAATTAATCTAGAAAAAGCTCAACAATTATTAGATGAAGCTGGATGGAAAGATAGTAATAATGATGGCACCAGGGATAAAAATGGTGTGGAGATGAAAGTAGTATTTCAAACATCAGTTAATCCTCTGCGTCAAAAGACCCAAGAAATTGTTAAACAAGGATTAGAAACCATTGGAGTAGACGTAGAATTAAAGAGTGTTGATGCTAGTATTTTCTTCTCAGGTGACCCCTCTAATAATGATACCATTGAACATTTTTATGCTGATTTACAAATGTTTACTACAGGCAATTATAGTCCTGACCCTAGCAATTATATGAAAGATTATAAATGCGATGAAATTACCCAAAAAGCTAATAAGTGGGCGGGCAATAATTATTCCCGTTATTGTAACCCTGAATATGATAAATTATGGTTAGCTGCAACCCAAGAATTAGACCCTAAAAAACGAGCAGAACTCTTTATTAAAATGAATGATATTTTGATTAATGATTTTGTTGTTATTCCTTTAGTTCATCGCGCTGATGTTACCGCTATTAGTAACCGTTTACAAGGGTTTGAGTTAACTCCTTGGGATAGGAATACTTGGAATATTAAAGATTGGAAAGTTCAGTAATATAGCAATTCTCATACTTGTGAGGTACACAGTTTTCTAGTTTTAGGAGTTCGGAGTTCGGAGTTCGGGGTTCGGAGTTAGATGTTAGGTGTA
>NZ_JASJEB010000169.1 GCF_030064895.1 Crocosphaera sp. | reverse complement strand
TTATTAATCACTGTCTTCAGCATCAAATTGGAGTGGTTGTTTTTGGCTGGAATGAAGAACAAAAAAAGAATGTTAATCTAGGCAAAAAGAACAATCAATCTTTTGTTTCAATTCCTACAGGTAAACTTAAAGAACGAATTAAACAATTGTGCCAACAATACGGCATTAAGTTTATTGAAACTGAAGAAAGTTATACCTCTAAAGCTTCATTTCTAGATAATGATTGGCTACCTACATTTGGTGAAAAACCCGAAGGGTGGCAACCATGTGCGATTCGTTCAGTCGAAACCTGCTCCTAGCAGGGGGATGACTGGCAACTAGGGGGTAATCCTTAAGGATTGAGTAAGCACTTTAATCCCCTCTAGATGACAACTCGATGACCTTGTAGGTGAACGTCAGTATCCTAGAAAGCGCAAGTCCCACCACTAAGGCACATAGTTGAAAGCATATTCTCAAGGATAGCGACTAGCCATCAATCCCTTAAGCGAGAATAAAAGCGGAAAGGAAAGGACAACCTGTGTCTAAACCCCGTGAGCAAGTCTCTATGGAGAACATGGTCTAAGGATGTGAATGAATCACCGTCACCACCAACCAGTGAAATCAGGTTGACACACTGGGAGTCCCAAAAGGGCATTAGTCAGAGTGATTTTATGTATGGTAAGACAAATCAAGTGCCACTCAAAGACTCGGTGAAGAGCATCCCTCCTAAAGAGACAAAACAAAGGTCATCGGGAACGAAGTAACCCACCTGCTTACTCTTGGTCAAGGTCGATTGGTCAAGTAATCAGCTAAGATGCAAAATCTACTTCTATAAGGTAGGTAGCAGGAGGGAAAGATAGAGTCAGAAGCAAACGCCTTGCTGTAATAGTAAGGACAAGCAGACGGACTCACGGTATAACGGAATGTAAAGCTACAAGTAGCAATAAATATGTTATGAACTCACCAAATTTGGCGAAGTATAAATGGGAAGACGTTAACTGGCGCAAGCTGGAAAAACGTATTTACAAGTTGCAAAAGAGGATTTACAAAGCGTCTGAACGTGGAGATGTCAAAGCAGTTCGCAGACTCCAAAAATTGTTAGTAAAGTCAAGGTCTGCCAAGGTTTTAGCGGTGCGTAGAGTTACCCAAGATAATCAGGGAAAAAAGACGGCAGGAGTGGACGGGGTTAAATCCTTGTCCCCAGTAGCACGTATTAAGCTCGTAAACAATTTGAAACTGGGTACAAAGGTTAAACCAACTCGGAGGGTTTGGATACCCAAGCCTAATGGGGAACAGCGACCTTTGGGAATACCTACCATGTATGACCGCGCCTTACAAGGGTTAGTTAAACTAGCCCTAGAGCCTGAATGGGAAGCTAGGTTTGAACCAAACTCCTACGGGTTTAGACCAGGACGTTCAGCCCATGATGCCATAGCAGCCATCTTTAGTGCTATAAAACAAAAATCCAAATACGTGCTTGATGCCGATATTGCTAAGTGTTTTGACCGTATCAACCACGAAAAACTTCTGCATAAACTAAACACCTTCCCCACGTTTCGGAGACAAATTCGAGCGTGGTTAAAAGCAGGTGTAGTAGATAGTAAGAAGTTATTTCCGACAGATGAGGGAACGCCACAAGGAGGAGTTATTTCACCTCTTTTGGCAAACATAACCCTACACGGTATGGAAGAAATAATAAAGGATTTAGCACTGACCTTTGACATGAGAAATCACAAAGGTCACCAAATAAATTGGAAAAAGAAGCAAAAATCAGTAAGTGTCATAAGATACGCTGACGACTTTGTTATCCTACACGAAGATTTGACAGTAGTTAAACGCTGCAAAAATCTGATGTCGGAGTGGTTGGCAGAAATGGGTCTGGAACTAAAACCAAGTAAAACAAGATTAGCTCACACCCTTGAAAACCTAGAAAACGAAGAAGCAGGATTTAACTTCCTTGGCTTCAATATCCGCCAATATAAGGCGAATAAATTCAACTCGGGAAGGGTAAACGGGAAGCTACTTGGTTTCAAGACAATAATCACCCCCAGTAAAGAAAGTCAGAAAAAGCACTACCAAAAGATAAAGGATGTCATTAATGACCATAAGAGCAAACGTCAAGATGTTCTAATTCAGAAATTAAGTCCTATTATCAGAGGTTGGTGCAATTACTTCTCTATAGGAGTAAGTCAAAAAGTCTTCTCAAGGCTTGACCATCTGATGTTCTGGAAGCTCTGGAAATGGGGTATAAAACGCCACCGCAAGAAAGGAAGTAAGTGGGTAAAATCCAAATACTTCAAAAACATAGGTGGCAACAATTGGACATTTGCTACATCACCCGATGGGGCTTGCCCTGCGGTGCTACTAAGACACGCAGAAACATCAATTGTCCGTCATGTCAAAGTCAAAGGGAGTAAAAGTCCCTACGATGGCGATTTAATCTATTGGAGTACAAGAATGGGCAAGCACCCAGAAATGCCAAATCGACAGGCTTATTTGCTGAAGAAGCAAAACGGGAAATGCGCCCACTGCGAATTGTTTTTCCGAGATGGAGATTTATTAGAAGTTGACCACATCATTCCCCGTTCAAAGGGCGGTAAGAATGAATACAAGAATTATCAACTGCTCCATCGACATTGCCATGATGAAAAGACCAGAACGGATGGCAGCTACGACCGCGTGGTTTCCATTATCCCAGATGACTACAGATGGGAAAACGATATGCTGGTTACGTGCTGATGACAACAGCCGTTAGACTGAGGAGCGGTGTGCGGTGAAAGTCGCACGCACCGTTTTGGAGAGCAGTGGAGGGGGCGACCTCTTCACTGACTTTACTCGCAAAGGTTCCCGGTTCCCAACCGATGAACTGGTTTAATTCATTGGCCATGATTTCCTCAACTACGTTGGGCAACTGTGCTGCTTCGTAAAATGAGGATGGCTGGTTAATGGTGGAGTTCACCAAGTCCATAATACCGGCCAAGGGAATAACACCGGAAAATTGTCGCCCCATATAACCAGGGGAGTGAACGGCGATACCTGTTTTCAAGTATAGGTCAAGGATGGCTGCTAGTTTTTCTTGTTCCCCTGAACCCAATGGGTTGCTTGGGGCGTTCATGATATCTTTGGCTTGTTTTAAAAGTTCATAAGGGTTGGTGAGATCAATGCCTCGGATCGAATTGTCTGCTAAATATTCTTCTAGCTTAGAGATAGCAACTTCGACATTTTTACGGAATAATTCGGGTTGAAAAGCTTCTAGTTGTAGTCCTGTTGGTTTGTCATTGAGTGATCTTTCCTCTAGAAAGTTTGATAAGACTTTTATGGAGTCAGATTGATGATTCAAAGGCATGGGGTTACTCTTCTATTAATGATATTGGCTATTGATCAATTCCGTTAAGCTTAGCCAGACGGAATAGTTTTTTGTGCCAAAAATTCCTGCAGACTAAGAACCTGTGCATAGGCAACTTCTAAGGCACTGAGGATGGTGCAATGGACTTCTCTAGCTGGAATTAAATGATTACGAAAAACAAGGTCTTTGGTGGCACAAGCATCGTGAATGACGACACATTGAAATCCTAAATCGGCTGCTGCACGGGTGGTAGAGTCGACGCACATATGAGTCATCGCACCACAGATGACTAATTCTCCGACTTCTATCTTTTTGAGTTCGTGCAGTAGGTTAGTTTCTCTGAAGCTATTGGGATAATATTTAGAGATGATTGATTCACCTTCAAGGGGTTTGACACTGTCATCTATTTCGGCTCCTGGGGTTCCCTCTACAAAAGGAGCAGCATTCGGTTCCCCTTTGGTTACGTGTTGTATATGGAAAACGGGTAAGTGATTTTCCCGATAGTATTTTAGCAACTGGCCTGCGTTTTGGGCTGCCCAATCCATGCCAAATAACTCCATGTAACCGTCTCGAAAGTAGTCTTTTTGGATATCAATGAGAATTAGGGCTGATTTCAACTTCTTTTCCCCTTTGGATAATCTATACAGATAGCAAGGCTACTGGTAATAGTAAAGCAATAACCCTTCCATTTGGGTTAACATCTTATTAACTTTGTTTTCTTTAATTTTTTCTTAATTTCTTCTGATAGCAGTTTTCATATCAATAGACTAAGGAGGGAAATGACAATTCCCCCCACACTTCCCACACTCAACTTAACTAAAATCTTGATACACCCAATTGAAAACCGCTATAATTCAACCCAACCACACAAAAACAAGAACCCCGACCGATAGCTGTCGCTATGGATCGGGATGAAAGCAGGGAAGCTAAATTCTAATCGTCTAACCCACCCCACAATAGAGTGCTAGGGAGCAACTTTTTCTCTGTCTTTTTGAGCCAAGAATTTTTCTAATTCTGTTAAAGCATCTGCATCTACTTTCGTTTGCATAGGACAGAATTTTGGACCACACATAGAACAAAATTCAGCCGTTTTGTAGATGTCTGCGGGTAACGTTTCATCATGATATTCCTTAGCTCGATCAGGATCTAAAGATAGCTCAAACTGACGGTTCCAATCGAAATTATAACGAGCTTCAGACAGTTGATCATCCCGATCTCTGGCCCCTGGACGATGACGAGCAATATCGGCTGCGTGTGCTGCTATTTTATAAGCAATTAAGCCATTTCTGACATCTTCTGCATCGGGCAACCCTAAATGTTCTTTAGGAGTCACATAACATAACATGGCCGTACCATACCAACCCGCCATAGCAGCACCGATCGCCGAGGTAATATGGTCATAACCTGGAGCAATATCTGTCACCAGAGGACCCAACACATAGAAAGGTGCTTCAGAACACTCTTCCATCTGTTTTTTCACATTAAACTCAATTTGATCCATCGGTACATGGCCTGGTCCTTCTACCATCACCTGTACATCATGTTGCCAAGCGCGACGGGTGAGTTGTCCAAGAGTTTTTAATTCTGCCAGTTGTGCTTCATCAGAAGCATCATGGGTACATCCTGGGCGTAAAGAATCCCCTAAACTAAAAGAAACATCATATTTCTTGAAAATTTCGATAATTTCATCAAAGTGGGTATAAAGAGGATTTTGCTGATGATGGTGTAACATCCAACGAGCAATAATACCACCCCCACGAGACACAATACCCGTCAAACGACTTCTAACTAGAGGCAGGTGTTCGATTAAAATACCTGCATGAATGGTCATATAATCTACCCCTTGTTGGGCGTGTTTTTCGATGATATGCAGAAAATCATCAGGGGTAAGGTTTTCAATCTTACCGTGAACACTTTCTAAAGCTTGGTAGATGGGAACAGTCCCAATGGGAACCGAAGACGCTTTAATAATAGCAGTGCGAATGGTGTCTAAGTCTCCCCCACCGGTGGATAAGTCCATCACCGTATCAGCACCATATTTAACCGCTAGATTCAGTTTAGCCACCTCTTCATCTAAATCAGACGAATTGGGAGACGCACCAATATTAGCATTCACCTTACACTTAGAAGCAATCCCAATACACATGGGTTCTAAGTTAGTATGGTTAATGTTTGCAGGGATAATCATCCGTCCCCGTGCCACCTCTTCACGGATTAATTCAGGGGGTAGATTTTCCCGTTTGGCTACATAGTCCATTTCTTCAGTAATAACGCCCTGACGTGCGTAATACATCTGAGAGACATTGCTTTGTCCCTTACGCTTGGCAACCCATTGTGTTCTCATACTTTGATACCTCTATAAACAGCTTCCCTACGCTGGTATTACCCAGTCTCAGGTTCTAAGGGTTTTTCTCAGCCTTATTCCACAGACACCCCTAGCTATGGATCACATTCTAACATTTATGTTTCTCTGTTTTGAGCGTTTGACCAGCTAAAAATTTTTCAGCCAAACTCTTGCATTGGTCAAAAAAATTTGTTATGCTTGTTAAGCGCTAAATAAATAAGTGCTTTAGCCGGGATAGCTCAGTTGGTAGAGCAGAGGACTGAAAATCCTCGTGTCGGCGGTTCAAGTCCGCCTCCTGGCATT
>NZ_JASJEB010000021.1 GCF_030064895.1 Crocosphaera sp. | reverse complement strand
ATAATATTGGGGCAAGGTATTGGTATTCTGTCTTAATTGGTGATAAGTATTTCTCTAAGGTATTTGTTAGCCAAAGTTCTACAAATACACTGAGAACACCAGTAACCTTGGGGACACTTAGAAGTCTAAAAGCTTCTGGGTGCAAGTGAATCCCCATCTATAATCTTTGATGAGCGATGGGGTGTGTTCAAACGACTATATAACTGAGTCAAGATGAAACAGATGAAGCTACAATATAGTCTATGTGAAAAGTTTACTAGAAAGGAGCTTACTTTTTCAATATCATGATTTATCTTGATTCTGCCATCATTAGTGACGCAAAAATAGCCATAAAATACGGCTGGATAAAAGGTATAACTACTAACCCAACTTTACTAGCAAAAAGTGACTTATCTCCAGAAGAAACCCTGCAACAATTAACTAATATAAGTCCCGGTGAACTTTACTATCAACTAACATCAACCGAAGCTGAAACTATGATAGCAGAAGGGAAAAAAGCCTATGAATTAATAGGGGAAAAAACAGTCTTAAAAATTCCCGCCACAACTATAGGTTTTCAAGTCACAGCAACCCTATCTCCTCATATTTCTTGCGCTGTTACTGCTATTTATGGTGGCGCACAAGCTGCTGTTGCCAAAGAAGCAGGGGCTAAATATGCCATTGCTTATGTTAACCGTGCAACGAGATTACTAGGAGATGGTTTATCTTTAGTTAAAGAGATGGCTAAGGTTTTAGAAGGTAGTAACACTGAAATTTTAGCAGCTAGTTTAAAATCACCTCAAGAAGCTGCGGATGCACTACAGGCAGGAGCGCATCATTTAACAGTTCCCTTGGACATTTTAAACGCTATGACTACTCATGAATTATCAGAAAAAACAGTAGTTGAGTTTAATGAAAAAGGCCAAGGAATTTAACAATATTTAACTTTTTTTTTTGAGTATCATTAGCGAGCTAAAAAATGCAATCTGAAAAACAGATAATCCTGATTATTACTGTCTTATTTACTTCGGTTTTTATTGGTTCTCTTGGTCTAATTATAGCAAGCACTCAAGTAGCTATTCTCGCAGCATTATTAGTTCCCTGTGGTGTATTGTGTTACCTATTTCCTCGATGGGGTTTGTTAGCTTTTTTAGTTTATTTACCCTTAGGGGGAACCATTACTTATGCTGTAGCAGAGGTTTTTCAAGCCTTTGGTAGAGGGATAATTTTTAGGGCTTCTTATTCCTTATTTCATCTGGCCAAAGATGGGTTTTATTTACCTGCTTTAATAGGTATTTTAATTAGTTACAAAATATGGCAAAAGAAACCATTAAAATTTAAATCATTAATAATAGTGATCGCTTGTTTTGCCTTTAGTTGTTTATTAACTTTCTTTTTTGTGAATCTTCCTATGGATTTTGCCAACAGCGAAGATAAAGTTGCTTTAATGGGGTTGGTAGGTTTAAAAGTTTGGCTAGGTTATATTCCCTTAATATTTTGTGCTTACTATTGTATCAATAATCAGAAAACATTACTATTATTTAACCGTGTTTTATTGCTACTAATTCTTATTGCTTGTACTTTATGTTTAATTCAATACTTATTATTAGTTCATGGTATTTGTCCAGGAAACACTGATTTGCCGCCACCTTCCAATACTTCTGCTAGTTTACGCGCTCAATGTTTTGTCGGAGGTTCTGTGTTATTTAACCCTGGAAGAAACTTAATTAGATTACCAGGAACATTTGTAGCACCTTGGCAATGGGCTTGGTTTTTGATTGCCAGTAGTTTTATCAGTTATGGTGTTAGTTTTAGTGAACCTTCTCGCCTCTGGAAAGGTATCGGTTTTGTGACTATAATAGCTGTTTTAATTGCCACGTTAATTTCAGGACAAAGAACAGCCTTGTTTTTAGTACCTATTATTTATTTAACTCTATTTGTGGCAACGCAGAAAAGAAATAAAAATTTATTAATTAAATTAGGAATTATCTTTGTTTTAACTGTAATTATCACGACACAAATTGGTTTAGTTGATGAAAGAATTGCTAACTTTATTGGACGGTGGCAATATGCACCCCCTCAAGAGTTTATTGCTGGCCAAATACGATGGATAATCAATAATCACCTTACTCTATTAGGTAATGGATTAGGCAAAACAGCAAGTGCTGCTCGTCGTTTGGGTTCGATTATATTGGTGGAGACTTTTCCGGCTCAAATCATGTATGAAATTGGCATTTTAGGATATTTAGTATTTTTAAGTCTTGTCACAACCTTAACAATTCTTACTTTTAAAGCTTATCGTTCCTTAAAAACTCCTGGTTTGCGTGGACTGGGATTATGCTTATGGGTTTTTATTCTTTTGATTAGTTATAATCCTTATTATTACCCTCTGGCAGTTGACCCAGTTGCTGTTTATTATTGGTTTATTGCAGGAATGTTATTAAAATTACCCGTCTTAGAAAAAGAGAATATGTCTATACCTTTAGAGAAAAGTTAACTAAGTGTTTGATAAATACTTTCTAACTTACTTGTTTGCCAAATTCTTTCTAAATAGGGTAAATAATCATGATAACTCGACATTAAAGCAATTTTTTCTGAGAAACTATCTACTAAGTCTTGAACTTGAGTCCAAGAAGTTTCATGGAACAAATCATATTCAACAACTATTTCATCTTTTTTATAATTAAAATTATCAGAATTATGCTCATCAAATGTACTCCCGGTTAAGTCTACTTCAGTTAAATTTGCACCTTGTAAATTAGTGCCGATTAAGTTTGCTCCTGTTAAATAACTTCCAGATAAATCGCATTCTTCTAAATTAGCTTGATATAAATTTGTATCAACTAAATAACTATTGATAATATAAGCTTGATTTAAGTTGGCTTGTTCAAGATTGGCTTTACTTAAATCTGAGTTAATTAAAGTAGTATAACTTAAATTAGCTTCAGATAAGATAGTTTTGAAACAGATAACACCGCTTAAATTAGCATAACTTAAATTAGCCTTTTTCAAAGACCCTTCGCTTAGATTGGTATTGACTAATATAGCTTGTTCTAAGTTAGTATAATCGAGATTAGCACCCCGTAAATTTAATTGACTTAAATTTGCTTCTCTGAGATCAGGGACAATTTCAGGGTTCTCATTTCGCCATTGGTTCCAGCTATCTACACCCTTCATTAAAATATTTAACTGTTGTTGATTAGCCATTCTGATTTTCCCTCAATTTACAAAAGTTTATTTTTCTTCGCTTCAGTATAGTCACGGAATATTTAAACTTCTGTGATCGGGATCTCTATATTTAGGTGAAATTATCTCTTGACAAAATAATTCCTTGGCGATCACTGGGAACTATTATTTAAGTGATCACCATTAACTTTCAGTTCGTTAAACAGTTGTGAGAATTAAGTATGAGTATAAAATAGAAACATAACCACCTTTAAAATAATAAAAATGGATGCTTTCAGCCCCACTCCTCCAGCTTGGACAGAAACAGCGATTCGTGGGTTACAATTTCGTTGTCCTCGCTGTCATGCTAGTGCCAATAAAGCCCAAAAAGCTTGGATTAATAGAAGGGCCCCAGTAATCACCGAAGACTATGGCCGAAGATGGCAAGAATTTTATCTCTGCGAATGTGAACAAGCGTGGTGGGCCTGGAGTAGCGATCGCCCCCCTTCTGATTTAAGGGAAGATAAAGGATAATAAAAAATAAACTCAGTCTTTGTAATATTCAAACCCCGTTAAGGAAACTATCTTATGACAGCAACTTTGTTACTCTCCAAAGAATTACCACAATTATCGTATCAATCAAGTCGCGATCGCTTTGATAGTAGTTGGCAAGATCCCCTTTCCACCCTTTTAGGGTTAGGAAGGGCAGCCGGTGCCGACTTTTTAGAATTTTTCTTAGAAAGGGTTAACTATATTAGCTGTTTAGCCGAAGAAGACGCTATTACTAGCATTTCCCCTCGTTTATCCACTGGTGCAGGAATACGCATTTTTAAGGGCAAAGCGGACTGTTATGTTAGCACTAATGATCTCTCCTTTAAAGGGCTAAAAACCGCCTTAGAAAAGGGCTTATCCATCTTAGGTTTAACTTTACCTTCCCCTAACGCCTATATTCCAGAAATTAACCTAGAATTATTTAGAGATTACGCCGTAACCAAAAATAAAGAGATGTGGTTGCCCCAGTGTAGTTCCATCGAAGAAATGGGAGACACCCTATTACAAGCTAACGGGAAAATGGCGCAAAAAGCTGACCATATTCAGTCTCGTCGGGCTATGTATTTCCGCGACTGGCAAGAAGTTTTAGTAGCGGCCAGTGATGGTACTTTTGCCAGAGATATTCGCCTTACCCAGTCCGTGGGTTACTCCTTATTCTGTGCCGATGGAGAACATCGCGCGTCTATTGGCAAACGGTTTGGAGATACCAGTGACCCTGGTTTCTTGCGTCAATGGGACTATGAAAGTGCAGCCGAAGGGGTGGCCGAGTCTGCCGGTAAAATGCTCTACGCTGACTTTGTAGAGTCTGGAAATTATCCCATTATCATGGCTAATGAGTTCGGTGGGGTTATTTTCCACGAAGCTTGTGGTCATCTTTTGGAAACTACCCAAATAGAACACAAAACGACCCCCTTTATGGACAAGAAAGGGGAAAAAATCGCCCACGAAAATCTCACTGCATGGGATGAAGGTCGTTCCGATAAAGCTTTTGGGACTGTAGATATGGATGATGAAGGAATGCCCACCCAACGCACTCTCTTGATTGAAAATGGCATCCTCAAGAACTTTATCGCCGATCGCACGGGATCGATGCGTACTGGTCATCCTCGCACCGGTAGTGGCCGTCGTCAAAGTTATGCCTATGCTGCTGCTTCTCGGATGCGTAATACTTATATTGCAGAAGGTAATTTTTCTGTTGATGATATCTTTGCTTCGGTTGATAAAGGGATTTATTGTAAGCAAATGGGTGGGGGAAGTGTTGGACCCACCGGTGAGTTTAATTTCTCTGTTTCTGAAGCTTATTTAATCGAAAATGGCAAAGTTACTAAACCCTTAAAAGGTGCAACTTTGATCGGAACTGCTAAGGATATTATGAACGAAATATCTATGTGTTCTCAAGATTTAGGACTAGCACCAGGTTTCTGTGGTTCCGTCAGTGGCAGTGTTTATGTTACCGTTGGTCAACCCCATTTAAAAGTAGATAAAATCACCGTTGGTGGTCGTTAATTCTTTTGATTGCCCTCTCCTGGGAGGGGTAGAGGTGGGTAGGGGTCAAGGGCCGTTGACCCCTACTGCTCTTCTCAAATACTATTGTTTGCATTTTTGTTAAATACTGTGTTATGATAGAAGTCTGTGCGGACGTATAGCTCAGTTGGTTAGAGTACATCGTTGACATCGATGGGGTCACTGGTTCGAATCCAGTTACGTCCATATTTCCTGCGAAATATAAATGAATTATTGTACAGTAACTATGTACAGTAACTAATTATTTGTCATCGGTAACATATTACTGTCGCTTTAACAGATTATTTGTCATATAACTGAACCTCTCTAATACCAACTTATCTTATCTAAAATTACTAGGGAGGAGTCACTTTCAATCCATCTCATTCATCAAAATAGATTGTGACTCTGTCTTTAAGCATTTGTTTTTCTTGCTCTTGAGTAACTTTCCTTTCAATCCATCTCATTCATCAAAATAGATTGTGACAATTCCTTCTTTTCTAAGAATGGCTGTCAATTTGTTCTTTCAATCCATCTCATTCATCAAAATAGATTGTGACACCAGAAGTCCAAAAACCTTATATGCTAAGTGCTTTGTCAACTATGTGCGCTAGATAAGACTCAAAAGTTCATTTCATGCCACAGGCTTGAAAAAAATGAAAACTGAGAAATGCTACAACCTATATCTAATAACGGATTCGGGGTTTGCGCTAGACAACTATAGAAAAATAGTTGCTTTTATACGCTTCAAGCTAAGAGTGAGAAAGGATTTCACCTTGGTCTAGAATTACTTAGTAAAGATTACAGCATGACACATGCGCCTTTTCAGAATCAAACGTTTTTAGAGCCAACCCTAAAACGAGTTCATTTCATAGGACGTAACTGGACTCGCTTTCAATCTACTTAAAACCTATAAATTTGGTTATGTCTTTGACCATGCTTTATCCCGTCATTAGTAAGAAAAAGTAAGTGGATTCCCCCTTGATCGGAGGTGATTCAGTAGCCATCACTGTGGTAAACCCACGCCACTTATTGCTGGGAGCGCACCTACCCTATAAAATGAAGTTATCAGCTAATCTCAAGTTACAGGTTAATCATCTCTACAACCTAAATTGTAGAAATCAGCTTCAGGGTGGACAGCTACTAGGGTCAGAAAGCAAAACTATCTACCGACAGTTAAACTAACCCTCATTTTTCGTAGTTCAGAGATTTAATTAAAAACATGAGCTACGGCGCGATTAACATCCGTAATCAAGTATATAAATACTATATCAAATTGTCAAGGTACAGGTAAAATTTTAAGCAGATAGACGAGACTGATAAGCTCTTAAGGCTAATTCTTTTGCCTTTTGTTGTGAGTTGCCTTGTAGTGGTTGTTCACTTTCTTCAATAACTATCCCTAATTTAGAAGCTTGTGTGTGAATATTCTCGATTAATCTGCCGTAACTCCACTGATGGACTTGCATACGATATTTTTTAGCATATTGGGCTTGTGCTTCAACACAATTAGGGATTTTAATTTCAGCTTTAGCTTGAATTTCAGCTTGAATCGTCTCTCTTATATCCTTTAATTTAGGCACCACAATACTTCCTGCTTTATACGTCTTAGCTATTGTGATGATGGCTTTAGCTAATAAACGATCAATATATTGTCCTAACTCAGAATTACCAAACTGGTTATAGGATTCTTTTCGTTGTGCGACCTTGCGTTCATGAGATTGATGTTGTTTTTGTCTATGTTGACGGTTAAGTAAGGGATAATTTTCACCAAGTAGTTGTTTCATATTTCGGATAGTTAAAACTTTTTTGGTGATTCCATCAACAATAGCAATGGTAGCAGGTTTTTCTAATCCCATTGAAACGCCAACCAGGATATTAGACTTTCTTCTATATAAGGGGCGACTAGGACGAGGAAAAGGATTATTTAGTTTTTCTAGAGTTGATTGCTTGCGTTTAATAAATGCTTCTTGATTTTTAGTTAAATCATCTTTTTCATTCATCCTTATCAGAAATTCCGCAATCTCATCAGCTTTTTCTTGTTTAATTTCTTCGGTTCCTTCTTGCGTCCAAAAACGAGTATCTAATGTGCATTGAAGGGTTAAACGATTAATATCCCAGGGTTCCCCCTCGCCTTTGCCTTCTTGCCACAGAATTCGTCCTGATCGTAGGGTGAATAAAGCACTGGAATGTTGATTTTTACTAGACTTTTTGATTTGTTGATCTTCGTAAAAACGTTGAAACCATTTAAGTTGTCTTTTGTCACAGTAAATTTCAAATTTTAAGTCACTCATTCCATTGAATTTAACACAAAGACGACCTGTTTTATTTTTTGACCAAGTTAAATCTTCGTTAGTTTCGTAGTTAACAGGAAAAGGAATTGCTTGAGGTTTAGTTAATAATTTATCTTGCCATGTTCTTGCTTCTTCAACATTTTTGGGATCGGTGTGACAAGCTATCGCTAATGTTTCTAACCAGTGATCATTGGTTAAATTCCGACCTTGAGGCAAATTACTATTAATTTGTTCTTGTAATCGTTTAACTGCAATTTGTACTTTACGATGACGTTTAGCAAACTTCTCGGCTTTTTCTGGTTTTTTGGGTAGTTTGCAGGAATTTTTTAATAAGTAATTCAGGGCTGTCCGAGTTAGAGTATCTTTTTCATTATTATAAGCTTGAAAAAGAGTATCAAATAATCTTTCTGTACCTTCATGAGATTTTAATATCTCCGCAGCTTTTTGGCGAATTGTCTCTAAATTTGTTTCACTATTCTTGATTAATTGCTCATCACTTTTTAATATTTCTAACCAGCGTATTTTACCGTCAAGTTTTCGCTGTAGTCGTTGTTGAAGTTTGAGCCAGGATTTGAAGATATATTCTACTAACTTAATGCCAGAAGTATAAAACCGTGCAGGTTGTCCCAAAAAACGGGAATCTTTTTTTAATTCGCCACCTAATTGTTTGATAATTGTGGCCTTAAGTCTTCCTGCTCGTCTCCATTGGTCAAAGTCGGGGTGTTGTGCCACCTTTTGCAGTAATTCATTGATAAATGGCGTGTTTAAGTCTGCCATCAGTTGCCAGAGGGTTCGACGAGTTGGTTCTTTGGCAATGAGACGACATTGAACAGTTATTTGACTCATTTCACTTACACAAAGATGTTTGATACTAACATAATTGTATTATAGCAAATCTTTGTAAAATAGAGGTCATGGGAGAAACTTTTTTTACTTCTAAGGATGCTGCTAAAATTACGGGGTGTACTCTACGTCAGTTACAGTATTGGCGAGAAAAAGGGGTTATTGTCCCTATGGTGAGTGCAACGGGAACGGGGAGAAGTGTTTATTACTCTCGTTCTGAGTTGGTGGAGTTAGCTGTAATGGTATATTTGCTGTCGGTGGGGTTAACCTTTGAGTCTGCATCTGGGGTGTTGCAGCAGTTACGGGAAATTGAACCGAATTTTGCTGAAGAGAATAGTAAACGGCGTTTAATGTTGATTTTTGATACTTCTGAGGGAATGCTGAAGTTAATGGATTTTGAGCGAGAGAGTGCGATCGCTTTTCTTAATCAGGGTTTACCTGTTATTCCTGTGTGGTTATATGGAATTCATCAAAGAATTAAGCTATGAACTACCTAATATAGGGTTTGCTGAAAAAGTTACTCAAAAATTTATGCCACTTTTGACCAAGATTTTTCTGACAAATCAATAAGTTTCAGCACAAAAAAACGGTTTAAACTATAATCAAAATTAATGAGAAGTTGCTCAATTAGTTCTCCTGTTCTATCATTAGTAAATAAGGACAAAAAAAACGACAAAAACTGCCTCAGCAGTCTAGAAAGATTGACAACTAAAAATGTAATAGCAATAGATGTTTCCGAGGTTTCAGGGAGTTTGGTCATCACGAGATTCAAGCTATAGCATTACTCATTATGGTTAGGACGTTATAGAGATTCCTCGTGCCTCGGAATGACAGAATAAGGATACGAAAAATGTCCTAACTAATTTTTGTACTGCTATAAATCTTCGTTTAGCTTGTCCAAATTTTCCTTCGATGGCATTACGAAAGCTTTCATCTAAATGAGCTTGTTTCTTCTCTTCTTTACTCACATTTTTGGGAGGTCTTCCTAACTTAGGACCACTGATTTTGGACAAAAAATAGCTGTTAGCGTAAAGGCGATTATCTTAATATCGAACTCAGGTTGCTACACAGCTGGTCAATTAGGCAAGGCTGTATATCTTAACGTAATGATGACATCCGTCAGTTTGTCCAACTTGTTGTCTGTAGAAATCAATCTGGGATTGGTGGCTGTTGGAATCTCCAATTTCCACGCGGAGACCGCACCAGTACCTTCAAAGGGCAGGTAACGGGCGTCGTTGAAATTCAACTCAAAGAGACCACTATCATTGAGACCCTGGGATAATGCCACCTGTTGGTTGGTGCGAAAATCCTTGTGCTGACTGCCGTCTGGCCAGGTGAGGGTGTTGCTTGTCTGGGTCAGGGTAGCATGGATAGTTTGATAAGGCCCCAGCACCGCCGGGAAAGAAAGCGCGATGGTCTTGATCTGACGGAAGGTGTGGTTTGGATAATCAGCATCGAAATATTTCTGTTCAAGTTGAAACGTACATGTGCCAGTGTTAACTAAATTCTCAAACTCTTTAGGGTAATCGGCTTTCAATGAGACCATCTTCACTATCTCAAACTTGCGTTTATTCTGTCTCATAAACGCATTTTCCATTCTTTGCAGAGATAGTTGCAGACCTTCGCCGGCTAGCAAACCATGGTGCAGATTGTTCCAATAGCCCGGTTGGATAAAGTTCTGGCTTGCGCCCAATTCATACTGCCAAGCTTGCTGGACGGTGACACAGAGTTCGTATGCCAGTTGATAGGCTTGAAAATAGAGGGCTGAACTTTTGCCAATCAGCCATTGGTAGAGCTGTTGGTTGGTGAACTTGGATTTCAGGAAAGTCTCCACCTTTTGTTCTTGGTCTAGGTTCTTTTGCAGGATGGTCAGATCCTGTTGGGCCATGCGCTGCTGGGTTTGAGCCGCCAATATCTGCTGCTTGATTTGCTCAATATCATCCTGTGCGATCGTTTGTTGCAAAGTCCAATCTTCCGCTCTCCGTGCGAACCCGGCCTGGGTTCCGGCTAAACCAGACCCCATGCTCAATGTATTACCGGTTCCTTCTAGAATACTTGCACCCTCACTGATAGAAAAACCCGGACTGGCTCCCCCATCAGAAAAACCGTAGATTGTAGGAAAAAGATGGGCAATCGCAGCAACTCCCTTGATAGCTTGTGCTAGGGTTTGAGATTCAATTGCCTCAATTTCTAATAGTGTTTGTGCTATTTCCCATCCTGAAAGCCCTTTATTAATCAGTTGCGTATAATGATTCAAGCGATCGGTGGCATTTTGTAAACTCGCCTGGAGTGCCTCGATGCTTTGTCCTGCCTGATCGATCTGCTCTTGCTTGGCAATGCTGGTCAATGACAGAATGTTTTGTTGGTTATTACTGTTCAAGATCGCCAAGGCCTCGGCATCATTTTTCTCTAAGGCTACTAAGACAGATTGTCCCAGTTGAATCGTCAGTTGGGTAGCCTCTCGCGCTTTTTCTATCAGCACATCAAAGCGATAATAGGGGAACGCCACCTGGAGAGTGGATAGTGCTTCTCCGATACTTTCTCCTGCGGCAAAAGCTTCCACCAATGCCAATGGGTTGATGGGTGGTTGGAACAGTGCTAGGTTCTCTTGCACTCCATCAATATTTAGCTTATGGCGGATGTTGTAGAGTCGTTGCTGAATAGTCGTCCAATAGCCAATATACTTATCGTTTTCTGGCAGACAAAAGTAATCCCCCGGAATCAAATTATGGGGCGTAGGCTGTGTCGAAGAAGCCGTCGGTCCTTGACTTTGTTCGATCTCGATCAAGAACTCAGGGATACCTTGAAGTGTTTTTGTTTTTGTCTTTTGTTTGGAGTAAGTCCGGATTTGCGCTAAATTCATGGGAGCGGGCAAATCGCAAGGGCCAGAATCGGTAGGTTTATTACCTAGCATATCGTAGGCTTCCACATACAGCATGGTCGCTTCGAGAATGCTCTCAATGCTGTATTCACGGAAGAGGTTGTCGCCCCATTGGATGAGATTATCAATATAACTCATCTTAATGGCCTTTTGGTAGGCAATGGGACGGAGTCTGGCAATGGCATGAGGGTCGAAGGGATCATCGTTGTACTTCTCCAATTGCGCCGAGTTGTCGAGGTCGTCCTCTACTTCCTGCGACCAACTTTTATTCAGTTCCTTCAGTTCAGTCCGCAAGGTGTGGTTATAAGCGGTACGCAAGCCGAGGAACCGCCAGTATAGCAACCGCCAAGGCAATTAGGACATTTTTTCAAACTCAAACCTAATAGCATCCAGGTTTTTACCTCCTGCCTCCTGCCTCCTGCCTCCTGCCCCCTGCCCCCTGCCTCCTGCTATAGCAAGCTGATTCTTCAGATAGCATTAAAAAATAATTTGTCAAGTTCTCTTTACAAAATGTTACTTTACTTGTTACAATTATTTACATAGAGAGCCACAGGAGGCAACAAGGTATGTACACCACCACCCAACTCGACAACGGTATTCTCAACAACTACGCAGTAGAACCCCAACCTTACTACGCTGAATATCCTGCTCCTTTTCAACAACGTCGTTACTTAGTCCAGGGTGCAATCGCTACATTATTCGTCACCAGCTTAGTCATTGTTTCTGCCGTTATTAGCTAAAAAATTATCTCTTGCTTGACAATCTTAAGGTTTTCCTATTTCACCTCAGTTATTCTGAGGTTTTTTATTATTTATATTTTTTTTAAAGCTTATTGATATGAACTAACCAAACTTTGGGCAGACTAATAACAGATAACAACAAGTCACCAAATATCCCTCTTTCGTCACTCTGGGAGAGGTACAATGAAGAAAAAAGTCTGAAAGTCAGACAGAGACTATGGTTAAGCCTCGCCCTCCTCAAATGACTGTAAAATGTGTTGATACTTACTGTGAACTCTACAGAGATTTATTTGTAGAAGTAAGAGCTTATGAAGCGTTTAAATATCTTCATCTGGGAATCATCAGTGAGATAAAAAGGAAAAGTTTGCCTGCGATCGCCAAGTTAGTTGGTTTAAAAAATGAGCAGGGATTATTACATTTTTTAACGGAATCACCTTGGAAAGCAGAAGAATTAGAGAAAAGAAGATTAGAAGTTATTTTAAAGATTCTAGAAGGAAAGGAGATAATGGTAATAATAGATGAAACAGGAGATAAAAAAAAGGGGAAGACCACGGATTATGTAAAAAGACAATATATAGGAAATCTAGGGAAAATCGAAAGCGGAATAGTATCGGTAAATGCTTATGGTTATTGTGAAGGAATGACCTTTCCCTTAAAATTCAAAGTATTTAAACCTAAAGGAAGACTACAAGAAGGAGATAAATATAAAACTAAGCCAGAAATA
This sequence comes from Crocosphaera sp., assembly GCF_030064895.1. GTDB lineage: Bacteria > Cyanobacteriota > Cyanobacteriia > Cyanobacteriales > Microcystaceae > Crocosphaera. The sequence continues at coordinate 54,340 of NZ_JASJEB010000021.1, read as the reverse complement.
GCCATAGAAATAATTAAAGAACTAAAAGAAGTAGGATTTAAAATCAAAAGAGTATTAGCAGATAGCTTATATGGGGAAAGTCACAGTAATTTTATCAGTATAATTGAGAATTTAGGAATAGAATATGCAGTGGCTATCCGCAGTAATCATGGAGTATGGCTTCCAAGAGAAGCAAAAGTTAGAGTCAACCAATGGAGGAAATTTGAACACATAAGATGGGATGGGAAAAAAGAAATTCGATATATTAGAGAAATAATTTATGGAAAAAGAATGAAGATAAGGTATTGGGAAATTACTAGAGATAAAGAAAACATAACTAAAGAAAAAAGTTGGTTTGTGATGACGAGAATCCCTCAGATTAAATATAAAGAAGTTGCGGATATTTACGGAGTAAGGACTTGGGTAGAGTATGGATTTAAACAATCTAAAAGTGAACTGGGATGGGCAGATTTTCGAGTTACCCACTATGAGCAAATTCAGAAGTGGTGGGAATTAATAATGTCAGCTTATTTGATGATTTGTCTCCTGAGTGAATCTTTTAATTCGAGCGTGAATCCCATTCCAAAAACTTTTCAAAATCATGAGTTATGGGATGAAGGAAAAGGCTGGAAATCTCTTCTAAATAATGTTCAGTTAATTTTGCAACCTTATTTTTACTTTAATTTAATTTTAAAGTGGTTGAAAGTATTTCCAATTCCTCAACTTTCTTTAGGCTTTCCAAGGCTTATTGCTAAAATAAATGAGGTTGACTATCTACATTACTTAGTCTATCTTTGGGATGATTTTTGTTATTCTTCTGCCTAGAGTGACGAAAGAGGGATAACTAAGGTGGGAGACGGTGATACTGTTGCGCTACAGTTTGGTATCGGCAATATTAATACTCAGGTAGGAAATGGTACGTCTCTAGCATTAATGGCAGGGAAGGGTAATATTTATACCAAGGTGGGTGATGGCCTCAGTGCTGCTGGAATGCTCGGTTTAGGCAATATCTATACTCATGTGGGGAGTGGAGATAGTATCGCAGTGATGGCTGCTCAGGGGAATGTCTTTACTAAAGTTGAAGTCAATGATCAACAACCGGATGATCTGACGGCTGCGGCCATGTTTGGTGGGGGTAATATCTTTACCCATCTGGGAGACGGGACAACCGGTGCATTGATGTTGTCTGTGGGTAATGTCTTTACCAAAGTAGGAGATGGGACCACTGTTGCTGCTATGGGAGGTAAGGGAAATATTGCTACTCATATCGGCGATGGCATGACTTTAGCGGTGATGGCTGCTACAGGTAATGTCTTGACTAAGGTGGGAGATGGTACTACGGCAGGTTTAATGATCGGTGGGGGGAATATTTTTACCCATGTGGGAGATGGCAATACTATTGGTTTAACCGCAGGAAAGGGCAATATTGTTACTAAGGTGGGACAAGGGGATCAGATTAATGTTGCTTTTGGTAAGGGTAATATTGTTACTCACGTTAGCACTGAAGGGGATAATAATAATAGTTACAACGTCAGTATGGGTGAGGCCAACATCATCACGAAAGTGGGTGATGGTAAGCAGGTTAATGTTGTTGGGGGCAAAGCTAATATTGTCACCCATGTGGGTGATGGAGATGATGTTAATTTAATCTTTGGTCAAGAAGGGAGTATTGTCACCAAAGTAGGGGATGGGAATACTATTACAGGCATTATTAATAGTAAGCTCAATGTTATTACCCATGTAGGTGATGGAGACAACTTACAAGGGGTTTGGGGTCAAGGTAATATTGTCACGAAAGTAGGTGATGGAACTTCTTCTAGTGTGTTAAAAGGTGATGGGAATATCATTACTGCGGTGGGTGATGGTTCTCAAGTTGGGGTGTTATGGGGTCAGGGTAATATTGTTACTAAAGTGGGGGATGGTACCTCGGTTAATATTCTCAAAGGTGAGGGGAATATTCATACCAAAATAGGGGATGGGACTTCTATTGGGGTGATGAAAGGCAGTGCTAATATTAATGTTCAGGTAGGGGATGGTGATAGTATTTTTGCTGCTCACGCTAATCATAATATTTCTGTCAAAATTGGGGATGGAGATTATTATGGCTTTACTTTTGCTAAAACGAAGTCTAGCGCGTTAGAGAAGGCTAAAAACTTAGGAAGCAACTTATTACAAACCGCAGGGGGTTTTCTGGGTTCGGAGGTCATTTCTCAGTTGGTTTGGGGTGCGCCTCCTACTTCGGAAGAAAATGGACAGGAAACGATTTCAGAGGGAAATAATGAGCAACTTTCTCCAGAAAATAGTTTAGAAACACCGCAACTTTTAAATACGGTTAGTTTGTCTTTTGATGAGGAGAGTATTACTAAGCGATCGCAGTCTGATAACTATAGTATTAAACCTGAAACTATTTCTATTGAGGAAAAGACTCTTTCTTCTAATCTCAATGAGAATAATATCGAGAGTATTAATAATAATAACCAATCCTCAGAAATAGCTGCTAGTGGCAGTTTAGCAGGGGAAGCAGGGGCAAAACTGCAAAATGGAGTTGATCAAGTCAAAACGGATATAAATTCTCTTATTGACCAATCTGAACAGGTTTTAGGTAATGGGGGAGAAGTTAGTCAGGTATTAGATGATTTGACTAATACTTTGGTGAGTCAGTTGGAAGTATTGGATCAATATATTGATAAGGGAGATGAACTTTTATCTGGGGGAAATAATAGCAGTCAAAATGAGTTTAGTCAGGGTATTGTGGGACGGGTTAATAATGATCTGGATGATACTTTCAACAATGTTAATGAGCAGTTAGGGACGGCAAATGACAAGGTGAGTGATGGGGAAGTTGAGATTACTAAAGCGACGTTAGAAGCGAAAAAACGTCAACTGGATGCTGATGAAAGTCAGTCGGATGCTTTGTCTGCTAAAACGGATGCTGAAAAGCAACAAGAAGATGCAGAAAATAGGGTGATTGATGCTGAAAATAAGGCTAATAATGCTCAAAATGAAGCGAATAGTCAGGTGAATAAAACTCAGAATAATGCTGAAGGGGAAAAACGAGATATAAATGATCAACCGACAGATAGAAAAGCGTTTGAGGGGAGTAGTTTAGATAATCAAACGGTACAAACTGAGGTGAATATTGATGATATTTTTGGTTAGTTTAGTGATGCTGAAATCGAGGGTAATAAGGACAGTATTTTAAGTTCTCAACAACAATATTTATTAGATAAGGGCATCAGTAAGGTTGATATTTTACCAGTCTTGAAAGATGGCAATGGTTTAGAAGAAGAAGAGGAAGAAGAAGAAGGAAATGGCAATTATGGGAAAACTCATGTGGGTAAAAATGATAATAGTATTTCAGGCTTAAAAGCGTCTTGGAAAGAGTCACAAGGGGTTGAAAGTTGGCTTGATGGGGAGCATTATTTGACTTCTAATATTCGTGTTCTTTTTTCTGTAGGCGCTGTGGAGACGGTTAACGATTTTTATGAAAGGATAGAAGATGTTAATATAATAAAACAGTTTAAGGAGAAATTTACAAATGTCATACTAACAAGATACAACGAGTTAAACATACGAGTCACTCGGAGTGTCTCGGAGGCTCTGGATAATCAAAACCTTCCTGATGTGTATCATAGATATATGTCCACAGAACAGCTTGTTACATCAATATTAGGTGTAGATAAATATTTTTTACGTGAACTTTATGATGCTGATAGTTCAGAAAATAATAAGAATTTTCACGATTTTATAGAGAATTTAAGATTAAAGTTAGACAATGCTTTATCTTTACCAAATTTTACGTTTAAAGCTACTTTCAATTTTGATGATAAAGTTTTATTAATAAGTACAGCAAACACAGAGAATATTAATGGGTTAGTTCTGTCTTCTGATATTAAGGAACCCAACAACATAAGCGAACAGGATGCTGAATTATTGGGCAAGAATTTTTCTGTTTATAAAGTTGCTAAAATTGATGAGGATAACAAAATAGTAGGTGATCAATATCATATTACATCGGCTAGTACATCTTCTTCCACATTTCGTCTAGCTGATACAGGATTAAAATGGGATGTATTCATTGAATTAATTAAGAATTCAAATACTCATTTGATTGCTGACAGCTTAAAAAAGTATACACGTAACGAAGCTTTTGGTTATACTGATATATTTGAGGGTATTCAAAATAAGAGATCTGGATATGAAATAATTTATGATGCAGTAACGAGTCAAAGAAAACTACCTGAGAAAAAGCAATATAACTCTCACAGTATAAATCACATATTAGCTGATTCAGCGATCGCAAGTATTTTACATCAGTTAGCGGGTAAAGCAATTAATAATCAATGGAATGATGAAACGATAGAACAGAATGTTAAACCTTTTCTAGAAGCATTAGATAATCAATCATTTAATTATGTAGACGAATCAAATAGTGACAAATCTTATGCTCATGGTAATGATAATGATACTTTTTCAAATCGAGCATTACAAGTATTTAAAGACGCTGTACTAGGATTAATTTTTGATAAAGATAAACTTTATGAAGCTATTCATACTATTTCCTACGCACCTGGAAATATTCGTTGGGGAGATCGAAGTACAAACACACGAATAAGTAATTTTTTTGACCCGATTTTTAAGTTAGATGGTGATACTATTCAATTAGATGAATCAAGTCAAGCTATTTATAATGCAGTCGATGAGTTAAAAAATAATAACTTGATAACACCAGAACAGTTTGACTTAGCAACTAAATTAGCAGGAAGTGAAAAAGATGATGCAAACAATGGAACTGTTTTAACTTCATCAAAGATAATAGGATTGAATGATTCAGAATATGTCTTAAACATTGAATTTGAAAACATTGATGATAATAACAATGGTGACATGAATGATGAAGATAACTCTATTCGTCAAATAACAATTGATGGAGAAACGTATTTTTTTGATAATAATCTAACTCAATTTCTAAAAAATAATAAGCGTAATGAAGACTCAAGTATAAAAGAACCAAGCAGTGGTATTGATAAAGCGACCAAACGGATAGACTACGAAATAATCAATAACTCTACCAATGAAGCAGGAGATCAACTAACAATTTATAGAATAATAGATCCCAATGGTGGAGAACCCCTTTATCGAGTACAAATTGATATAGAAGGAAATAAAAGTCAACGTATTAGTATCTTTAGCAGTGAAAACCCCATACAAGCAGATGGTTCCATCCGTTTACCCGAAACTACCACCATTATTTCCCACGGTGAAAAACTAGAGGGAACCTATACCAGTACCCTAGAAAACCATTACCTCGGTCCAGACGATCAATATCTCCGTATTGGTGCTAACGACTTCCGTAACATAGAAAACATCGAAACTGCCGAATATCAAGCAGCAAACAGTGAAAATAACCTTTATCTATTAACCAAGTATCGAGGGGAAGACGAAGGTTTAGGGATAGACACCAGCAAAAACCAAGAACAAATCTTACTCACTACTTTACGCGATCGCACAGCTAACGACAAACCCAACATTGGTTATGTCACCGTTGGTAAACACACACAAGTTACCTCCCAACAAGCAGAAGCAGCGTTAAGTCGTTTCGGAACAACTACAATCATTAGTGGATATTGTCGCGCTTGCGCAACCGTTGATAATGCAGAAACCTACCGTGCAAAGCTCAAAGACTCAGCCATATATACCCATTACGACGGCATAGAAGACTTTGTCTATAATATCAAACAAACCATCCAAGATGTGGCCCAAACCCGTCAAACCGACTTAGAAGGACGACGCAGCAGCACCGTAGAAAAGCTCATTCAACAAGGCCAAACCATCGGTGGAAACATTGAACAAAAATCCTTCTCCATCGACTCTCAACTACCATTTCCCGACTTTGAGAGCAACAAAATAGATACCAGTGGTAACTTACAAGTTCAAGTAGGGGATGGAGAGTTTACCGCAGCATTCTGGGGTAATACAAATATCGGTATCAAAGTGGGTGACGGTGGGTTTAAAGCTGCTGCATTTGGAGACAATAATATCTTTGTCCATATTGGAGACGGTGACACCGCAAAATATACCCAAACTATCGGTAACTATAACGCATTTGAAGGCGCACAACTCTTTATCGGTCAACGCAACGTTAGCTTTAACTATGGTGTCAGTAATGACTTCATCGTCATGTTAGATCAGTCTATTCCTTTACCTCCCTTCCAAAGTCCCTTTAGTGGTCCGACGGATATTGTCAGTTATCTCAAAGAAGATATTGCTCAGTTTAATGTTAGTGGAGACAGTAATGATATTGATCCCTTGACCGGTGATCCCATCGAAGATAACTATTACGACTCCCAAAACTACTTATGGAGTCAAGGAAACGCTCAACAGATCATCGAGCAAATATCCAGTCTCGATCAAAACAGTAGCGTTGAATATGACACAGTATTTGACTATGGAAGTGAAAGCGATCGCAATATCCGTGCATTACAAGCAGACACAGAAAGAGCCTTAAATAAAGGGTTTAACCGAGTATTAGCAGGAGGAAGTCCCTTTAAAGAAGCACAGGGAACCCCCCTAAAAGACCAAAACTTTAACCTGACTATTGCTGGCCAAGGTGCAGACATTATCCTCACCAACGGGGACAACCAGTTTATGTTCACTGATAATATCCCCTCCTTGTTAGATACAACGATCGCTTCCGTGTTTGGAATAGTTTCCCAAGAAACCAACGACGAAAATGGTCAAGTGGGTAACACCCTCAGTTATGACCCCCGTAACGCATTAGGAAACTTACTCAACCAACTGATCGCACGGGTTTCTGCTTCTCTCCCTGACTTAACCTTAGGGGAAGCGTTAGGACTCACCTACGATGCACAAGGTATAGCAATAGACAGGTTAGTTAGGACACATAAATTGTATTTTAAGGCAACAGGCAACAGGCAACAGGCAACAGAAAAATGTCCTAATAGCCTTGGCGACTGCTATAACATCACCACAACTGATGCGCAACGGTTAACTCAAGAAGACTTAGATAGTATCCGTGAAGCATTTGCTCAGTTTGTTAGTCAAAATGCTCAAAAAGCTGGCCTAGACTTGAAAGATGAAGAAACCGGGGCTAACTTTGATATAACTAACCCTCGTCATCTCTTGGGACTGTTTGAAGCGTTTGGGAATGGAAACCTCAGCAAGTTTATTGATCCTGATGGACTTGTAGATAGCTTAAAATCAGCATTAGATATAGGAGAAGATGCGCTGAACACTTTCCGCGATCGCTTTACAGGAGAAGAGGAAACAATAGCAACCCCACCAGCAACAGAAACCCCCGAAACAGACAACGCAACCCCACCAGCAGTACCTGTTGTCGAGTCATCTGAAGTATTTGGGTTTGGGGGACTAACCTTACCTTCTGTCTTCGATATTGATATTCCTCAACTGTTTAGTACCAAAACCCTCGACGACATGATAGGACTGGTCAACGGTTTTGAGGGTGATATCGAAACCATGCAAGAGCAAATGTTTGACTTCTTCGCTAACAGTGGTTATATGACCGGAGACGGGGATCTTTTGGTCAGTTTAGGGAACAATAACTTTACTTGGGGAGGTGATGGTAACGACTTAGTGGGGTTGATGGGACTGAATAATAACTTCTGGGGTGGTGATGGTGATGATCTCTATTATGGGATGGGAGAAAATAATCAAGGTAGCGGTAATAAAGGGGATGATACCGCCGTTTTAATCGGTATTAATAACCTTTTCTTCGGGGGAGAAGGTCATGACTTCGCTTTAGCAGCAGGAAGCTACGCTAACCTTTCTGGGGGTGAGGGTGACGATACTCTGTATGTTCTCGGTAGCGATAGTTGGTTAAATGGTGGAGACGGTGAAGACTATTTAGTTGCTGTGGGGAACTATAACGCGGTTGTCTCTGGTGAGGGGAATGATTATGTTGTTTCTATTGGTAACTATGGTGACGTAGAATCTGGTGCCGGTCAAGATGTGGTAACAGTCTTTGGTAATAAAAACACGGTTAAAACTGGAGAAGATGATGATTATTTACGCATTATGGCACACCAAGGGGAAGTATTTGCCGGTGCAGGTAATGACTTCTTATTGGTTGATCAAGAAGCTAAGGAAAATAACATTAAAGGTGATGCAGGAGATGACACTTTTGTTTTAGGAGGTTCTAACAATAATTATTACAGTGGTGAAGGAAAAGATAGTTTCATCATCAGTCATAATTACCAAGAAGCAGTCATTAAAGATATTAGTAGCGAAGACCTCTTAATGTTTGCTGATGTTGCTGATAGTCAACTATGGTTTAACCGTGATCAAGATAATCTCTTGATTCATGTGCAGAACACTCCTAATAACGAAGAAGAAGAACTAACTAATTCAAGTTTGAGCATTGAGGACTATTTTAACAATCAACAAGCTAATATTGTTCTTGATACTGGACTGGTTTCCGACAGTGGAGAAACTGCTTATGAAATACTTACTCAAGAGGGTTTATTAGACCTCATTGATACTATGTCTAACTATGATGTTCTCGGTTCAGGAGACGCTTTCTTAAGCAATGTCAGTGATGAAGATATCGAAAAATTAGCGATCGCCTGGAATGATACTTCTATTGTTTAGATAAAGGAGCATCTTAGTAATGCGTAAATACAGAACATTTGACCAAGTTGAAGAAGAATACTATCGTCAACATCCAGAAGAAATTGAGAGTTTTCTAACAGTTATCTTTGAGGAATATGCCAAAAATAATGACACAGGTGCTTTGCTGTCTGCATTACGTATGATTAGCCGTGTTAAAGGGGTTACAGCAACAGCCGAAGCAGCAGGAATTAGCCGAAAAGGACTACAAAAAGCATTCCCCAACCAACTAAGCGCACCAATAAACATTATTTGGAAGGATATAAATTTACATTTTCTAGCAGTTTTTGTGGATGTGAATGATAACATTCAATTTTTTGAGATGGGGATGGATCTTTAGATATCTTGAAAGATAGAAGTGGTTGATTTAATTTATTAATTATTTTCCCGTTAAGTTCATAACCAATAAATACATCATAAGTTGTTCCAGGAGTAAATTGAAAATTGTATAATGGGTCTTCAGTATTATAATTAAGAGTTCTAAACACTCTCCATCCTCCTGAAATTGATTTAGGGGGAACTATAAATGAAGAACTAGGAGTCCATCCATTTTCTGCAATTGTCTTATTCCTTGAAACTGTTAGATAATCAGCAACATAAGTATAATAAATGTGATTATTATTGGTTGGATCTTTAGGAATAATTTTTAGATAAGGGATTCTAACTAACGCTGTTTTATTTTGTAAGTTTTTCCATTCCAATGAAAGAATTAAATGATCTGATTTTAAGTCATAGAAACCTCTTTGAACACAATAACTATAAGGTGATAAGCTGTTGTGCATTTAAACCACATATCATGAAGTTAAGCAACAAATTAGCAAACCCTCTCCCCGTCTCCCTTTCCCCCCGTCTCCCCGTCAGTCTAGTATAGTAATTTAGATGTTTAACAGCTTAATGGTTTGATTTCTTTTGGACGTAAATTGTCTATAATTGGTACGATAGCAATTACAGAAACAAATAAAGCTAATGAGGCAATTATATCGGAAGTATTCCATCTCATAATTCATCCACTATATGAAGAAAAAAAGTAAACAAAAAAGAATAATTTTAGCTCATTTCTCTACTCTAAAAACAGAACTTACTTGTTCGATTCTTCAAAATGAGAATTGCTGGATTTATGTCATTTCTTCGGGTCTAACAATTTTTTTAAACTCTTCAGAACTGAGAAACCCTAATGCAATACAAGCTGCTTCTAAAGTTGTATTTTCTGTGTATGCTTTTTTGGCAACTTTGGCGGAATTATCATAACCAATATGAGGGTTTAATGCTGTTACTAACATCAAAGAGTTGTTTAAATAATCCGCAATTTTTTCTTCATTTATTTTTAAACCTACAACCAAATGATCTGTAAAAGATGAACAAGCATCGGATAATAATCGAATGGAGTTTAATAGATTAAAAATTAGTAAAGGTTTAAATACATTTAACTCAAAATTACCTTGACTTCCAGCAATACTTATAGCAGCATCATAACCCATTACTTGCACACAAACCATAGTCATGGCTTCGCATTGTGTGGGGTTAACTTTTCCTGGCATAATGGAAGATCCTGGCTCATTTGCTGGTAAAATAAGCTCACCAATACCACAACGAGGACCTGAGCCTAACCAGCGAATATCGTTGGCTATTTTCATCAATGAACAAGCCAAAGTTTTCAGGGTTCCACTACACATTACAACAGCATCATGTGCAGCTAAGGCCGCAAATTTATTATCTGCTGAAACAAATGGTAAATCAGTTATTTGAGCGATTTCTTGGGCTACTTTTTCTGCAAATTCTGGATGAGTATTTAACCCTGTTCCTACTGCTGTTCCTCCAATAGCTAATTCATATAAATCAGGTAAACTTAATTGTATCCTTTCTATATCTTTATCCAGTTGAGAAATATACCCTGAAAATTCTTGTCCCAAGGTTAAAGGAACGGCATCCATTAAATGAGTTCTGCCAATTTTAACAATGTCTTGAAACTCTTTAATTTTAGTTACTAAACTATCCCGTAATGTAGTAATATTTGGCAATAATTTATGATTTATTTCTTCTATTGCAGCGATGTGCATAGCAGTGGGAAAGGTATCATTAGAAGACTGGGACATATTAACATGATCGTTGGGATGAATAGGATCTTTACTACCTAATACACCCCCGGCTAATTCGATGGCACGGTTAGCAATAACTTCGTTAGCATTCATGTTAGTTTGTGTACCGCTTCCTGTTTGCCAAATTTTTAAGGGGAAGTGTTTATCTAGTTTTCCTGATATTACTTCATCGGCTGCTTGTACAATTAATTCTGCTTTTTCTGGTGCTAATTTTCCTAACTCTTTATTAACAATAGCTGTGGATTTTTTAAGAATAGCGATCGCCCGAATCATTTCCCGAGGCATGGTATCATCACCAATGGCAAAATAACGGAGGGATCTTTGTGTTTGTGCTCCCCAATAAGCTTCGGATGGAACCTCAATTTTGCCCATACTATCTTGTTCAATTCTCATGTTTTTCTCCTTTGTTTCTCCTTTTTTAATTCGGATTTAAGAGACTATTTTATTTAACGATTAGGACAAAGATATCTTTGAGAAATTCGCATCATTTCAGGGTTATCTTGAGGACGACTACCCCCAACCCCTAAACCAGTTCTAATCGCTTCTTGTGCTAAATTACCCCATGGATCACGATTAGCATTAGCTATTCTTTGACAATTATGATAACCATCTTCTAGCAATTCTCGCACAGTGAAAGCCTTATTAGGATCTTGATCATAAAGGATTCTAACTGCTTCTTGAACATAGCGAATTTCGTCTTGTTGCTCCACTTGTGCCTGAGCATCTAAAGCAACATTGCTACTGACAAAAATGGTTGTTAGTAATACAATAGGTGAAAGTAAGCTTGATTTTTTCATATTTAATAACCTTGTCGCTTCAATGTTCGCAATGTTCCCTACTTCATCAGCTTAACCTTGATTTTTGTCGTAAAAGAGCAAATTTAGGATAAATTTAATATAGGAACTCAAGGGGTCAACTCTGAAACAATCAAGACCTGTAACCCAGACTAAAACCAATTGTCTAAATTGACTCAACCCTATAGTTTCTCATTTTTTATCTAAGATATTAAGAAATGTAACAGCACTTAATATTTCTTAATGTTAAGATTAAATAGCGTACAACCCAGTAATGGATAATGACAGCAGTTGTGTTTGGAACCCTCCCTTTCCCCAATCAAGGTGGCGATCAAATCGTCAGTAAGGCCGTTAGTGCTGCGATCGCAGCCTTATTTAAGCGAACCGGCAAAGTAGAAGCTACGGTCAGGGCCGAACCCGTTGCTAAGTTATTACAAGGCAGTGTGGACGGTTTTGACTTTATTGGCAACGGAATGCTCATGTACAATGGTTTGCGCATAGAAGGTATGGAACTCTATGTACAAGCCGTTTCTATTGATTTTAGTGCTATCTTTAAAGGACAGGTCAAGCTAAGGCAGCCCACGCAAGCAACCATGCGAGTTGTGTTGACCGAAGAAGACTTAACCACCTCTTTTAATACTCCTTTTGTGGTAGAGAAGTTGCAACGTCTGGAATACGAAGGACAGGCTTTGAACTTCCAGAAAACAGAAATGCTAGTGAATAAAGGTAAAACATTAACTCTGAAAAGTCAAGTTAAATTAGGGAAAAGCGGTGAAATCATCAACTTAGACATGACAGCAGAAGTAGAGGTTGAGGAACGCCGAAAAATCCAATTTACCAATGTTAACTATGAAGGAGATGAAAAAGCAAAAAATTTAGGAAAAGCTTTGATTTCTCATGTGAATGACTTGCTAGACTTAGATAAATTTGCCCTAGATGGTACGCAGTTGAAAGTAGATCGCATTCGTATCCGTAATAAAGAATTAATCTTTTATGGTATTGCGAAAATTGATCGCTTTCCTGAACGTAAGAAGTAGAAAAATTAGGAGTTGTTATGGCAAAACTTAGCCTCTGCATGATCGTTAAAAATGAAGAAGTCATCCTATCAAAATGTCTAGAAAGTGTACAAAATGTTGTCGATGAAATGGTAGTCATGGACACAGGTTCAACGGATAAAACCGTAGAAATAGCCCAAAAATTTGGGGCAGTTGTGCCAACATTTCCCTGGGGTGACGATTTTGCGGAGGCCAGAAATGAAGCCTTAAAATATGTAACAGGAGACTGGGTTTTAGTTTTAGACGCTGATGAAGTTTTAAATCAAAAAGTTGCCCCACAAATTAAAGAAGCGATCGCCAAAGAAGAGAATTTAGTAGTTAATTTAGTCCGTCATGAAATTGGCTCATCACAATCTCCTTATTCTTTAGTTTCGCGTTTATTTCGTAAACATCCAGAAGTCAATTTTGCTCGTCCCTATCATGCAATTATTGATGATAGTGTGAGTGAATTATTAAAGAAGGAAAATCACTGGAAAATTGTCGATCTTCCTGCCATTAGTGTGTTTCATTATGGTTACACACCAGGAGCGATAGCCTCTTTAAACAAGTATAATCGCGCTCAAACGGCGATGGAAAGCTTTATCAAAGAACATCCCAATGATCCCTATACTTGTAGTAAATTAGGGGCTTTATACGCTCAAATTGGCAAAGAAAAACAAGCAATAAAACTGTTTAAACAGGGATTAAAATCCAATAAAGCAGACATCCATGTTTTATACGAACTCCATTATCATTTAGGCAATCTCTACGCAAAACAAGAAGACAAAGAAAAGGCAATCAAACATTATCAAAAAGCCATCGAGCAACCGATTATGGCACCTTTAAAACTAGGTTCTCATAACAATATCGGCGTAGTATTACAAAGCATGGGAGACTATAAAAATGCTGCACAAGCTTATGAAACTACACTAAAAATTGATCCTACTTTTATCACAGGATACTATAACTTTGCCATGACATTGACTGCTATGGGAAGGTTAGCAGATGCGGTGGCCATTTATGAAAAATTAATCTCTTTAACTCCCAATTATGCTGCTGCATATCAAAACTTAGGTGTGGTTTTCTTTAAGTTAAATAAACTTCCTGAAAGTTCCGAAGCCTTTAAAAAAGCAATCAGTCTTTATGAAGAACAAAATAACCAAGTCGCAGCTAATAAGTTACGCAATAATTTAAAAGAATTAGGACTTTGGGAAGAGTAAGGTAAAAAATTCACGAGTCAAAAGTTAGAAGTAAAAAGTCAATAGTTCTACCTGTTCCTTAATCATCTTACTTCACAATAAGAAATAAACAGATTAAATGCCTATTGATCAGTTAAACTAGAAAGCGAAACTGCTATGTATAACCATATCAACAATAATTATGAAACGTATTCTAAGTTTCATCTATGGCTTAATAGCTTATCTAACTTTCTTGATGACCTTTCTTTACTTAATAGGTTTTGAAGAAAACTTATTGGTTCCTAAATCTCTAGATTCAGCACCAACTGAAAATTTGACTATTGCTTTACTAATTAACTTAGCTTTAATTGGTTTGTTCGGACTTCAACATAGCGGAATGGCCCGTCCAGGTTTTAAGAAATGGTGCTTAAAAACTATTCCTTCACATCTAGATGGAAATATAGTAAATTATCCGTTAACTTCCACTTCCCATGTAAAAGTAACCATTCCCAAATTTCTAATTATCACTTTACGTGGGAAAACCTAAAATCAAAACCATTGCTATAGCTTTTATTTTATGCAATTTTCTGATTGGCCAATTGAACAATTACCAGGGTTAAGTAAAAAGAATCAAGAACAATTAAAATCTTTAGGAATTAATAATACTCAAGATTTACTTAAGATAACTAAAACTAAAGAAAATAAGCAGCATTTAGCTAATCAATTAAAGTGTCAACTACAATTAATTAATAAATGGGCTGCTTTGGCTGACTTAGCTAGGGTTCCCAGTGTGGGATGCGATTATTGTGGACTCATTTTACATTCAGGTATTATATCAGTGAATCAGTTGTCCCAAACTTCTGTTAGTTTTCTACATCGACAAATTCTTAAATTACAAGTTGCTACATTACAACGAAAAGATTTATGTCCTTCCACTGATGTGGTCAAAACTTGGATTAATGAAGCAAAGATAATTAACAATGGATAATGGATAATGGATAATTATTATTCCAAGGAACGAGGAATATCTTTAATTTATTAATGGTAAAATGTGATTCCGAGGAATCTGATTGATTTAATAAAAATATAGTGCTATTAAGTAGTCGGACATAGATAAAAAGCACTGTATTAAGACATATTAACCAGTCCAATACACTTATCTGTTGTCTGTTCCCCGTTCCCTATTCCCTTACCTGAAAATTAACTTTAAATATTGAGTAAAAAATCATGAAAGACTTATCTAATTTAGAATCATCTAACATTTGGGACTATAAACCCTGGTGGTGTCAACCCTGGTCTATTTTGTCGACAGGAATAGTATTAAGTGTTGGAAGTTGGTTGATTTTTCATATTGTTTGGATAACGTTTATTATGACAACGTTAGTAACAATTTGGTGGGTTTACTTTTTAATTATGTATCCTCGAATGTTTACACAATATATGGAAAGTCAGAAGATTCAAAAATGAAAAATAAACAATCACCTCTCACTTTTAGAAAGATGATTGGAAATATATAATTTCCTTAATTTTCCTCCTTAAAAGGGGAGCTTTGTTACCTAAAATGAATCAATAATATTCTAAATAATATCATCAATTGCTTTAGGAACTGCGGCCGTTAAGACTTCATTACCTGTTTTTGTTACTAAAATATCATCCTCAATTCTAATACCAATACCGCGCCATCTTTCAGGTATTTCGGGTTGTCCTTCTGCTGGTTTAATATCCTTTCCGATGTAGATTCCAGGTTCAACCGTTAAAACATGACCAGGTTGCAAAGGACACCAGTTTTCTTCATCTTTTTTATAAACCCCAACATCATGAACATCTAAACCTAACCAATGACCAGTTCTGTGCATATAAAAAGGCTTATATTTTTCCTCTTTTATTATCTCTTCTAAATCTCCTTTTAATAACCCTAAATCAATCAATCCTTGCACCAAAACACAAACAGCAATATCATGAAACTCGTTATAAGGGTTTCCTGGCTTTACTTCTTCAATAGCTTTTAATTGTGCTTCTAAAACTAACTCATAAATTACCTTTTGTTCCCCCGTAAACTTACCATTAACTGGGAAAGTTCGGGTAATATCTCCATTATAATAACCATAAGAACAACCAGCATCAATTAATAATAAATCATTCTCTTGAACTTGACGGTTATTTTCAATATAGTGGAGAATACAAGCATTATCACCGGAAGCAACAATAGAAGGATATGCAGGGCCTATTCCTCCATGAAGTTTAAAAGTATGTTCAATTTCTGCTTGAATTTGATACTCATAATGCCCCACTTTAACAAATTCTCGCGCACGGTTATGAGCAGCAGCAGAAATGTCCATTGCTTGACGTAACATCATTAATTCTGCTTCGCTTTTTACCTGGCGCATGGGGTGTAAAATAGGACTGGTATCTTCAATAGCAACCGGACCGCTTCCCCGTTTTTGATAGGTTCTCATTAATCGTTGCCAATGGGATAAAATAACCTCATTAAAATATTTATCTCGTCCCAAATGGTAATAGATACGATCCGCTTTTGTGAGATAGTCAGGTAATTTTTCGTTTAATTCTGTGATAGGATAAGCTATGTCTGCACCGTACTTTTCTTTAGCACCTTCCACACCGCAACGATAACCCGTCCATACTTCTTTTTCTGGGTCTTTTGGTTGTACAAAGAGGATAAAATGGTGTTCCTCATGATGAGGGGCAAAAACTGCCACTGCTTCCGGTTCATTAAACCCTGTTAAATAGAAAAAATCGCTATCTTGACGGAAAATATATTCTACATCGTTGTGCATTACAGATGTTGGTGCGCTGCGAAAAATAGCCGTTCCCTGACCAATTTTTTGCATCAATTTTTCTCTACGTTGGCGGTATTCGCTGCTATCAATTCCCATAATACTTTACTATATACTGACTAATTTATTAGGATAACTCAAAAACACATAATAAAGCTAGAGTTGTCTGGAGACTTTGGCTATTTTAATATTTTTTCTGATTTCTGTCACTAATTACTGTTCATTGAAAATTGATAACTGTTCTTCCCCCATTTTTCCTAAATGTTGATAAGCAATAGCTGTAACGACTCGTCCTCTCGGGGTACGATTAAGATAACCAATTTGTAATAAATAGGGTTCATAGACTTCTTCAATGGTTTTTGCATCTTCTCCTGTTGCGGCCGCTACCGCTTCGAGTCCCACCGGTCCCCCATTAAATTGTTTAATCATAGTCTCTAAAATTAAGCGATCTGTCCAGTCTAATCCTTGGGGGTCAACTTGATAAATATCTAACGCTTCTGCAGCTAATTCTTGCGTGATGCTATCGAATTTTTTTACTTGTATATAATCTCTAACTCGTCGCAATAAACGGTTAGCAATACGGGGAGTTCCTCGAGAACGTCGACCAATTTCCAATGACCCTGTTTCGGTAATAGAAGTATTTAATAATTTAGCAGTTCGTTGAATAATTAATGCTAATTCTTCCGGTTCATAGAATTTTAAGCGTTGAATTAGTCCAAAGCGATCTCGTAAAGGAGAGGTTAAGGCCCCAACTTTAGTGGTTGCCCCTACTAGGGTAAATTTAGGTAAGGGAATACTCCGAGTTCTCGCTGCTTGTCCTTTACCAATAGTAATATCAAGACGATAATCTTCCATAGCAGGATAGAGTAATTCTTCGGTTAAACGGTTTAGTCGATGAATTTCATCAATAAATAAGATATCCCCTGGTTTTAAGTTTACTAATAATCCTGTAATATCTCGCGGCCTTTCTAAAGCAGGTGCAGCCGTAATTTTACAATTAACCTCCATTTGTGAGGCTAAAATGAGAGAAATGGTAGTTTTCCCCAAACCAGGAGGTCCATATAATAAGAGATGATCGATAGGTTCGTTACGGGTTTTAGCTGCTTCAATGATAATAGATAAGACATCTTTGAGGTCTTTTTGTCCGATGTATTCATCAAAAGACTGCGGACGAATACTTTCTTCTAAATTATCTTGTGTTTTATTCCTTTTTGTGTTAGTTAATCGTTCTTCTTTTTTTGGTTGAGGGTTAGGATTTTGATTGCGTTTAATAGCCATTTTCTCAAAATTTTATTGATTGATTAATTCTACTAACTTTTATCTAAAGAGCAAAAATCAAGATTTAAAAAAGCTGTTATATTGTTGTTCATTAATTCTTCCTGCCTCGTATAAAGTTTCAGTAATTTCAGAAATTGTTAACACAGAATAGGCGTTATAACCTTCTTTTTTAAGCTGATCTTTAACTCCTTGTTCGTGATCAATAAAGACAACAATATCTTCGACAATTAATCCCGAAGAGGTTAATTTTTCTGCTCCTTCCTTGACACTTTTTCCTGTAATTAAAATATCATCAACCACCACCACTTTTTCTCCTGGTTGAAAAGTCCCTTCAATTAAACGACGGGTTCCGTGTGCCTTGACTTCCTTTCTAGGATAAATCATCGGGTGATGTAACATTAAAGATAATCCTGTGGCAGTAGGTAAAGAACCATAGGGAATTCCGGCAATTCTTTCAAAATTTAAAGTCTTTAAAATATCAGCATAAGCATTTAAAACTTCATGGAATAATTGGGGTTGAGAAATTATTTTTCTGAGGTCAATATAATAAGAAAAAGTTGCTCCCGATGCTTGGACATATTCCCCAAATAATAAACAGCCAATATCATAAAGTTGTAAAATTAAATCTTGGTGAGGATGAGAATTTAGTAAACAAACATTAGGACTCCAAAGTTCACAGTCTTTCAAACTTTGACTAATACTTTCTCTTGATTTATTAATATCTTGATTGAGATTCTTTACTTTTTCTTTCAGGTCTTTAGATTTCAAAAAATCTTGAGGAATAGGAATCAAAACACCTTGTCCCATAGGGTTTAAAGACACTTTTAGTATTTCATGAATATCATTCCCCTTACTCCAGACACTACGCATCAATAACAGTCTTTCTGGGGCAATAAAACGAATTTTTTTTATCACCTCTAAATCAGTAGTTCCTACTTCCAAAAATAACTGTTCTGGAGTTGCCCAAGTTTTCGCTTCTTTGATAACTTGTAAATAAAAAGGAGCCTCATTGGTGGGATATTCTTGTAAAGTAACAGCCCCAGGATTAGAAGTATGGCAGAGAATAAAAACACCTTGATCCGGGTAAACCAAAAAAGGAGCAATATGATCTTGTCCAGCGTAAGGACTAACAGTTACTGCATCAACTTGCCACTTTTCAAAAATGGCTTTAGCAAAAACAGTACTGGTGTTAATATCTCCATGTTTTGCGTCTAAAATAATGGGAATATCATCAGGAATAGTCTTAATAACTTTCAATAATAAGTCTAATCCTTCGCTACCCAATGCTTCATAAAAACCTAAAGTCGGTTTATAAGCACAAACTAAGTCTGCCGTTTCCTCAATGACCCACTTTAACCAAGTTTCTAAGGCAATAATTAAACTTTCTTGTTCTGGATGGGTATCCTGATCTTGAGGCATCATTTCTGGGTTAGGATCAAGACAAAGGATCAATAAACTATTGTTGTTGGTGATCCGTTGGGTTAATTTCTCGAAAAAATTCATGC
Organism: Crocosphaera sp.; assembly: GCF_030064895.1. GTDB lineage: Bacteria > Cyanobacteriota > Cyanobacteriia > Cyanobacteriales > Microcystaceae > Crocosphaera. Next base: position 35,035 of record NZ_JASJEB010000021.1, on the reverse strand, counting down.
AGGAAGTTAGCTCTAGAATACGACTGATCTTACCCCATAATGACCAACCTTTGCCCTGTCTTTCTTTGAATACCTATGAACAGCAAACGCACAACGATTAATTACTGGGACTATGAATTAGTCGGCGATCCTAGAAAAGTCTTAGAATGAAATAAGGATGGTTCAAGATCCACTTTCGAGATCGGAGAAGACTTTATTAATGTTTCTCCAACCTACTGTTAAGCCAAAAAATAACTTCTCATTGGAAAGTTCAACAATATGGATTTAATTACGTTAGAAAATTTTCTCGATAATAGCTCTTTTCTCTTATTATTCCTAACCATGCTCATTTATTGGGCCGGGGCTGCCTTTCGGGGTTTAACCTGGTTACCTACTTTAGGAACAACAGGGGTAGCGATCGCAAATTTATGTATGGCCACTTTGTTAGGGGCCCGATGGTTAGAAGGTGGTTATTTCCCCCTCAGTAACCTCTATGAGTCCTTATTCTTCTTAGCTTGGGGTATAACAGCTATTCATCTACTGGCTGAACAAATGAGTCGTAGTCACCTCGTCGGAGTGGTCACAACCCCCGTAGCGATGGCGATAACGGCGTTTGCAGCTTTGACTTTACCCTCGGAAATGCAAACCTCTGCACCTTTAGTTCCCGCGCTAAAATCTAACTGGTTAATGATGCACGTTAGTGTGATGATGTTGAGTTACGCAACTTTGATGGTGGGATCTGTTTTAGCGATCGCCTTTTTGGTGGTGACTCGCAACCAAGACATCCAACTCAAAGGCAGTTCAGTGGGAACCGGCGGTTATCGCGATAGGTTAAAAAGCAACTTATTTAACAATAACCAGGAAGAATCTAGCGTTAATGTCGTACAAAGCAGTGGTAGCGGAGGAACAGCAGTGTTAGAAAGCGTTGCTATTGAGTCTGAACCCATCACCCTCTCGCCTCAACGTCTCAGTTTAGCCGATACTTTGGATAATATTAGTTATCGTATCATTGGTTTAGGGTTTCCTTTATTAACTATTGGTATTATTGCCGGCGCAGTTTGGGCCAATGAAGCTTGGGGATCTTATTGGAGTTGGGACCCCAAAGAAACTTGGGCTTTAATTACTTGGTTGGTATTTGCGGCTTATCTTCATGCACGTATTACCAAAGGTTGGCAAGGCCGTAAACCTGCTATTTTGGCCGCCAGTGGTTTTGTGGTGGTTTGGGTCTGTTATTTAGGGGTTAATTTATTAGGAAAAGGGTTACATTCTTATGGATGGTTCTTCTAGTATTTAAACCCTTGTAGAGACGTTCTATAGAATGTCTCTACAAATCGGAATCAGATTATTTTAAAGGGAATTATTGTTAAAGTAATTATTAATGAAGCAACTAATCAAAGATAAGATCAAAGAATCCTTAAAAAAAGCCATTAAAGATTTTTTCAAAAATAAAGAAATAAAAACATTTCATGTATTAGATTATATTTTTCCTAAAGAACGTCGTATTCGCTCTTTAATCGGTGGATTAGAAACAAGTATGGGGTTTGTCTGGGAAACTATTGCTAAAATCTTAGCTGAATCTAATGGATTTGAAATTGTATCAGAAAAAATTTTGTCTCCTGAACCGTTTCCACCTAACTTGAGAAATGAATTAGATATGTTAATAGCGGTACGAGAGAAAGATGGAATAACAACTTTAGAATGTATTAAAAGATTGAGAAATGCGGCAAATAATTCAAATCTTAATAATTTGAAATTCTCTAAACCTCCTACTGGAACTGGTGTCGATCTTCATTTAAGAAAGGGAGAAATTGAATATGTGTTTGATGTTAAAACAACTCAACCTAATGTGGGAAATTTTAAAAGTTTTAATAAACAATTACTTGAATGGTATACTTATAGATTTGCTAAAGATCCTAATGCAAAGTTAGAAGCTAGAATTGCAATTCCTTTTAACCCTTTTAACAAGGATTGGTATGAAAAACAACAATCTAAAATAAAAAAATGTCTAGATATAGAAAGAGATTTATTAGTTGAAAACGAATTTTGGGATTTTTGTTCTGGACAATCTAATACTTGGGAACAGATTAGAGAATTATTTATTGAATTAGGAGAAGAAAATTTTTCTCAAGAATTTCAAGATGTTTTTGATCCATAAAGGTCAATTAATATCAAGCAATTTTATTAGTTCTTTTGCTACATGGTAAACAACAGGAATAGGAACAGAATTTCCAAACTGTTTTTTAGCGATACTATCTTTATGATGGAATTCAAACCAATCTGGAAAACCTTGTAATTTACAACAATGTTTAGCCATTATGGCCTGGAATTTTTGAGGTTTATAAATCTTTTGAATAAATTTCTTTTTATACTCTTCAGGGTTGTCAGCATTAATAGAAACCGTTGCAAAAAAGTCTCTTGCACCAGTTGCAGTTAATGTTCCAATTGTCTCCGAATTAGGTAAGAAAATGCGATAAATACCATTAATTCCTGAATTGTTTTTTGAATTAACAAATTCATACTTATTATTAATAACACGCAAAATATTTTTATCAACTAATTTAATTAAATCTGATTCTTTTAAATCAGGAATTAATTCTTTTAAATTTTCAAAAGATAAGGGATTACCATCTTTAACACCATATTTCTTACTTCTTCTATATTTTAATAAAGTCAAACAAATCATTTTTTCTTTTGCTGTTGTCTTAATTAAATCCCAAGAATGGAGAGTTGTATGACCATTTCTTAAATCTGAAAAAGTAAAAAAGTCATTTAATTCATCATTTTTTTGAAATCTATTTCTAGACGGTGGAACATTACCATTAAATAGAATATCTGGACTTAACTTAACTTTTTTTATTACTTTACAATGTTTAAGTTCATCAAAAACATCTAATAATCTTATCTGAACTTTTAACGGTTGTGGAAATTGATAATTATGACAATTTTGTTGATCTTTCCTAATACCAACAATAAATACTCTCTCACGATTTTGAGCAACACCAAAATCATAGGAATTGATAACTTTCCAGTTCACAACATAATTAATATCTTCAAATGTATTGACTAAATACTCTAACTTATCCTTATTTTTTCCTGTTGTTAATCCCTTAACATTTTCAAAAATAAATGCTTTTGGTTGATATTTTTTAACTAATCTAATTACATCAAACCATAGTTGACCCCTTGGATCATTAAAACCCTTTAATTTTCCAGCAACAGACCAAGGTTGACAAGGAACTCCCCCTACAAATAGATCAATATTGTTAGGTAATTGATTGATCTTAGAAATATCCCCTAAATTAAGTTCCTCCGCATTATAATAACCAATAAAATTCTGTTGATAAACCTTAATCGCTTCTTTATCAATTTCTGAATAACCTAGACATTTTCCCCCTAACTTTTCCAAAGGAATACGAAACCCTCCAATTCCTGCAAAAAAGTCAACAAAAGTAAATTTTTTTTGCTTAAAAGTCAATTGTAACGGTTTAGATGGGTTAAATAATTCTAGTTGTTTATTGTCATCTTGGCCATTGATTTTTACTTGATTTATTGTTTTCATCGTCTCATCAATCAATTTTTCAGCATAATTCAATTATACTATAAGAATACAAAAATTAGTAAGGACATTTTCTATTTCCTTAACCGTCATTCCCAGGAAACGAGGAATCTTTTTAAAGTCATAACCTTTTGATATTTAATATAATTTACAAATATTAAGCTGTGATGTTGATTTTAATGAGGTAAAAAATTTAAAATGTGTACAATGGTAGTTAAATAACTAAGGAGACATCAAAATGACTAAATTATTAGAAGAAGCTATTACTAGGGTTAAACAGTTACCTGAATCTGAACAGGAAAAAATCGCCCAACTAATGTTAAAAGAATTAGAAAACTTAACTTTTTTACTGAAACAAAAAAAGAAAAAAAAATTATCTGATTTATTATTATTACCAGAAGTAGAGGATGATGAAGTTTTATTTGAGCGAAATAAAGACACGGGTAGAGAGATAACCTTATGAATTATTTATTAGATACTTGTGTCCTTTCTGAGTATGTTAAGAAAAAACCTAATCGCAAGGTTATTCAATGGTTAGATGAACAGGAAGAAGATACTTTATTTATTAGTATTTTCTCTATTGGTGAAATTAGAAAGGGAATTATTAAGATTCAGAAAAAACAACCTCAACGTTATCAAAAGTTAATACAATGGATTGAAACAGTTGAGTTAAGATTTGCTGGTAAAATTATTAATTTAGACTATAATATTATTAACTGTTGGGCAAGAATTTGTGGAGAATGTGAAGCTAAGGGTCAAAAGTTACCCATTATGGATAGTTTAATTACTGCTACTGCTTATGAATATAATTTAATTATTGTTACTCGTAATGTAAGTGATTTTCACTTTTCACCAGTTAAGATTTTCAGTCCTTGGGATTAATTTAATATAGAAGAAACGGATACACTATATATTATTTTCTCTGACAAATCACCTGTAGAAACAAGAGATTTAGACGAAAATACTCTAATAGATTTAGATGCAAATGGACAAATGTGTACCATGACTATTGAACAAGCAAAAGATAGGGTTGATATCCCTAACGTTGAACATACAACCATCAAAAGTTAATTCTTTTAATCATTTATTCTATTTTTTTAGGGCTTTAATATCATTAAAATCACCCCATTAATTAACCAACTCCACCAAATACCTCAATATTATCAAAAGTACAAACAGGAGAAGCATGGCCAACACGAATCGCTTGATTGGGTTCTCCTTTCCCACAAGTGGGAGTCCCATACATCCCCATAGTGGAAAGATCGCCCACTTGGGATAAGCTACGCCAAAATTGATTAGTAATCCCCCGATAATTAGGATTTTTCAAGGTTTTAGTTAACTTACCATTTTCGATCAGTTTGGCATATTCACAGCCAAATTGAAACTTATTACGATAGTCATCAATAGACCAAGACCGGTTAGACTCCATATAGACCCCAGATTCAATGTTACTAATCATCTCCTCAAAAGAAGTGTTTCCAGGTTCTAAGTTAATATTAGCCATGCGATCGATGGGGGGACGATTCCAAGAACAGGCCCGTAAATTAGCCACTCCTGGCACTTTTGATCTAATTTGACTCTCCTTACTACCTAATCCTCGTAATAACACCCCTTCCTTGATTAAATACTCACGGGTAGCTACATTTCCCCCATCATCAAAGCGATAACTAGCAAATTCCCCTGACACCGAAGGATCAAAGGTAACATTCATCAGAGGGGAACCATACACTAAGTGGCCAAAATCCTCTAATTTAACAAAACTTGACCCTGCATAATTGCGTTCGTCCCCTAAAATGCGATCGAGTTCCAAAGGATGACCAATACTTTCGTGTATTTGTAGCATCATTTGGTCAGGGGCCAATACTAAAGTCGTATTAGTGGTGGGACAGTCGGGGGCCGATAATAATTCTAGGGCCTGTTCTGCGATCGCTTCGGCCCTGCCTAAAATTTCTGTTTCCTCAAGAACCTCTAGTCCCCCTTGATAAGAACGCGCACTCAATCCGTTATCAGTCCGTTTTTGAATAGTATTACCGTCTTGTGCCGTTGCCGTCGAGTTTGTGCTGATTAAGAGAAACTTTTGATAAGCATCGGAACCATTGCTACTCACCAGTTGAATTTCTGTTTCCACCAAACGAGCGATCGCAGAGGTACTGACAATTTTATCGTTAACTTTCAGAGTTTCATTAACCTTAATTAGCAGATAATTAATATCTTCAGAACTAAGAAGATCAAAAGGTTTAATGTATGGAGATTCATAGGTTCCCACCGCCTTCGGGCGTTGTTCTACCGTGAAAGGATAGATTCCCCATTCAGCAGCGGTTATCGCCTGTTGATAGGCAATTTCCGCAGCTAGTTTAATATTTTCTGCCGTTAAATGGTTCGTAGCACAATAACCCAGTTGTCCCTTGGCTAAGACTTCCACCATCACCCCTTTGCTTTGAGTTCGTCCATTACTTTGGGGTTTACCATCCCTAACATAGCGTAGAGTAGAAGTTTCAGTTACTTGGCGTAACCCTATCCAATCAGCAGGGACATCGATTTGTTTTAACCAGGTTTCTAGGGTTTGGGTCATTGATCTCTAACATACCTTTAATTTTTTACTATTCTAAGATAATTGAAAAATAAAGGTGACTAAATCCCCTTTGCCCAAAGAAATGCGATCGCCTGGTCGTAGACGGTGACGGTTTCCCGGGGGCAAAACCCTGTAATTAATATAAGTTCCGTTAGAACTACCCACATCTTCGATATAGAAAATACCTGCTTCGTTGCGAATATTAGCATGAATACGAGAAACTACATCAGCATTTGGTAATCCTGAGACATCGAGATCAGGGGGAATTTGTTCATTGGGTTTACCTACATGAATAATTCCTAACCCTTGAGGTAGTTCTATTTTGCTATCAGTTTGAACATGGAGTAAACTGGCGATTTGGACTTGTATTTGTGTCCCTGGACTTGCCGCCGATTTTCCGGGAGGAGACGGCGATGTTGAGGTTTCTTCTGAAACATTGCCCAGAGGTGGTGTTGCTTCTTCTGATTTCGTAGAACCCTCAAAAGGATAGGGCGCGCCGCATTCCCCACAAAAAGTGGCATTACTTAGTAAAGGATGGCCACAGTTGCCACACTTAACCCACTGAGGAAGAGGGGTAAAACAGGCTTCACACTGTACTGCCCCATCTGGATTTTGATGCTCACAATTTGGACAAGTAATCATTGCTTATTTTTACTTTAATTGCGCTCCTGCTGCCTCATCTAATAACCATAACAGTTCTCCTTGAGGTTTGACTGCCTTAGCAGGATAGAGAGTTTCATCTCCATTAGGGGAAAAAATCTCAGCTAATGCAGGGCGTTTGTTGTCTCCTGCCACTAAGAAAATCACACAACGGGCGTTATTAATCAAAGGATAGGTAAAAGTTAAACGGGGTTGTCCATCCTTATTCCCAACCGTTATCAGGCGATCGCTTACAGTAAGGGCTTCTGTTTGGGGGAATAAAGAGGCTGTATGACCATCATCTCCCATACCCAATAAAATAATATCAAACGTGGGCAATTCTCCTGTTTTGACCCCAAAAAATTCTTGTAATTCCTGGTTATGGGTTTGAGCATCCACAGAGGGATCATTCCTACCTGTAGGCATGGGATGGATATTAACAGTAGGAAAATCGACCTGATCTAACCAAGCTTGACGGGCCATGCGTTGATTACTGTCAGGATGATCCCCAGGAACATAACGCTCATCTCCCCAAAAAATATGAATTTTTTCTAAAGGTAGAGATTTTTGAGCTAAAGCTTCGTAGAGTGGTTTAGGAGTGCTACCACCAGCTAAAGCGATCGTAAATTGCGCTTGTTGGTCTAGGGTAGTATGAATTTTGTCAACAATTAAATCTAGTGCATGAGCAATCAGGGCGGGTTTATCAGATAATACTTTTACTTGTGTCATTCCTAATGTCTTCTCGTTGAGGCAACTTTTAACAAGGTTTAGACTAATATTGTAGAAACTACGGTTGTCAACCTTGCCAATTTCCCCTAAATCTTTTAAGCTCAAATCCTAGGTTTAACATTTATCTTTCAATCAACGAGGGATTTCCTTAAACCCCTTATAAGAAAGTCCGCACCTAATTATTGAATCCTTTGGCGATCAGGGTAATTTCTCTGTTGGCTGTTATCTTTAAGAGAATGCTATCTAGAAACTGATAAAAACAATGAATTATTCAGCATTTACATCCTTAGCTCTAAAATTGATCGGGGTAGTCTTTGTCCTATCTTCTATGTTGGATTATCTAACCATTCTGATTCCTCCCAACTTAGCAAGTCAGTCATGGAAAATTGGTGCAGTAGCAGGGATTGTTGATCGAGGGGTTGTGCCTTTGGTGGGTATGGCTTTTGTTATGGTTGGTTATTTAATTGATGGTTTAGCGACGGCCAATAACGCACCCTTAAAAAAACCGGGATCGAAGTTCAATCTCAAATTGCCAGTGTATATCTTATCCGCTTTTTTAGGATTGCTTTTTTTGTTGGCGGTTCCTTTCCATCTGAGTAACCTTAACAGTGCTAAAACCGATGCTTTAGCAAGAATTGAACAAGGTGCAGGACAAGGGGCGGAGCAAATTCAACAATTCCTAACCCAAGTGGATACTTTGTCTAAAAATCCTGGCCGACTCAATGAACAGGTTCAACGACTCAATCAAGTGATCGAATCTGGGCAAGCTCAAGGAAGACAGTTGAATGCTCAGCAGTTAGAAACCCTACGTCAACAACGTCAACAATTACAAGGATTACGAGATTTAGCGAAAAATCCTGAAGACTACAAGAAAAGAACAGATGAGTTGAAAAATCAATTAGAAACTCAACTCCGCGAACGTAGTAAACAGGCTGAAAGCCAAGCAACGACCCAAGCTTTAAAGCAAAGTCTTCGTATTGGTTTGAGTAGTTTGATGTTGGCCATTGTTTACAGTGTTATTGGCTGGATTGGCTTAAAATCTGAAATTACCTCACCTAAAGGACCGAAAATGCCTGCCCGTCCCAAGGTAAAACGATAATTAACAATAGACAGTTACGACTTCTTAAAAGAAGCCGTAATTATACTCTCCAGAGATCCCTTACCCTCTATCGGTTAGGGATCTCTCGCTATTTAAAAATTAAAAGTTTCTATCCACACTTCCGAGACTTAGTGGCACAAAATCCCCATAAATGGTTAGCCCTAATAACATTGGTTCCCCTGCTTGAATTAGATTTCCAGTCAATACACAACTTTCATCTTTCTTGGCTTTGGCCTCTACTGTAGCACGAATATCTGCCACGGAAAATTTAGGTCTATAGTCCCCTGACTTTTGTTGTACATAGTTCCAGAGAATATCTCTGATTAATGCTTGATACCCTTGATTGCCAGACAACCCTTTTAGCTTATCTTTGAGGGTTCTTTCTAAACGGATGCTGGTGACTTCCATTTCAGTGGTTGAAGTGCGCGGAAGGGTTTTCATGATTTTTTCCTCATTAAAAAGTAGACATTTCAGTAATATCAGTGTAGTATGAAAAAGTCTCTTTTAACACGATTGAAAACGTTCATGTTACTTTTTTCGGTTCCCAATTTATTCATATTTGTCCTCGGTGCTTGTCAACGGTGGCAAAATGGAGTCATGGAAGAGACGGGAGCAGAAAAAATGAGTAAATTCCCAAGTAAACCATCAAGAGTATTTCATTTTCCGATATGTAGTCAAAATAATCCAGATTATTCTCTATTAGGTGATAATAAACTCCCAGAGATTAGAACATCCCTAACCCTCAAAAGCGGGTGGCGAAGGCAAATCTTCCCTATCCCTAGATAAATACCTAACTCCTCAAGGTTTGTCTAATCCCCCGCTTTACTTCCTAGTAGTAAAGTGGGGGTTTTGATTAGAAAAACCAAAATTGATGGAGAAGATATGGATCTAAGTTTATTTTTATCTTACTTACCCACTCACATCAATGATTTTGGCCATTTTTAAAGCGACAAAAGACGATGTTAAAACTAACTTATACTCATGATGGATTTTTAATTGACCATCTCCAAGAGTCCTTAGAAGCTTGGGTGACAACTCGCGTCATTTTAGCTATACGATCAGGTACGAGTCTTTGTGTTGAACCGAGTAGTGCTTCTTTTTTGATTTCTTTAGATTTACCCTACGTAGATCAACTATTAGAAAATATAAATGAGTTTAGCGAGGAAATTCTAGAAGTTAACCATTGTGATGATGAAGCGATGGAAGTTGTCTTAGAAGGTACTTGGTTGGGCGCAGATGTGGCCAGCGAAGAGGGTTTATTTGTTTGTCGTTTAAGCGATCGCTTAGAATCTCTTCTTCACCAAATTTGGCAAGAATCTCCTGTTAAAATCAATTAGATTAATTTCGGGGTCAAAAACTCTTGACCCCATTAATGATATGGAAAAAAGTCGATAACCCAGTTACCATAATCTAATAAGATTAAAGGCTTTTTCCTCAATCGCAACACCAAGACGAAAATAACAATGACAACCACACCCATTGCCCCATCTACAACTCAAACCCAGTATCCTGACGAAATCGGACGCTTTGGCAAGTATGGGGGCAAATATGTGCCTGAAACCCTAATGCCGGCTCTCAGCGAGCTAGAAACGGCTTATAATCGCTACAAAAATGATCCTGAGTTCCAAGCAGAATTATTCCAATTATTAAAAGATTATGTTGGCCGTCCCAGTCCCCTTTACTTTGCCGAACGTTTAACCCAATATTACGCCCGTCCTGATGGTACAGGACCACAAATATATTTAAAACGGGAAGATTTAAACCATACCGGTGCGCACAAAATTAATAACGCCCTTGGACAAGTCTTATTAGCGAAACGTATGGGCAAAAAGCGTATTATTGCAGAAACCGGTGCTGGACAACACGGAGTGGCAACGGCAACGGTTTGCGCCCGTTTCGGTTTAGAATGCGTCATTTATATGGGTATTCATGATATGGAACGGCAAAAACTAAATGTCTTCCGTATGAAGTTATTAGGGGCAACGGTGCAACCAGTTTCAGCAGGTACGGGAACCCTCAAAGATGCCACCTCAGAAGCGATCAGAGACTGGGTAACTAATGTAGAAACCACCCATTATATTTTAGGTTCTGTGGCCGGTCCCCATCCTTATCCCATGATTGTACGGGACTTTCATCATATTATTGGGCAGGAAACCCGTCGCCAATGCCAAGAAAAATGGGACAGTTTACCCCATATTTTACTGGCCTGTGTCGGGGGTGGTTCTAATGCTATGGGACTATTTTATGAGTTTGTCAAGGATACTGAGATCCGTTTGATCGGAGTTGAAGCAGCCGGAGAAAGCATTGCCTCTGGAAAACACGCTGCGACCCTCACTAAAGGTCGTCCAGGGGTGTTACACGGGGCGATGAGTTATTTATTACAAGATGAAGAAGGACAGGTCATAGAAGCCCATTCTATCAGTGCAGGGTTAGATTATCCTGGGGTGGGACCGGAACACAGTTATCTCAAAGATAGTGGCCGTGCTGAGTATTATAGTGTCACCGATGCTGAAGCAATAGCTGCCTTTCAACGGTTATCGCAACTAGAAGGTATTATTCCGGCTCTAGAAACTTCCCATGCGATCGCCTATCTAGAAACTCTTTGTCCTCAACTCGAAGGTAGTCCCCGTATTATTATTAATTGTTCGGGACGGGGAGATAAGGATGTGCAAACGGTGGCTAAGTATTTAGGAAATGAGTAGTTTTTAGAGAGACTGGGGAACTGGGAGACTGGGAGAGCAGAATATTAATATTGTTTCTAGTCTTCCCAAACTTCCCAAACTCCCCACCCTTCCCAAACTTCCCACACCCCCACACTTCCTAATTAAATTAGAAAAAATCTTGATAATGGTCTTTTTAGATAGTCGTAGAAAAAAACAGTTAGAAACTTGTCTGCAAAAATTAGGGGTATCTGATAGATTAGCGGTTAATTTAGAGTTATTAGATTTAGCCCTAACCCATCCTACTATTTCCAGGGAAAGTAACTATCAACAATTGGAGTTTGTGGGAGACTCGGTGATTAGATTAGTTTCTGCTGAGATATTATTAGAAACCTATCCCAATGAATTAGTAGGAGAATTTGCTGCTATTCGTTCTATTTTGGTGAGCGATCGCACTTTAGCTGAGTTTGCTAATGATTATGGTTTAGATCGTTATCTCCTCATGAGTGATAGTGTTGCTCAAGATAAAATGGGCCGAGTTTCTTGGTTGGCAGATACGTTTGAAGCGGTACTAGGAGCATTATATTTAAGTAGCAAAAATATGACTTTAATTCGTCCCTGGTTAGACCCTTTATTACTGACAAAAGCGGCCGAAATTCGCTCAGATCCAGCCCGTCAAAACTATAAGGATGCTTTGCAAGAATGGACACAAGGCCAATACAAAATCTTACCTGACTATCGTGTTATGGAACAACATCAAAATCGAGGCCATAATCAACGATTTTTTGCAGAAGTTTGGCTCAAGGATCGTAAACTAGGATCGGGTTATGGTCGTTCTAAAAAAATGGCAGAACAAGCAGCAGCTAAAGATGCTTTTTTCTCGGTTGTTCATCAGAAAAGTTAAAGTAATTGTCAATATAGAGTTATCGGAAGGTTAAAATACTGCTATTTTTCAATATGTTTCCTGATGATAAACCTTATAAAAATAGCGTTAATTTGAGAGGTTGTTTTAATCTGTCGTTATGGTGAGAAGTAAGCTTACTCATCAACCTGAGTTCGATATAAGGAAATTTATAGACAACTTGTCAACAGCAGGAGTCTCAAATACTGATTCTTTCCTTTGAAAAAATCCAACTCTAAACTCCGCTGCTTAGCACGACGAAGTCGCCCTCCGAACTCCGAACTCAGATCATCACACACATTTTTTACTCATGCTTCCTCCTATTTTCAGCGGATCTTTGAGAGTAGAAAGGTTAACCATTCCCATTAAGGGGTTATCTTCTCTCTTAGAAGGAACAAAAATTGTGCAACTTTCTGATTTGCATGACGATGGAGTGTGTTTATCTCCTCAATTACTCACTCAAGCGATCGCTTTAAGCAATGAAGAAAAACCGGATCTTGTTGTTCTCACAGGAGACTACATTACCAATCAAGCTAACACTATCTATAATTTAGCTCCTAAGTTGAAATTATTAGAAAGTCGGGTGGGTATCTATGCTGTTTTGGGAAATCATGACTATTTGTATCCCCATGCTAAACCCAAAATTACAGAAGCTTTGACACAAGTGGGAGTTAAAGTCCTCTGGAATGAAATTGTTAGTCCGTTGGGGGATAATCTACCTATCGTTGGCTTAGCAGACTTGTGGTCGAAAGAGTTTAACCCTGAACTGACTATGTCCCAACTTTCTCCGTCTAAGCCTTGTTTAGTATTGTCCCATAATCCCGATACTGCTGGTATTTTACAAAGCTGGCGTGTGGATTTACAATTGTCTGGTCATACTCACGGGGGTCAAATTGTCATCCCCGGTTTTGGACCTGGTTTACTGTTATTACAACAAATGCGTCAAAAAATACCTCCGAAATTACGAGAATGTATCCCTTATATCAACCATTGTTCTGGATTTCTTAAAAACTGGCAATGGTATCAAGGATGGCATAATATTCGAGGAAATCAGCTTTATATTAATCGGGGTTTGGGAACTTATTTCCCAGGACGTTTTTTCTGTCCCCCAGAATTAACTGTTCTTACTTTGGCCTCTTATTAAATTGTCAATAAATAGGGAGAAAAAAGGTTATTATTAAGTCTTTTCTCTCTATTTTTTATAACATTCCCCTTAATAGATTAATATAATCAATTAGTCTGTGTACGTACTTTTTCTGTATAATCTTTTGGTTTCCATTGACGAAATTGTTTTAAAATTAATTGACGTAGATTAATTGGTAAGTAAGACAGTAATAATCCTAAATTTGTTCTTTTTGAGTCTCCTAAAATATGTTTTGATGCCTTTAAAAGTTTCCTTCCTTCTGCTGTTTTACCTTTTTCTATAAATCTTAATCCTAAGTCTTGTTGTGTAGCAGCTAATTTAATTTTTCTTTGTTCTTCTAACTCTTGATCAGAGAATTTATAATTTTCAATACAATATACTTTGGCTTCTAAAAAGTGTAAATTTTGCCCTAAACTGGTCTGTCCTCCATGAAAACGGTATTCCATTAAATATTCGGGTAAAAAATACCCTACTTTTTCAATTAATGCTAATCTAACTAATAAGTCAAAATCTTCGCAACCGTCTGCTTTTGGGTCCATGTAATCGACATCTTTTAAACAAGAATAGCGAAATAAAGTTGACCCTACTTGTAAACTTTGATGATAAAAAGTTTGCCAATCTAAGTCTTCAATTATCCCTTTTTTAAGTCGATCTTTTCCCCAACGAATGGCATTTTCTTTGGTCGCTGATTCACTTCTTTTACTATCTTTATCGATTATCCAGTGATTGGTACAAACAAAGTCAACTTGAGAATTTTCATCTAATATGTTAACTGTTTTTTCTAGAAACCCTGGGGTTAAAGCATCATCGTCATCAAATTTAATAAAATAGTCTCCTTGAGATGCTTCAAAACCTGAACGCATATTGCGACTTCTTCCCATATTTTGCTCATGACGAATATAGCGAATTCTACTGTCTTGAAACTTGGCCACAACCTCGGGAGTATTATCAGGGGAACCGTCGTCACAAATAATTAATTCAAAGTCTGAGTAGGTTTGATTAAGAACACTATTCACTGCATAAGTTAGGTAATGAGAACGGTTATAGGTGGGAATACAAACACTTACTTTAGCCATAATATTTAGGAGATTGTGCGCTTAAATTTTCCCATAATTCCTTGTAGTTTTCTAGTTGCTTTGGTTAGGGAACTGGGAGGAACTAATTGAGTGGGTTTTTGGTCAGGACTTTTTAAAAAACGATAGTGTAAAAAGATATCTTTATAGTTAATATTTGCGTCTTCTCCTTGACATAAACGAGTAAAATATTTTGAAGAATAATTCATATAATGAATGCGATGAATTGGCTTTAATCCTTGTTCATTGTAAAGGACATTATCTATGTTAACAAAAGGATCAGCATCGGCACAATTTCCTGTTCTATCTTGTCCATTAGAACTTTTAGTAAAGTTAAAAACTGAGTGTTTTCCTCTTAGAGTCATGTAGTTGAATAAAAAAGCATCATCCCACCAACGAGAAACCCAGTTAATCTCTTGTTCTTGTATTAACTTTTGTTGTAATTCTTGTAATTCCTTCTTATCAAAAAGACCTTGATGAGAACCAAAAAAGCTAGAACAATGTAACTGATTTCTCACCGTTTCTTCTGAATAAATACCCGTTTTAGCGATCAAAGGTAGATCAAGTGCTGCTTTTTCATTGGACTTTGCGTGTTCCCAATCATCAAAAACAAAATCATGATCTTTTAACTTGTCAAATAAACCGCTTAGGGGTTTCATTGCCAAACTATCAGCATCATAATAAACAAAGGTTTCAAAAGGACCATCAAAAGCGATAAATTTGCGATGATGACCTTTTCCCCAAGGTGGTTTACTTAACTTTTGTTTTTTAGATTCTGGAAAGGCTGCCCATACTTCTTGGGCAAAGTTTTCCCAACGTTCAATTGATTCTTGATTGTCAAATAAAGTAACCTGATCACGGTTACCAATTTCTGATTTAACTTTATCTAATCGCTCATCAAAAGGAATGACATAAATGGGGAAGTCTTTTCCAACATTGAGTTCAATACTATTAAGTAATGCGACTAGCTGATCGTAAACGACATCGTTTGCTAGAGTATAAATGCCTTGAGATACCATTATTCCTCCTCAATTTTTTATAGTTTATTAATTAACAATTGACCAATTTGATAGACCTCAAAACCAATAAAAATAAACAAAATAACTGTCACCAATTTATTGAGCCAAGGAATATCACCTTTTCCGAAGAAAGATGCCACAAATTTGGCAATGACAATACCCATGGCCAGAAAAACTAAAATTTTACCTACGTCGATCATTTCTTTACCTCTAATTAACTTTTGCGTCAGCAACAGGGACTACTCGGTTTTACTCAAGTTGTTTGTCCTCATCATAACCTGAGTTAGAAGTTGGGAGTTAGGAGTTCGGAGTTCAGTGTATTTCATGAGCCAGAGAAACGCTATATATCCTCTCCAACTATAATCTTTGATCAAGGTTGGGGAGGATGTCTAAAAGGTTTACTCTTGAGCAAAATAGGCTTCTAGTGCTTGTTGGACGATCTGATTCATCGGCCGTTTTTCGTCCTGGGAAGCTTGTTTAAGACGGGCAAACATGGCATCAGGAACGCTAACACGATGTTGATTTTTACGAACCCGACGGCGTTTGGGTGGGGTGTAATTTTCGGAGAAGCTTCTCAGTGCCTCAAAGCCCACTCGCTGACAAAATTGACCAAAAGTCTCTTGTTCTGTTTTGTCTTGCTTAAAATAGACAAATAAGGGTTCTAGAAACTTCTCAATATCTTTTTCTGGTAGTTTTTGGATGTAGGGTTGGGCCAGTTGGGTTTGGTTGGCATCACCTCCTAACCAAACTTGATAGGCTTGGGGCGCACTACCGACAAACCCTAATTCTGCCATGTAGGGACGGGCGCAACCGTTGGGACAGCCGGTCATTCTGATAACGATTTTTTCCCCTTCTAAACCTACCTGGGTCAAAACTTTGTTAATACGTTCTAAAATTCCTGGTAAAGCCCTTTCTGACTCGGTTATGGCTAATCCGCAGGTGGGCAAGGCCGGACAGGCCATGGAATAACGCGTTAAGGTCTCTATTTTTTCGGCATCACTAACTATGCCACAATGGGCGAGGATAGTATCTATGCCGGCTTTATGTTGGGGATCGATCTCATAGAGAATGAGGTTATGATTAGCGGTTAAACGCATGGGAAGGGCGTATTCATCAGTAATCTTTTTCAATGCGCTTTTTAATTGAAAACTGCCCTCATCTTTGACGCGACCATTTTCGATGGAGATGCCTAAAAATAGCTTTCCGTCCCCTTGTTCGTACCAGCCGAGGAAATCTTCATATTTCCAGTCAGGAAGGGGTTTAAATGGTTCTAGAGCTTTGCCTAAATATCCTTCTACTTGGCTTCTAAATTTATCAATTCCCCAGTCTTCGATCAGGTATTTCATACGGGCGTGACGACGTTGGAAGCGATCGCCGTAGTCCCGTTGGGTGGCTAAGATGGCTTTCATCAGGTCAAAGACATCCGCTTTGGCCACATAGCCCAAGGGTTCGGCCAATCTAGGGAAGGTTTCTTCTTTATTGTGGGTGCGTCCCATACCACCACCTGTCAGGACATTAAAGCCTAATAATTCCCCATTTTCATCGGTGATCACCACTAAACTAACATCGTGGGTGTAGAGATCGATGGAGTTGTCCCCTGGTACAGTGACGCTACACTTAAATTTGCGGGGCATATAATGTTGCCCATATAGGGGTTCTTCCCCCTCTTCAATATTGGTTCCGTTGCCGTTGCGTTGACGGGCAGCAGTGACTTCAGGATCTTCTTCGACACTAATGGCTTTCTCCCCATCTAACCAAATTTCGTAATAAGCATTGCTTTGGGGTCGTAGTAGATCGGCTATTTTATCGGCGTATTCCCAGGCATAGCAATAGTCAGGACGATTTTTAAAGGGTGCCGGCGGTGCCATCACGTTACGGTTGAGATCCCCACAGGCCCCCAGGGTTGATCCCATGCTCTTGACAATGGCTGCGATGGATGATTTGAGATTTTTCTTTAAGATACCGTGAAGCTGAAACCCTTGTCTGGTAGTAACTCGCAGGGTATGATTACCGTATTCATCACTGAGGCGGTCTAAGGTTGAGTAGAGTTGTGGCGAAATAAACCCCCCGGGGTTACGGGTTCGCAACATCATTTGATAATCTTTTTCTTGTCCTTTGACACGGTTATCTCGGTTATCTTGCTGATAAGATCCGTGAAACTTGAGGATTTGAATGGCATCTGAGCTAAAATAGCTAGTATCTTCTAATAACTCGGTTGCCAGAGGCTCTCTCAAAAAGTTGCTGTGTTCTTTAATGTTCTCTAGTTTAGAAACTTTTCGGGCAGGTGAAACGGGAGTTTTGACCATTGCAATAAATACTATATGCGGTACTAATCTGGCTTTTTTTTCTACATTTCTTAGTCAGATCATGAGTGACTTTTTCTATTTTAACTGTTTTTAGTCTCTTTGACTCTTTAAAAAATGTGACAAGGATTTTCTTGATATACATATCTGTTTTTATCTATTGATAACTGTTTCAAACTTTGGTTCTTATCTTTAAATAATAAAATTAATATTTCACTTTTCAGCTAACATCTAGAAAGTAACATCAGAATACTTATGAATCAGCCTATTTCAATTCTAAATTTTAAATTCTAAATTCTAAATTTGTCCTATGTCCCTGATGATGTGATATAACTATTAAAGTTATGTTACGGGGAATATTATCTTTTTTACCCGTATTTTGGGTTATGGGAGTAATTGTAAGGGTTTTGCAATGGGAAAATCCCGTAACTCACTCTCTTGTTGAAAATTTGTACTATCATTAACTTATTCATGACAACACTGCTCACTCAGTCTCAACCGTCTGTTTCTCCTCAACTGGATGAAAATATTCGGTTACGTGACATTCTCAAAACTTTACCGGCAGAGGTCTTTGTTAAAAATCCTCGTAAAGCCTGGTTTAAGGTGATTCTTACCATTTCTATGGTAGCTTTAGGATGGGCTGCTTTGGCCGTTTCTCCTTGGTATTTATTGCCGATTTTATGGGCATTTACAGGAACAGCGATGACGGGGTTATTCGTCATTGGCCATGATTGTGGTCATCGTTCTTTTTCTAATAATAATTGGGTTAATGATTTCGTTGGACATACTATTTTATTGCCACTGTTTTACCCTTTTCATGGTTGGCGCATTCTCCACAATCATCATCATAAACATACAAACAAATTAGATGTTGATAACGCTTGGGACCCTTTTATGCCCGATTTTTACGAAACTTTTTCTGCTTTTGAAAAGTGGGGTTATCAGCAGTTAAGAGGTCGTTTTTGGTGGCTTGGTTCTGTGGTACATTGGGCTAAAATGCACTTCGACTGGACTACATTTGAGGGAAAAGAAAGAGAACAAATTCGCTTTTCTTCTTTAGTAGTTATTGTTGCTGCTGTTATTGCTTTTCCCATTGCCTTCGCTACACTGGGAATATGGGGTGTGGTTAAGTTTTGGTTATTACCTTGGTTAGTGTTCCATTTTTGGATGAGTACCTTTACCATAGTCCATCATACTGTCCCTAACATTCCTTTTAAAAAAGAAGCAGATTGGAACGAAGCGGAAGCTCAATTATGTGGTACTGTCCATTGTGACTATCCTCGTTGGGTGGAAATTTTGTGTCATGACATTAATGTTCATATTCCCCACCACGTTTCTACGGGAATACCAAGTTACAATTTAAGAATGGCTCATAAAAGTTTAAAAGACAATTGGGGTGATTATTTGTGTGAATTACGCTTTTCTTGGCCTCTAATGGATGAAATCACCAGTCAGTGTCATCTATATCACCCTGAGACAAATTATCAAAGCTTTTCACAATATTATAACAGTAAGAAATAATCTTTTCTTGTCTTAGATAGTTCATTTGAACGCTTTACGAGAATCGTTGAAGGTCAACGATTCTTTTTTTTATTAAGATATGATAAGAAGATTAACATAATATTAATATTGTTTCTAATCTTCCCACATTTCCTACCCTTCCCAAACTTCCTACACTGCCTATTTCATCAACTTTTCAAGCTTATTCAAGTAGCATTGGTTTTTTCTCCAAACAATAGATTATTGAGTTTATGACACTTTCAAGACTGCAACAACTGATTACTTATCTTCGCCCCCATTGGCGTAATGTTATCTTAGGGATGGTCGCCTTATTGGTGGTTAATGGGTTGGGAGTGTATATTCCCCTCCTCATCCGAGATAATGTTGATAATTTGAGACAATCATTCACTTTCCAAGGAATTTTAGGTGTGGTTATCTTGATAATCATTTTAGCTTCTATTTCCTGGGTAATTAGAATGTTTTCTCGTCTTTCACTTTTTGGGGTGGGGCGAGATGTGGAGTTCAGTCTCAAACAAGGCATCTTTGAGCATTTATTGACTCTAGAACCTGCTTATTTTTCTAGAAATACGTCAGGAGACTTAATTAACCGTGCAACTAGCGACGTGGACAATGTACGTCGTCTGGTAGGTTTTGCTTTACTCAGTTTAGCCAATACTATTTTTGCTTACGGGTTAACTCTTCCTGTCATGTTAAGCATTAATGTACGCTTAAGTTTATTGGCTGTAGCTGTGTATCCTGTCATGTTAATTGCGGTACAGGTATTTAGCAAAAAATTACAGATACAACAATTAAATATACAAGAGAAGCTATCTGATATCAGTCAACTTATTCAAGAAGATATGAGTGGTATTTCTTTAATTAAAATTTATGCTCAGGAAGAGAATGAAAAACGAGCATTCGCTGAGAAAAATCGTCAGCTTCTTCGGGCAAATTTAGAAATAGCTAAAACTCGTAACTTTTTATTCCCTTTAATCGAAGGGTTATCATATATTAGTCTCTTAATACTGTTAGCTTTTGGCAGTTCTTCCATTACTCAAGGAATTATTAGTATTGGAGATTTTATTGCTTTACTTATTTTAGTAGAAAGATTAGTGTTTCCCACTGCTTTACTAGGTTTTACTATTACAGCTTATCAACAAGGTGAAGTGAGTGTTGATCGAGTAGAAGCTATCTTTACAACGGAACCAAAAATAAAAAATTCAGTTAATAGTTTTGCTTTAGATATAGAATCTATAGAAGGAAAAATAATTGCTCAAAATTTAAACTACACTTATCCAGGAGAACAAAAACCAGCTATTCAAGATATTAATTTTGTGATCGAACCAGGAGAAATCATTGCAGTTGTTGGTTCTATTGGTTCAGGAAAAACAACTTTAGCGAATAGTCTTACTCGTTTATTAGATATTGATCAAGAACAGCTATTTATTGATGGTTATGATATTACAGAATTAAAGCTAAATAATTTAAGAAAGATCATAGCTTATGTTCCTCAAGATAGCTTTTTATTTAGTACTACTATCCTAAATAATCTTCGCTATGGTGATCCCTTAAAAGAACAATTTGAAACAGAAATTTCTGCTAAGCAAGCAGAGATTCACAACGAAGTTTTGAATTTTCCTCAACAGTATGAGACCATAGTTGGTGAGCGAGGAATTACTTTGTCTGGAGGACAAAGACAACGTACTGCACTAGCAAGAGCATTATTAATGAATTCTCCTGTGTTAATATTAGATGATGCTTTATCTAGTGTGGATAATAAAACAGCTACTAATATTCTTAAAAGTCTTTCTCAAGGAAGACAAAGAACTGTTTTCTTTATTTCTCATCAACTCTCTGCTGCTGCACAAACTGATCGTATTTTTGTTATGGATTATGGAAAAATTGTTCAAATGGGAACACATCAACAGTTAGTCAAACAATCCGGCCTTTATCAACGTTTATGGAAACAGCATCAACTAGCAGAAACTGTTAACTAAAACTGAGTTATTGGGTGACTAAAAAACTGGTAACTCATGACTGTTAACTATTTTATCAATAAATAAGGTGGGATTTTCCCACCTCATTTATCAAACAGTTTGATAGTTTTTCAACAGTTGTTTTACCCATTCAGCGCAAGATATCCACTTATATGGTTGATTAGGTGTTTTATCCACCCATATCCCTTCTTCCTCCTTGTCACTGGGAACCAACATCGAGTCTGATGAACGAATAATTAAGTCACCTTGTTGTAATGCTTGACGTAACCGAAGGCCAGTTTTCCAAGCACGAACTTTTTTGATATTCCAGCGAGGGTTCATAGGATAACCTGCAAACCCCGAGCGCAAAGCAGGATGGTTGTCTAAAGGGATAGTAGTACGGAGTAGTATGTCTTGGCTTAAGTCCACTACTGTGGTGTTGGGATGTCTATCTATTGTTTTCATGTCCCTCACCCCCTATTTTATTTTGGTACTACAATTCTATATATTCTTTTCATCTTATTACAAAATATTAATTTTGCCTACATTTTTCTAAAAAATTTTGATGATTAGTCCCCGAAACGATACCCTTTACCATATACCGTGTGAATTAACGGGCCCTCTTCCTCAATTTTACGTCTCAGCAGACGAATTAAGGCTGCTAGGACGTTACTACTGGGTTTTTCGGGGTCTTCCCACAAGGACTGATAGATTTGCTCATGGGTTAATAATTGTTGGGGATGTTGCATCAAATAGGCCAATAGTTTGACTTCTTTATCGGAGAGATTGATTATTCTGCCTTGACGATAAGCGACTTGATTATCTTGGTCAAGTTCCAAGTCTGCTATTTTTAAGTGGTTTATGGGAACTGTTTCTAAAGCAGGAGAACGGCGCAACAACGCTCTAACCCTGGCCATTAGTTCCCTTAACTCAAAAGGCTTTACTAAATAGTCATCTGCACCGGCATCCAAGCCCATTACTCGATCATCAAGGGTGTCTTTAGCTGTAAGGAATAAGACTGGGGTGGTTTTTCCTTGCGATCGCAGTTCTTGGCAGATAGACAGGCCTGGCTTACCAGGTAACATCCAATCTAAGATTAACAGGTCATAGGTATTTTGTAAAGCTAATTGATAGCCTTTTTGCCCATCATCGGCCACATCTACGTTATAACCTTCATGGGATAAAACATGATATAGGGGTTCGGTTAATTCTGCTTCGTCATCAACTAAAAGGATTTTCATTTTATTAAGTTAATTCTCGTTTTTTGTAAGATTTTGTTATCTTTATTTATATATTTTAATGCCCTTTTCATTATATCAGAACTATAATAATATTAAATTTCAGATTTAATATTTTAGTAGAATCAAATGCCATGAAATCAAAAGTTAAAGCTGAAGAAATTATCAAAAATATTGAAGCAGGAAAACAAATTGATATTAATAATTCGATTATTGTTGGCAAATTAATATCAACTAGCAAAGACATAAAAAATAGGATTAGTATAACTAATGCAGATTTTGAAAATGAAGTGGATTTATCTGGTTTGACATTTCATGAAAACGTCAATTTATCTGGTTCGATATTTCATGAAAACGTCAATTTATCTCGTTCTACATTTCATGATACCGCCAATTTATCTTGTTCAATATTTAATAAAAACATAGTTATCAATGGTTCAAGATTTATCAAAGAAGCAATTTTTTATGATTGTCTTATAAAAGGAGTTTTTTGCAGTAGGAAGGACAACAATCAAGAAACATTATTTGAGAATATAGTTAGTTTTAGGTCAACCATTTTCCAGAAAAGAGTTGAATTTCATAATACTATTTTTAAGCACAAAGTGACATTTGCATCTACTCAGTTTTATTCAGATTGTTACTTTCCAGGAGTTAAATTTTTAAAACTGGTAAGTTTTAATGATTCTAAATTTTCAGGGTTGCTCGTTTTTCGAGCAGAAGACGAAACTGATGATATTTTAAATTTAAATGCAAGAGTTAATAAAGCAGCTATTTTTATGGGTTCTGTTGATTTTATTGGAGCAGATATTAATAGAATAGAGTCGAATGAATGTCAATTTAATAACAAAGTTAATTTTACTATAGCAAAATTTCAACGGGGGGTTAAATTTTGCGGTTGCCACTTTAAAGAAAATGTTATTTTTGCTGAGACAATTATTGAAGGTAAAACTGATTTTTTCGATTCTCACTTTTATAAAATCGCTAATTTTAACAATTGTAAGTTTGATGGAATTGCTAATTTTACTAAGACCACATTCTACGAGCAAAATGATAAGGATAATGAACCTAATGTTATTTTTACCGGAGCTATTTTTGAAAATGTAGCAATTTTTAATCATTGTTATTTCTCTAATACTGTACATTTCAACAGTTGTTCAATTAAAGGAAATGCCTTTTTTATTAACAGTCATTTTGTAGAGAAAAAAGAAGGAGACAACAACGATAACAGATATCAAAAAAATGACCGTGATGAGATTATTGATTTTATAAGAAATGCCTTTTTTATTAAAAGTCGTTTTTTAGAGAAAAAAGAAGGAGACAACAACGATAATAGATATCAAAAAAATAACCGTGATGAGATTGATTTTAGTGGATTATTTGTTGAAGGAAAAATTGATTTTGAAGATTGTATATTCAATAAAAAATTTATTTTTATTGATTGTCTAGTACGAGGAAATACTTCATTTAGAAACGCTCAGTTTTTAAGTGAAATAAACTTAATAGGTACAACAATAGAAAGTCGATTAAACCTTAAAGAAACTAAGTTTGACGGTAAGGTTTTTTTAAAGAATACTCATTTTAGTACGATTCGATTTAGTGATGATATGGAACCAAATTTTCCCAAAGATATTGACTTACAGAATTGTAAATATGAAATACTTCAACCTATAAAATATTGGAAAAGTTTTATAGAGAATATAGAGCCTTATAATCGACGATCATTTATTCAACTGGAAATGATTGCACGGAATTTAGGAAAAGACTCTTTAGCCAATGAAATTTATCGTCAACGAGAAGATAAATATAATGAAGAGATTTTCAAGAAAATACTACCTGACTCATTAGTGAAAATACAATGGCTTAACAATATAATACTATTGTTAATCAGAATAATAATGTTGAGCCTCTTAATAATACTATATCTAGTATTTCTATTAATAGCCGAAAAAATAGGATTTGTGGCTATTATAATAATTTCTGTTGTTTTATATACTTTATTTGCAAGAATAAAACCTACATTCAAAGAAAAAATATTCAATATATTAGAATTATACAAGAATCAACTTTGGAAATTCTTAAGTGGTTATGGGACAGAAACTTGGAGAATATTAATTATTCTGATAATTTGTTTTACCTTTGGAACAACTATCTTTACCAAGAATCAAAAAGCAGTAGTATTTAAAGACTTAAAAGAGGAAAAAGAGGAAAAACCTTTTACAATAGAGGAAGGTTTACCAATGGGAGATGCAGCTTGGTTAAGTGCTGATCTGATCTTACCGGTCGATCTTGCTGCAACACTTTGGAAACCTTCTTATAATTTCATTATCGGGCCTGTTGATCTACCATGTAAAGATCAGCAATGTGAAAATAACAAGTGGGGTTTTAGATATATAGATTTTGCTAGACTTCTTAATCTATCTGGATGGATAGCTGTTCCCATCGGTATTGGAAGTCTTACCGGTTTATTGAAAAATGATAAATAAATCATTAATTAATGATTGCCTTAAATAAAGCTAAAGAAAATATAGAAAAATAAAGTTTATATTCTATGATTAGACTGTAATTATATCCAAAAAACGGTACCCCAATTGTCAAGAAAGCGTAACTAAAACCACGTAATTACGCTTCACAATAGTATATGCTGGCCTATATAGCACGACACATTATAAGTTAAGGAAATCTGTAAAAGTTAAAGCATCGAAATAAAATAAACTTTAACTTTTTT
Organism: Crocosphaera sp.; assembly: GCF_030064895.1. Lineage (GTDB taxonomy): Bacteria > Cyanobacteriota > Cyanobacteriia > Cyanobacteriales > Microcystaceae > Crocosphaera. Next base: position 9,922 of record NZ_JASJEB010000021.1, on the reverse strand, counting down.
CCTGATACTTTACCCATTGCTGATGGTGCCATGATTGCTATTGGAATCTATAGAAAAGTTTTGCATAGCCCCAAAAGGATTCATTTATGAGTACATTAACGCCGAAAGTCAAGAACACTAGCACCAGTCCCGAAAAGACTAACATTAAAATTGAAGATGATCGTACAGGAATGGACAAAGAAACCCTAAAACGGGCGTTTCTGGATCAGCTTTTTTATATTCAAGGGGTTGATCGTTCTAAAGCATCTTTGCGAGACTATTATATGGCATTGTCCTATACAGTCCGCGATCGCTTACTACATCGCTTCTTAAAAACTATTGAAACTTACAAAAAAGAAGAAGTTAAGATAGTTTCTTATTTCTCCGCCGAGTTTCTCATGGGTCGTCATTTAGGCAATAACCTAGTGAACCTGGGAATATATGACACCATGAAAGATATCATGACGGAGATGAAAATTGACTTTGAGGATATCATCGAACAAGAACCCGATCCCGGTTTAGGCAATGGGGGTTTAGGTCGTTTAGCTGCTTGTTTCCTCGACTCCTTAGCCTCCCTAGCCATGCCGGCCATTGGTTATGGTATCCGTTATGAATTTGGTATTTTCCACCAAACCATCCAAGACGGTTGGCAAGTAGAGATTCCTGATAACTGGTTAAGGTTCGAGAACCCTTGGGAGATCGCCCGTCCTGACGATGCAGTAGAAATCAAGTTAGGGGGACACACCGAGAAAACCCACGACGAAAACGGTAACCCCAAAACCTTCTGGGTAGCCGATCGCACCATTTTAGCCGTTCCCTATGATACACCTGTTCCTGGGTACGACACCAACACCGTTAACCCTTTAAGACTGTGGAAAGCAGAGGCCAGCGAAAACTTTAACTTTGAAGCCTTCAACGCCGGACATTACGATCGCGCCGTACAAGAAAAGATGGATGCAGAAACCATCTCCAAAGTTCTTTATCCCAACGATAACACCCCAGCCGGTCGTAAATTACGCCTAGAACAACAATATTTCTTCGTTTCTGCCTCTCTACAAGACTTAATTCGTATACACTTACGCAACCACGACAACCTAGATCACTTCGCTGATAAAGTTGCCGTACAACTCAACGACACCCACCCGGCCGTAGCAGTAGCTGAGTTGATGCGCCTATTGATGGATAAACATAATTATCAATGGGATAAAGCTTGGGAAATAACCACCAACGCCCTAGCCTATACCAATCATACCTTAATGCCAGAAGCCTTAGAACGCTGGCCAGTGAGCATTTTTGGTGAATTACTTCCTAGACATCTAGAAATCATCTACGAATTAAATCATCGTTTCTTAGAAGATCAACGTACTTATTTCGCCGGTGATGATGACTTAATCACCAACATTTCCTTAATTGAAGAACGAGAAGAAAAATTGATCCGCATGGCTAACCTAGCTTGTTTAGGGTCCCATGCTATCAATGGAGTAGCCGCCTTACATACCGAGTTACTCAAACAAGACACCCTCAAACATTTTGCCAAACTCTGGCCCGAGAAATTCTTTAATAAAACCAATGGTGTCACACCTCGCCGTTGGATCTTATTAAGTAACCCCAAACTATCGGCTCTAGTAACCGAAAAAATTGGCGCTGGATGGTTAAAAAACCTCGACGAAATGCGGAAACTGGAAAAATTTGCCGATGATGCAGCCTTCCGTAAACAATGGCGAGAGATTAAACAGCAAAATAAACAGAGTTTAGCCGATTATCTTCTGAAATATCGTAATATTCACATTGACCCCAACACCATGTTCGATGTGCAGGTCAAGCGTATTCACGAATACAAACGGCAGCATTTAATGGTTCTCGAAATCATTAACCTTTATAACCGCATCAAAGAAAACCCCAACGCTGACTATGTTCCCCGTACCTTCCTCTTCGGTGGGAAAGCTGCTCCGGGTTACTTCATGGCTAAATTAATCATTAAATTAATCAATGCTGTGGCCGATGTAGTTAATAATGACCCCGATGTTCGAGGCCGCTTAAAAGTGGTATTCATGCCCAACTTTAACGTCTCTTTGGGTCAACGGGTTTATCCTGCTGCTGATTTATCCGAACAAATATCCACCGCAGGTAAAGAAGCGTCTGGAACCGGTAACATGAAGTTTGCCATGAATGGAGCCTTAACCATTGGGACTTTAGACGGGGCCAATATTGAGATCCGCGAAGAAGCACACCCAGAAAACTTCTTCTTGTTTGGTTTAACCGCTCACGAAGTTTACGATCGCAAAGCCCAAGGTTATTCTCCCAGTGAGTATTACCACAACAACGGTAGCTTAAAGGCTGTAATTGATCGCATTTCTAGCGGCCACTTTAGCCATGGTGACGGCGAGTTATTCGGGCCCATTGTGGAACAGTTAATGACCGATGATCCGTATATGTTAATGGCTGACTATCAAGCTTATGTTGACTGTCAAGATGCCGTTAGTGAAGCTTATCGGGATCAGGAAAATTGGACGAGAATGTCTATTCTCAATTCTGCAAGAATGGGTAAATTCTCCTCTGATCGTACCATTGCTGAATATTGTAATGAAATCTGGGATGTTAAGCCAGTGGAGATTAAAATTGCAGAATATAATCCCAATGGAGCTAATAACTAGCATTTAGGATAGATTTTCTATTGAGAAGGGTTAGGCAAAGAAAAAATGCTTAACCCTCTTTTTATGCAAAATTTATCGAATGAACTACCCACTGTAAGCATCAAAATTCCTAAAAACTAGAGCCATTGCGAGAGCTAGTATAAGCGGCTTTAAGCTTATTTTCAATAGTGGGTTTCAACTTCTCAAATTCCTGTTTTAACATTCGTTTAGTAATTTGCGGTTTACCCCCTCGCAAAAGTTGACTTTTATCAGCCCATTGTTGTAAATTTTGACATTGATCAGGAGCAATAGTGGTAGTTAAAACGTGCTGACAGGTCTTACCTTTTTCCAGAGCAAAAAACAAAATCCAATAGGAACCCGACTGTCCCAATAAACGAGCAAACCGTTGACCAGAGGAACTTTTGAGATCCAAATAACAGGGTAACCATCTCGGCCCGCGTTCACGATGGTAGAGTACAGTGATCCACAAAATCATGGGATGGGGATTGGTAATAAAAATAAATTGATTGTAACGAATACTCGAAAGACGATTGGCTATATCTTCTTCATTGAGCATCACCCAAAGACTGGCAAAATTCCTTTCAGAAGCGCGGATAACGTGAGGAAAAACAATTTTTTGTTGAGGTTTGTCCTCAGGCCAAGTCATTTTTAAGCAAATATCATCCCCTTTAGGAGCAGTTCTTCTAAAAGTGAGCTTAGTAGACTTAATGGGCCTAGTGGACTTATCCACCGCAGGTTTGGGAGGAGCAACTAAAGTTTCTTGTTCTGATTCTACTGGAGACGATTCTAATTGTTCTAATTTCTTTAAAATATCTGTGGTGGTTTGAGGTCGCTCACCAGGAGCTTTAGCCATACATTGGAAAATCAAACTTTCTAAGTCTGACGGAAGACCGAATTTAGCCGGAATGGCTTTGGGTTGGGCATAGTGATGAGCTTCATACCAACCCCCAAAAGAGGAATTTTCTGGGAAAATGGGCATTTCTCCAGTGACCATTTCATACATCATCACCCCCAGACTATAAATATCCGAACGACTATCGAGTTCTTTACCTTCTATTTGTTCTGGGGAACAATAGGCTAAAGTTCCCATAAATGACTGGGTTTGTGCCTCCCCTGACTGAATTAATTTAGCAATCCCAAAATCAAGAATTTTGACTAACTCTCCCAAGGCCGGATCATCAACCACTAAAACATTACTGGGTTTGATATCTCGGTGAATAATGGGACACATTTCCCCTTCAAACATAATCCCTTTGTGGGCGCATTCTAAACCGAAACAAATTTGTCTGACTATTTTTAAAAATCTTTCTAGAGCTAAGGGGCGAAACTTAATAACCTCGCTGAGACTTTCCCCTTTGAGAAATTCCATGACGTAAAAGGGGATTTCTTTTTCATCTACCCCATAATCTCGTACTCGCACAATATGATTACTTTTTTCCCCCAATAAAGCAGAAACCGTGGCCTCTCGTTCAAAACGATCGCGCATTTTACTGTTGAGCAAAGCTTGAGACAAAAATTTAACAGCAACGGTGACACCGCCAAGCAGTTTATCTTCAGCACGATAGACCTGACCCATCGCGCCACTACCAACTAGATCGATCAGTTGATAACGGTTAGTCAATAAGCGACGTTGATGAGTTTCTTTCATGGTAACTGGGGGATTCATAATGCTTCGTTCATTAATGGTAATAGGAGTTAGACAAAATAAGTTTTAGAGGAGAAAATAAACATCAAAATTGACGTTCAAATATTGCTTCCATGGTGCTAGTCAGATAATGACCAGTCAGTAGGCCACCAGAAAAATGATAGGTATTATTATTAAGGCGGTAAAAGGTTTCAAAGCCACTACGTCGCTGGCGATCGCCTAATACCCAATAGCGTTGAACAATGGAGTCAGGGCCGATCCATCCTTCTCCTTCTACTTTTCCTAAGACACTTTGTTGAAGAACATAGGTATATTCCCGTTCTTCTCCACTGAGGTGTCCTCGATATTGAAAGGCAATTTCGGGGCGATCGCTTTGGGGAAATACCAATTTTGTTACCATGGTGAACCAATTATCATTACTCCAGGCCACGATGCTTTTCCCTTTGACGGGTATGGGCATTTCATTGCGTTCGAGCCAATTTCCCTCAATTGTCCAGCGTCCGGCTTCCATTAAAAAGCTATGAGCCAAAATACCGCTCCTTCATCTCCTTAACGATAAAATTTGAGATCCTATGGTGTAAAAAAAATCAAGTTAATTGATTAGTCTAATAAAAGGGCAACTTTTTTTGGTTTTAAGGTTCAGAAAAGATTATTTTTCTGATTCAATCCTCTAAAGTTAGTCACTATTAGGTTTCTCTAGTTTAGATTTCCCTAAATTTACAGAAAACTAACAAGTCTCAATATTTTTTAGAGAGGCTCGTGGATATCACCTAGTAATCTTTCTTGTTTCGCTCCTGTCACCCGGGGTAAATTTCCTGGAAGCCTACTTACGTATCGCCAGTAGGCCAAGATGGCGAAGGCGATCGCTTCTTTAAAATCGCTGTTCATTCCCACTTCATCGGTGGTTTTGACCACGGTTTGCCCCGGAAAATGAGCTTGAATTCTCTTTTTTAAGTGTAGGTTACGAGAGCCTCCTCCACATAACAAAATTTCGTCAAGGGGATGTTTAATAAATTGTTGATAATTATGGGCGATGGATGCGGCGGTTAAATCGGTTAAGGTCGCTAAAAAATCTGTTTCTGATAAGTTATATTTCTGTGCATCTTGCCAACATTTTTCTAAATAGTCTGCTCCAAATAATTCTCTACCGGTTGATTTGGGGGGAGGCTGCTGGAAAAAATCTTGTTTTAACCATTGTTCAATTAACTCTAAATTTGGCGTTCCTTGTGCTGCCCATTCACCATTTTTATCGTAGGTTTTTTCTCCGTTGCTAAATTTTTGTACAGCTAAATCAATCAGCATATTACCTGGCCCCGTATCCCAGCCCATAACCTCTTTTTGCCAATTTTCTCTTTCTGTTGCTGGTAAGTAGGTGACGTTTCCAATCCCACCAATATTTTGTACACAACGATGTTTGTGGCGATCGCTTAATAAATAAGCATCGATTTTAGGGACTAAAGGCGCACCTTGTCCACTGGCTGCTATATCGGCGACCCTAAAGTTATTAACGGTAGTCACTCCTGTTAAATTGGCAATAATTTCTCCCCGGCCTAATTGTAGGGTATAGCCTATTTTTTCTTTGCTTGGGGGACGATGATAGACGGTTTGTCCGTGGGAGCCAATTAATTCTATATTAGGATGTTCTTGCTTAATTTTATTGACTGCTTCGACAAAACAAAAAGCAATTGCTTCATCTAATTTGGCATAAGCTTCCATTGATAGGGGTTTTCCTCCTGCCACTTCTAAAATAGTTTCTCTCAGTTTGTCTGGATAATCATGATTAATCCCAGATAGCAGTTCAATTTTTAAATCCAATTCTTTTCCCGTAATTTTTACTAAGGCTGCATCAATACTATCTACGGAAGTGCCACTCATCAATCCCAAACAATACATAAATCAATTACCTCAATTTCCGAATCTTTCATATTAGATGGAGTCTGTTTAACATCCCATGCTATTCTATAAATTTAGTCAGATAAACCACAAAAACTATTGGGAAACGCCAAGATGTCTGCCCCTGAAGAACTCACTAATGAGGTCTCACAACCCGTTGAATCCGAAGAAACTTCACCCCCTAAACCCGAAGTTGAGGAAAACCCTACTCTTTTTCAAGCGATTGGAACCCTTAAAGGGAAGCCAGAACAAGATCAAGAGGGGAACTTTTTGCTCCGTTTAGGGGGAAAACGCTATAAATTATTTATTGCTGGTTATCGCTATCAAGCTTGGCTCAAGCAAATGGCTGCTAACCCTGATAACACCTTATTTTTACGGGTCTATCCCAAATGTTTGATGATTCCTCGTAAAGATCCTCAAATTTATTTTCAAGTAGCTGCTTGGGAAGATGAAAACCCGTGGGAGGAAGAACCAGGGATGTTTAAATTTAGAGGGGTTTGGCAGTTTGTACCCCAAGTCAGAACGCCAGTGATTTCTGTCTATCGTAATCAAAATGCTAATGACCCCAAGGGCAAATTTAAAGCGTCTCATCTTCCTGTTTTGATGCGACGAGACGATGATGCTAAACCCTTCCGCTTTAACCCGAAAATAGCCAAGGAAGATTTACCTCCCCGTTGGTTTGTTCAAGGCAATTTTAAATTTATTCCTTCTCGTAATTGTTGGGGATGGGATAAGGACTTGGAACCTCCTACCAAGAAAATTCCACGATATAAAAAACCTGTTAAAGCAACTGTTGATGGTCAAGCACCTCCCAAATTCAATAAAAAACCCCCTAACAAAATAGATAAACCGAAAAAACCAACGATTACTAAGAAAGAATCGGATGAGTAAACCCTAAATTTAACAATGGACAATTAACAATCTCTCAATTGTTAATTATTAATTATTAATTGTTAATTGATAACTGTTCTCTAACCCTATTATTGTAAATTTGGAGAAAACCCTTATTTATACTCCTCCTTTAGCCCGCTTAATCGAACAATTACAAAGGTTGCCAGGGGTTGGACCAAAAACAGCCCAACGCCTGGCTTTACATATTCTTAAACGTCCTGATAACGAAATTCAAGCCCTCGCTAAAGCTTTAATTGATGCGAAGAAGCGAGTGGGTTTATGTAAAGTTTGTTTTCATTTTTCTGAGCAACCTATCTGTGATATCTGTCGCAACCCGAACCGTGACTCACAAACGGTGTGTGTGGTAGCAGATTCTCGTGATGTTATTGCTTTGGAAAAAACCCGAGAATATAGGGGAAAATATCATGTTTTAGGGGGTGTCATGTCTCCGATGGATGGGATTGGACCGGAACAACTTTATATTCAACCCCTAGTGCGACGGGTGAGTCAAGAAGGAGTAAAAGAGGTGATTTTGGCCATTAGTCCCACAGTAGAAGGCGAAACTACTACTCTATATATCGCTCAACTGCTTAAACCGTTTACAAAGGTAACTCGTATTGCTTTTGGTTTACCTATGGGAGGTGATTTGGAATATGCTGATGAAGTTACTCTAGCAAGAGCATTGGAGGGACGACGAGAGTTAGACTGACAAATATAGTGACATCCTGATAGGCCACTAGCTGAAGAAATTACCTAGAATATTGTCACAGAATAGGTTAAAACCAGAATTCAACTATCTTTAGTGTTTGCACTAATAAGTTTCTTATTTTCCCTTCACAGAAAAATTTTTTAGCTTACCCAACGGGAAGCCCCACGCTGTATTTTCCCCAAAAACACCCACGCACGAGAGCGTGGGATGAAAGTCGGGGCAGCACCCATGAGATAATTCTAGCGCATTTATAAAGTTGTGCTAGAATTGTTTTATGCTAACGATGAACATGACTTATCGAATTTATCCAAGTGCTGACCAAGAAGCAATAATGCTTGATTGGTTGGAGACTTGCAGACGACTTTATAATCGTTGTTTGCGAGACTTAAAAACTTGGTTAAATGGTCAAAAATGCCCTATTGATAGGTGTTCATTAAAGCAAGAATATATTGTGCCAGCCGATCTACCATTTCCCAGTTACCTCGAACAAAAACGTCGATTAACTCAATGGAAAAAAGAAAATCTTTGGTTTAAAGCAGTTCATTCTCAAGTAACTCAAGATGTAGTTAAAAGGATGCACAACACTTGGGAAGCATTTAAAAAACGTGGTTTTGGCTTTCCAAGGTTTAAAAAATATGGACAGTTCCGTTCATTTTTGTTTCCTCAATTTAAAGATAATCCATTAACAGGCTATCAGATAAAGCTTCCCAAAATAGGCTCAGTTTTAATTGAACTTCATAGACCTATTCCGGAAGGATTTGTAATCAAACAAGTCAGGGTATTATCAAGAGCTAGAGGGACAAAGTGGTACGTTGTAATAACTGTTCAATCTAATGTGGAAATACCTAACCCTTTACCGAAAGGGAGAGGACTTGGTGTAGACATTGGGCTTGAGAATTTTCTCACTACTAGCGACAATTTTGCAGTTAAACCTTCTAAGTTTTTCAGAGATTTACAAAGCAAGTTGAAATCACTGCAACGTAAAGTATCCCGAAAAAAGAAAAGGTCTAAAAACTGGGAAAAAGCACAAATTAAAGTCGCTAAACTTCATCATAAAATAGCCAATTCTCGTAAGAACTTTCACTTTCAAGTTGCCCATCAATTGTGTGACCAAGGTGACATGATCTTTGTTGAAGACATTGACTTTCGAGTATCAGCTAAAGGATTTCTTGGTAAGTCAATGCTTGATGGTGGTTTTGGGCAATTCAGAACAATATTAAAGTGGGTTTGTTGGAAACGAGACAAGTTTTTTGCTCAAGTTGACCACAAATACAGTAGTCAAATTTGTCCTAATTGTGGGACTCACACAGGTAAAAAACCGTTATCCCAACGCCAACATATTTGTCCTGAATGTAATTATCAAACCACAAGAGATCATGCAGCGGCCGAAGTTCTTTTGCAACGAGGATTGGGTTCAGTTCAAGAAGTACGCATGGACGTTGCGGAAAGGAAACTGCCTAGTAATGGCGATCTGTCGGGGTCAGTCTGCGACTGGCTAGATAAGTGCCGATCTAGGAATACTCAAGAGTGATCTTGAGAAGCCTACACTGTACGCTTTGCGTCAGTGTAGGAGTACGTCACCTATTAATACTATTGTTAAATAACTGAGTAAATCTAACTAGATTTTTCTCAGTGTTTCCTATTTTAAAAAAATAATTTCAGTGATTTTTCTATTCCTTTTTTTAGTCTATCAATTTACAATGAAGCTGCATTGAGTAATAGAAAGTATAAATTAAAACAAAATATGTATTTTAAATTGCTAATTACTTGGCTTTAATTTATGCGATTTCTAACATTCCAAGTCTTTTATTTAACCTAAATTAGCTTGGATTTTTGATAATCTTTTAGTCAAAAATAAAGACTACTGATTTTTATTGAAATTTAACCTGTTATAGCAATAGACAGGCTAGTTAGGACACATAAATTATATTTTAAGGGAACAGGGAACAGGGAACAGGGAACAGAAAAATGTCCTAATAGCTTTGGCGACTGCTATATTTATCATGAGCAATAATCAACCCACAGTAGAATTTGGGTCAGTTTCCTATACAGTAGATGAAAATAATACCTCTTTTTATCGTATTGAAGTCATCCGTAATGGTCAATTAGACAATGATTCTCGGGTGAACTTTAATGTGGTAGGAGGAACAG
>NZ_JASJEB010000168.1 GCF_030064895.1 Crocosphaera sp. | reverse complement strand
TCTTTATTTTTAGCTAATTGAGAGCAAAGTTTTTGGAGATCATTACGGGTTGTTCCCTTATTATCCATCCAATAACGGACACAGGTATTACGCACAAACTGAGATGTTATAATGGCTTCATCTAGTTTCTGGTATTGCTGTGGTGTTCCGTTTTTAAGTTTAGCTTCTACAACTAGCATTTATTAACCTTCGACCTTGGATGCACTTATTATAACATAGTTTACATAAAAACTCTAGAATTAAAATCGTTGCTTTGCGTTAATTTATTTATTGGTCGAATTTCATCCCCCGCTAATTTTGGTGAGTATTTAGCTCGAAAAATGTAGCGGTGGCATTCATCCGACATTGTAGGTAAAGTTTTTTAATACTATAAAAAAAAATAACCTCCCATCTATTCTGAATGGGGATAGTATGTCAAAATCATAGAGTGGCAAGCAAGGGAAGCGAGGGTATTGAGATGCGAATTTTATTTGTAGGGGCAGAAGTAGCTCCATTGGCCAAAGCTGGGGGAATGGGAGACGTTATCGGAGCCTTACCGAAAGTTTTACATCAATTAGGGTATGATGTCCGCATTATCATGCCTTATTATGGATTTCTCGACGATAAGGTAGAGATTCCCTCAGAAGCGATCTGGAATTCCCATGCTATGTCCCAAGATTTTTCGGTGTATCAAACCACTCTTCCCAAGAGTAATGTTCCCCTTTACCTACTGAAACACCATAGCTTTTCTCCGCGCCGTATTTATGGAGATGACGAATATTGGCGGTTTACCTTCTTTTCTAACGCAGCAGCAGAATTCGCTTGGAATTGCTGGAAACCAGACATCATCCATTGTCATGACTGGCATACCGGCATGATTCCTGTTTGGATGCACGAAACCCCCGATATTACCACTGTTTTCACCATACATAATTTAGCTTATCAAGGGCCAGGCCGTGGTTTTCTCGAACATAATACTTGGTGTCCTTGGTATATGGACGGAGATAATTCCATGGTGGCAGGAATAAAATTTGCAGGACGGATAACCACTGTTTCTCCAACCTACGCCGAACAAGTTCAAACTCCAGCTTATGGAGAAAGACTCGATGGCTTATTGTCTCACTTTAGCCATAATTTGGTAGGAATTCTCAACGGCATTGACATGGAATTGTACAATCCGGCTGAGGATCAATTTATTCATCAAACCTTTACCCCTTACACCCTAGAAAATCGTCTGGCCAATAAAACTGGCCTGCAAGAAGAAACGGGACTAGAAATCAATCAAGATGCCTTTTTGATGGGTATGGTGACTCGTTTAGTGGAACAAAAGGGAATTGATTTAATCCTTCAAGTCTTAGACCGTTTTCTGGTTCATACCGATGCACAATTAGTGGTTTTGGGCAGTGGGGATCATTATTATGAGAATCAGTTATGGCAATTATCTGCTCGTTATCCTGGCCGTGTATCGGTGCAAATTCTTTATAACGATGTCTTGTCCCGCCGTATTTTTGCTGGAGCCGATGTATTTTTGATGCCGTCTCGATTTGAACCTTGTGGCATCAGTCAACTATTTGCCATGCGTTATGGTTGTGTTCCTATCGTTCGACGCACAGGGGGATTAAAAGATACAGTGAGTTTTTATGATCCCATTAAAGAGGAAGGAACCGGTTATTGTTTTGATCACTATGATCCTTTGGAATTATTGTTCTGCATGATTCGTGCTTGGGAAGGATTTCGTTTTAAAGACGATTGGACGAAACTGCAACAAAGATGTATGACCCAAGATTTTAGTTGGTATGGCTCTGCCGCTGAATATATCAAAATTTATAAGGAATTAACCGGACAACCCGGAGAGTTAACCTCTGAAGAAGAGGATAAAATAACCTTTTTAATTCAACAAAATATTTCCTGGGATATTAATGGTAAGGGAAATCTAGATGAAAATATTAGAGAAGATAACAGCGAAAAAGAATCTACTGAAACCCAAACAGTTATTAAAGAAGAAACCACAACTGTTGAAGACCAAAAACCCCAAGAATCTATAGCCTCAATTGATTCTTCAACCACTACTACCCAAACAGTCGAAGTTGAAAAAGAAGAAGAAAATAAGAGTATTCCTGATGAAGTTCCCAGCGAACAGTCTGTATCTCAAACCACTGTTCCTAACCAGAATACTTCAGAAATAGAAGAATCACTATCTCAAGAGAGTTCTATCTCTGTTCCTAAACAGAATGCCTCAGAAGTAGAAGAATCAATATCCCAAGAGAGTTCTCCCTCTGTCATAACTACAGAAACAGAACTTAATCAACCAACCATCGAAAGTAAGGTAGATAAACCCAAGCTAAAACCGCGCCCTTCTCTACCTAGTTCTCAGGTAAAGTCTCCACCAAAATAACGTAGGGACTTCCAAGAAGTCTGAATAACAAACAATTAATTCTTCCTTTAAAACTAACAAAACAAAATGCTAATATAAGTTGAGTTCAAGTTGAGTTGATTGTGTCTGTGATAAAAGCATTTGATCATAACACAAGAAATTTTGTTCCTTAAATTTCCCTAGCTCAACCCTCACTTTTTCCTTTGGATTATCATTTAGTTGTTTGACTAAAAATTTTTAATAAATACTATGTTTGTTCTACGTTATTGTGTGTGTGTGAGTGTAAGTCTGTTAGCAGTATTAACCTGGAATACAGGACTAACAGCGCAAACGGTGTCTTCTCTAGAAGGAAAATCAGAAGCTGAAAAATTAAGTTTAGACCCTGACAACTCTCAACCCCGTGTTACTGATATTAAACAGATGCAAGAGTCATCTGTTTCCTCCCAAAACACGAAAAATATCTCAACTGCCACTGGGAAAAGAAATAACTCCCCCCCAAATGTGTTATCGCAGTCTGGCACATCTGAAACACCTGAGAAAAACTCAGAACCCATTCTCCAACAACTACCCCCCAATAACCTTAATCCTAACGGGAATCCCCTCTTACGTCCTAGTCAACCAGAGGACGTAGAAATTGATATCAATGAACCCTTAACTTTAAATGAAGTTATCGCCCTTGCCTTACAAAATAATCGGGAAATACAACAAGCCCGTATTGAAGTCGAAGAGGTAGAAGCTCGCTTAGTAGTAGAGCGGGCAGCCCTTTATCCAACCCTAGATATCGACTCTAGACTCAACCGTGAATTTATTGAACGTCAAACCGGTGACTTTACTGGTGGTCCTGATATTGTGGTTGACTCATCGGAAACCACGGGGATTTTTAATGTATCTCTACGCCAAGATATCTATGCTGGCGAGGAACGAGATGGCCGTATCAAAAGGGCAGAACGGGAAATCCGCAGAGAAGAGTTAGAATTAGAACAAATTGCAGAAAATGTCCGTCAAGAAGCCACTGACAGATATTATTCATTACAAAATTCTGATGCTCAAGTCGCTATTGCACAGGCTGATGTAGCAAATGCCTCCCAAACCCTACGGGACGCTCAATTATTGGAACAAGCGGGTTTAGGAACAAGATTTGATGTATTGCGAGCAGAAGGGGATTTAGCCACAGCCAATCAAAGATTGACCAGTCGTATTGCTAATCAACGAATAGCACGACGTGAGTTAGCAGAAACCCTGAGTCTGGGACAACAGGTTGAATTGGTGGCGGCTGATGAAATTAGACAATCACCAACCTGGAACCTATCCCTTGAAGAAACCATTGTCCAAGCTTACAAAAACCGTGCTGAGCTAGAACAACAGCTAGTACGACGGGAAATTAGTGAACAAGACGTTCGCATTGCCCTTGCCGGAATTACTCCACGATTAGATTTTGTCGCTCAATATGGCTTTGACGATGACTTTGATGACGGTGTGGGGGCTTTGCCGAATTGGCGCTTTGAAACTCGTTTAACTTGGCGATTATTTGATGGTGGGCGGGCTTTTGCCGGGGCTAGAGCAGGAAATCGAGGCATAGACCGGGCAACTATTGAATTTACTAATATTCGTAATGAAATTCGCCTTGAAGTTGAAACAGCCTACTATAACTCCATTGCTAACCGGGAAAATATTGACAGTACCAGTGCCAATGTCAGAACCCGTGAAGAAGGGCTAAGACTAGCAAGATTACGTTTCCAGGCTGGTGTTGGCACTCAAACGGATGTCATTAATGCTCAACGGGATTTGTCCCAGGCCAGAGGGGATTTTCTAGAAGCAATTATCAACTATAATCGTTCCCTAAATAACTTACAACGATCAGTGAGTAACTACCCTGATAATCGTCTCTTTGAAATAAGGTAAACCCGACCCTTGATTAATTTTCTAGGTTATGTGCTGTCTCAACTCTTGAATCCTATGACCAAATTGCTTATAATTTCTTAACATTATAAGTAATAATTGTTTTATTAATCGGCGTAATCCAAGGAGGGCAGATGACTATTAAATTTGTTAAAGAGGATAAAGAGGTTGTAGCAGCACAAGGGGCTAACCTAAGGGAAAAAGCTTTACAAAATAAAGTTGATATTTATACCTTCAAGGGTAAATTGACAAACTGTGGTGGTTATGGACAGTGTGCTACTTGCCTTGTCGAAATTACTGAGGGGATGCAAAATCTCTCTCCTCGTACCGATTTTGAACAACGAGTTCTCAAGAAAAAGCCTGATAATTACCGTCTTGCTTGTCAAACTCTGGTTAACGGCCCCATAGCAGTGGTTACTAAGCCAAAATAATCAACAGGAGTTATTGCCGTCATTGCCCGTTGTGATGATATTCTAAAAGTTGTTGTTTTGATTTGATAACATAGAGGGCTATTACCCATGGAAGTTAACGATCTTGGTTTTATTGCGACTATTCTTTTTGTGCTTGTTCCCACTGTATTCCTACTCATTTTATACATTCAAACCCGTGAGGAAACTGAATCTTAAGCTATTTTTTATAAATGCTTAATTGAAGATAGTGCGGAAATTTCTAGAGTTGAAATTTCCGCTATTTTGTTGAATTATAAATTCTCGATTCCAGTTACCAAGGAACTTTAGCTGTCACCTGCATTAACCAAGGATGACCCCACCAAAATAAAGCCACAAATCCTAAAACACCGACATAAGCAGGACGTAAAAATTCTTGCCATTCCCAGGTTTGACGACCCTGTAAGATGGCTAAAAAGGGAATAATAGAAGTTCGTTCCTTAACCTTAAGAAAAGCATCTCCATAACGTTTTTTGAGGCGATAGTCCCCATGCCAAACCGCAAATATATGATGAGCAATCAAACCTAAAGAAGTTACTAATGTAAAAGTTGTCCCTAACCATAACGTATGGGCAATACACCAGATAACTTGTCCAACCATTTGGGGATGACGGCATACTCTTAAAATACCGGTTTCGTAAAGATGGACTTGAGGTTTAGCGATCGCAGCGATTTCTAGAAGATTAAAAGTAGCTGGATAAAGGAACAAAAAAGAGACAACAGACAACACCCAAACCACTCCTTTTACCCCAGGAATGCCTTGAACTTGCCATAACATTAACCCATCGTAGCGATGATTAAAAAAGTAAATAATTAAAATAGTGGCAAAAGGAATACTCACCAGAGCAAAAAAAACTCGATACAATCTTGCCCCAATTTTTTCCTCTCCCCAAGATCGTAAAGCGGCCAGTCCACTGTGAGCAACAGCAAAACCTAATAATAATGCTAGTATAATCCCGTGACTTGGAGTTAACCAGGTGGGTAGTCCCATCAACATGAAGATTTCCTTTTAATAAACTATTTAGGCAAACAAATAACCCATAGGCACAGTCACTCTATGGGTTGCTTATTATTATGATAGTAATCTATTTTCGCGTGAAGTACCCCAACTTGCTTCGCTGAAGTTGGGGCTTCCCAACCACAACTCAACTCAAGGACGGTTTTATTCGTCTTCGAGGTTTCCCGTCTCATTGGCCGTTGCCTCAATAAGACAAGTCTTATTTTGGTCTAA
>NZ_JASJEB010000020.1 GCF_030064895.1 Crocosphaera sp. | reverse complement strand
CTAATGGCTTCATCTAGTTTCTGGTATTGCTAGGCGCGTTCCGTTTTTTAATTTTGCTTCTACGACTAGCATTGATTAATTTTCCACCTGGGATATACTTATTTTAACATGGTTTACCCAATTATGGTAGAATTAAATCGCTTTTCATATCGACTTTTCTTGGTGCAAGATGTGAGTCTTACAAACCCCGTTAGGTCGAAATCAGTCCTTCACGAGTAAGAGTAAAATCTTGTTTATAACTACCCTGTTGCAATTTATGGGTAACATTTTTGACGTAATAGAGTCCGTCATAAGTTATCCCCACACCCCGCAAGACCACTAACCGACGTAATCCCAATGGAGTGCCATAGCGGACAACATCAATTTCACCAGTCGCGGTAATCACATTATCAACAGAACTATCTACCATCCCTTGAATATAAGCATCCGCTTCTTTGGTATCCACACCTGTTTGACAAAATCGTCGACTTCTGACAGCCGATTGACTCGATAAAGCCGATTTTTTCGCCAAACGACGGCGATCGCTCTCCGATTCCTTAATTTTTCGGATCTTGTTGGTTTTGCGATCCTGTACGCTTGCCTTGACTTTTGTTGCTGATAAGCCATCATACTGCAAGTTGATGGACTCAACGTTACTAAACGGTCCCATATTGACGGTTAAGGGATCTTGAGGTTGAGACTGTTGTTTTGGCGGTCCCCAATAAGCTGTATTGATACCCGTCGCCGGTCCAGGGGTGACATAAAAAACGAACCCGTAACGTTTCCCTATGTATTGCAAATAGCTAAAATCGGTCTTATTACTCTGTAGCGGAATCCAACTATTGCGAGTGGGTCTATTTTTAAGCCGTGGGTTGATGATGTTTGGCTTTAATCCATACTTGGCATATTGGAGAATGATTTTGCGAGCGATGGTCACTTCATCTTGAGCAACATAGGTTTGAGTTTTTTCTTCTAAGTCCATCATGATACTAATATCTTCCCCAGTGATGGTAAAAGTAGAATCCCCTGGACGCACATTAGGAGATAATTCTCGGTTGGTAATCATCCCATCCATTAACACTTGAGGTTTAGCTCCAATGGTGACAACTAGAATGACTCGATTAAAAACCTCTAATAACGGACTTTTAATCATTTGATAGTCTTTTGAATCCTTATTTCCTGCTCGTCCCACTCGGAAAACAATTTGAAATCCCGATTTTCCATCGTCGCTTTGTGTCACTTCTACAGACTCAAGCTCTTCTAGGAGAAATTTTGGAATGGGACGAGGTAAGGTTTTGCCAATGAGGACAGTTAAATTCGTTCCCAGTAGTGCCATAACTTAAAATTATCTAGATTTGCGGTAGGGGAATGCGTAATACTCTTCCAATCTCAGTCTCAGCCGTTAAACTGTCTGGGTTCATGGCATTATTGGCATCACATACCTGCCAAAATTGTTCAGAGTCCCCCAAGGTTCTAAACGTAATCAAATCGAGGCGAGCGCCTTGTATAACGGTTACTTCTTCTAATAACGGTAAAGTTTCTCCTTGAGGTAAAAACCGCCGACGCTTATAAGCGATAGGTATTCCCTGTTTACCGGTATATTCTGCTGTTTCTAGATTGTAATAACGACTGCTAAACTCAAAAGCCATAATCAATTTCCCTATAAGATAAACACGATTAAAAACCAGGTAAAGGACGTTCTATATTCGCCAAACTCGCCACACTTCCTTTCCCTGCCATCTCTGTCTTGAGAGTATGATGGACAAAGAATAAATTAGAACCAAAACTGCCCCACGGCAGATCGTTATAACTGAGAACTCGCAAATCAAGCGTTACCTTGGCACGAATAGGGTTGAGGTTAACATCATAAGCTTCCTCAGTAATATTAAAATTTTGGATACGAACGGGCAAAATTCTTTTTATTCCCCACACTAACAGGGTCATGGGAGCTTCTGCTGGAACGATCTCTTTGGTGCCAAAATTCGCCGCTAACATCCGTTGCGTAACCTGTGTGATTTTGGGATAAATTAGAGTTTCTAAGGCAGCGAGTTCCGGATACACTCCATCAGAGACCGCCACAGCTTCTGCTTCTTCGAGTCGATCAGTAGCATCGAGTTCAAGATCAAATTTAATCGTCTCAATGGGAGCATCTTCCAGACGTAAAGCTTCTGTGCGTGAACTATCTTCTCCCCCAGCAATTTGAGGAGCAAGACTACGGGTGAGGGTTTCTGGATTATATTGAAAGACTAGGGTACTAACAACTACTTTAGTAGAGGGATCAATCCCTACTAAGGCTCCTTTGAGCAATTGGGGAGAAACTTGAAAGCTAGTCACAGTAATTTCACCAGTCAAAAGTATAAAATATAACACCTCAAATCCGCCCGGTGTTAGCCCTGAGCGAAGTCGAAGGGCTAAAAGTAAGAGGATTCAATGAATGATAGTTTTTTGTTGGTCTTCTTCATAAATGAAGAAGTTTTAAACCATTATCGGGCATATATTTATAGCAATAGACAGGCTAGTTAGGACACATAAATTATATTTTAAGGGAACAGGGAACAGGGAACAGGGAACAGAAAAATGTCCTAATAGCTTTGGCGACTGCTATATTTTTGCTTTTTGCCTTTTGATTTTTACCTTTGCCCGAAGGGCGGGGTAACGTCCTGCTATGGCTTAATTGCACAATTGTACAGTTTTGTTGCAAATTAGTCAATGATTCTCGGTGTTGTCAATGATAAAGTTATATGATGGTAAGGAAGCAAGTTTTGCAGAGAAACCGTTATGCGAATCATTATTTTTTGGTCATTTGTCTTTGTTATTGTGTTTCCATTTCTGTTAGGCTTTTTTGCTCAACTGTTTAAAAGATTGGCAAAAAAATATTCTTCTTCTCCCACAATAGGCAATGGTAATGAAACATCAAAAATTACATCAACAGGCTAACAAGTCCCAGAGTGATATCCATCCCAGTAAAGGATGGTTAAAGAAGCGAGAAAGCCAACAAACCACAGAACATGGGGAAGATACCCCTGTGGTGGCCAGATCGGGTTTAATAGGAAACCAATAATGTTCAATTTCATTGAGGTCTGGTGAATAGGGTGGTAAGTATTGTAATTCACAATCAACAGACTCAATTAATTGTCTAATTTTTTCTCCCTTGTGAAAAGTCGCATTATCTAAGATTACTATTTGACCTGGTTTGAGATTTGGAATGAGCATAGTTTCTAACCATTTTTGAAACACATCACGATTACAAGACCCTTCAAATGTTAAAGGTGCTATTAACTTACCTTCGCACAATCCACTCATAATACTTACTCTCAGACTTCTTTTTCCAGATTTTAAATCATAAAATCTTTTTCCTTTTTCATTCCACCCATATCCATAATCTTCTCTATTATCTATTCGGAGATTCATCAATATATACTAATTCTTCTTTTTTCCTTTTTTTGATTTTTGTTCTAAATTCTTGTCTTTTCTTCTCATCTCTCTCTCGATATCCGTAAGTTTTTTTTTCCTAGATACTACATTTTGAAGTGCGGAATGTGGGTTTTAATGGAGATACCGGTCAAGGTCATGGTTCTAGTCATCAAGGATGGACAACACTGGTTACTAATTTAATTTATGAAGTGGCAAAAAGCAAGTCACAGGCAAACCGTTAATCCTTGATGATAGTTAAAGGTTGATATTATCCACCATCTCCAGGTTAGTTATCATTAGTTTGCTTGGGTGGGTAATCAATCAAAATTTATCAATTGTTCTTTGAGTTATCTTGTTTTACCCACCCTACACCGCTTAATAGTAAAATTAGGTTTGATTAAAAAATTCACACAATAAGCAATCTCGCTATGGATGATCGCAAAAAACGTATTCTCGAACACTTAAAACAGAGTGCCGATGTAAGTTCCTATATCTCCGCGAAAAAAACCTCTCAAACTAAACCAACTGCTCCTCCTACTCCTGAACCAACTTCAACACTGGAGACATCTCCAGAAGCAGAGAAAACTCCAGAAGCGGAGACATCTCCAGAACCATTACCAGTATCAAAAACCATCGTCAAAGATAGTCGTAAGCAAAAAATTATGGCTCATGTCAACAGTAGTAGTGCTAACTTTGGTAAATTTTCTCTAGAAGATAATGGCAAGAAAAAGAAAATTGAGGAGCATATCCGCAAAAGTTTAAGTTAACAATGTGTTTAGACTTGACTAATACCCTGTTAAAGCGAATTTGAGAGCTTAACAGGGTGTTATGGATTAATTAAAACATCTTTTTTAATTTAATGCCTTTACTAAAATTCGCATTAAAAGTTCTAAATCTTCAGGAACTCGATAGGTTTCTAGTCCTTGTTCGAGGTGTTTTTTCTGAGGTAATAATTGACCAAATTGCCAAATATTACCAATGGTTACAGCCCCTAATATGTTAGCTTTATTTTGATTATTTTTCCACTGATTTAAGGCGATTAATTGCACAGCTAGTTGATTAAAACCATATTCTAAATCTCCTTTTTTAGCTTCAATAATAATTAAGGAACGATCGGTATAAATAAAATAATCTAAATAGCCTTGTAATTGTTCAGAAACTTTAAGAGAGTATTCAATTCTTAGTTGAGCATTAGTATAGTGAACTAGATCAGTAATCACAGGAGAAATAAGAATTTCTCGTCTAGCTGCTTCTGTACTCAGACTTACATTGGGTAAAATTTCTGTAATGCGATCGCTTAATTGTTCTAGTCTATCTAACTGTCCTGAATATTTAGGTAAGTTAAGTCTTTTTCGAGAAAAAGTATAACCAAAATCAGCTACTATAGCAATAGACAGGCTAGTTAGGACACATAAATTATATTTTAAGGGAACAGGGAACAGGGAACAGGGAACAGAAAAATGTCCTAATAGCTTTGGCGACTGCTATAATTCATCCGCTTCTGCCTTCAATTCAAAAATTTTACTAAAGGTATATGATTGATTAGAATCGAGAATTTTCATTGTAAATTTATCTCCCAAACATAGATTCTTTTATGATTAGATAAAACTATATTTTAGATTCTAGGGTTGCCATAATTTTTAAATTATATAAGTCTTCAAAAACAACTTTTTTATAACCTAAATTCCATAATTCTAAGGAACAATCATCTTTAGGATTAGAAGGAATAATATGTAAATGTAGTTTTTTGTATTCTTGATCGTACTTACAATCAATGTCTTTAATTGCTCCAATTTGTCGACGATCTAAAGCCACAGCAAGGCGTAAAATTGCACTTAATTGTTTAACTTGTTTACGGTAATTATCCGGTAATTTACTGTAAGCAGTGTGTTTTTTCTTGGGTGTACTTTTTCGGTGATAACGGGCAATATTGGCAATGGTTTCAATTTCTATTTCTGTAAAGCCTAATAATTCTGCATTACGAATCAAATAATAAGAGTGTTTATGATGGGATGAATGACTAATATAAACCCCACAATTATGTAAAATAGCTGCTGACCATAATAATTCTCGTTCTCTTTGTTTCCAGTTATGAAGCGTACCTGATAATTGATCAAATAAACTAACAGCAAAAGTAGCAACCCGTTCAGCATAACCAAGATCAACTTTATATTTTCGAGCAATTTTATAAACACTTCTTTGACGCACTTCTGTTTGAAAACTTAATCTATTTTCGATTAAGCCATTATTTAACATCCAATCAACAATCATTCCCTCTCTTAATGCCCTTTCACAAATAGTAATAGTTTCTAGCTCTAACATAGTCATTGCTTCTAAAAGAATAACCGCACCAGCAACAATAATTTCCGCCCTTTTTTCCGCCATTCCTGATATATTCACCCGTTCTTCGTAGGTCAAAGAAACAAATTGTTTGACCATATCTTTGAGGTCTTGACGACTCATTTGATACCCTTGTAAGGGACTGGGTAATTCTCCCAAAGTTTGCATTGCATGGATAGTTACCAACGTTTCAATGGTTCCTGATGTGCCGACTGCTTGGGGTATTTCTTCTGGTTTAAGTTTGCGTTTAACTTCATCGATAGGCCGCTCTAACATTCCCCGTACATAAGCCTGTAAATAGGTTAATTCTTTTTTATCGATGGGATCAGTGCTGATAAAATCATTAGTGAGACGGACTGCCCCTACTTTCGTACTGCTTAAAAATCGGGGTTCTTGGGAATCAGCAAGGACAATTTCCGTGGAACCGCCGCCAATATCAATGATAACGTGGGGTTTTTCCTGGAAATCCATCCCCGATAACACCCCTAAATAGATGCGACGGGCTTCTTCATACCCAGAAATTAAATTGATGGTGATGCCTATTTCTGCTTGTACCTGCCAGATAAAGTCTAACCCATTGGGAGCTTCTCTGGTGGCACTGGTGGCGGCGGCAATGATATATTCTACGTTGAAACTATCTGCTAGGTCTTTACATCTTCGTAAAGAAGCCAAGGAACGCTTAATGGCCGCTTCGCTCAAGTTACCTGTTTTGGGATCTCGCTCTCCTAAACGGACGGTATCCTTTTCCCGTGAAATAATGGTAAAAGCAGGGAGGGTTTTATCAATTTCCACAACTACCATGTGAATGGAATTAGTGCCAATATCGATCGCTGCTATTGTACAAGTTTCTTCAGACATTCTCTTTTTTGATGGAACGTTGGTAGTAAGCATTACAGCTTAAGGACTATAAAATGATTAAGTGTTTCTCTGTTGTTATTATTGATCAAAAAAGGTGTAGCCATGACAACTATTGCTATTATTCCGGCGCGTGGAGGCTCAAAAGGGGTTCCCCGTAAAAATATTCGTCTTTTGGCAGGGAAACCCTTAATTGCTTATTCTATCGAGGATGCTCAAGAGTCTACCTCGGTTGATCAAGTGTATGTTTCCACGGATGATCCGGAAATTGCTAATATTTCGGCTGAATATGGGGCAAAAATCATCAATCGTCCGGCTGAGTTTGCTAATGATACGGCTTCCTCTGAGTCTGCTTTAATTCATGGCCTAAAAGCATTAGAAGATCAAAATATTAATCCAGACTTATTGGTATTTTTACAATGTACATCTCCTATTAGAACCGGTGTCGAAATTGATCAAGCGATCGCTAAACTAAAAAATGAGCAAGGGGACTCTCTGGTATCGGTTTCTCCGTCTCATCGTTTTCTCTGGGAAGAAGTGAATGGGGTTGCTAAGTCTATTAATTATGATTATCGTCACCGTCCCCGTCGTCAAGATATGAACCCCCAATATGTAGAAAATGGGTCAATTTATGTGTTTAAACCCTGGGTACTCAAAGAAAATAAAAACCGACTCGGCGGCAAAATATCTCTCTATGTTATGAGTGAAATAGCTGCGGTAGAAATTGATTCTCTGGAGGATTTTCAGATGATAGAATTTTTGATGGGTTAATCTGAGAGTATTAGCTAAAATTAAGTTAAATTAAGGAGAAAATACCATGTTATCCCTAGAAGCAGCTATTGAAAAAATTAAGCAACTTCCTCCGAAAGAACAACAAGAAGTGTTTAAATTTATTGAATTTATAGACTTTAAAAACCAACAGGAAAGCCAAATAGAAAATAGTGTCTTTTCTGGTCAAACGACGGAAAAATTAGAACAAGAAAACTTCTTTTCTCTAGCAGGAATTTGGGAAAACAGAGAGATTGATATTCACTCGCTTCGTAAACAAGTTTGGAGAGAAGAAAGCAAATGATTTTGTGTGATACAAATATCATTATTGAATTCTATAAAAATCAGCCATTGGTTATTTCTCAATTGCGTAATATAGGGAGCAGAAATTTAGCCATTAGTGTAATTACTGAAGCTGAGTTGTATTATGGAGCATTAAATAAACAAGAATTAAATAGAATCAGCACCAACTTAAAACAGTTACATATTCTGCCAATAGATAAAGCAATCTCAACACAGTTTATTAAACTTATGCAAAAATATACTTTAAGTCATAAATTAACTATTCCTGATGCTCTGATTGCTGCTACTGCAATAGTCCACAAAATTGAATTATATACACTCAATAAGAAAGATTTTACCTTCATTGAGAGTTTAAATTTATACTCTTAATGATTACATTTTCGAGATAAAAATATAAGGTTAAAATTATGGAAATTTTAGTTATTAGTAATGGTCATGGAGAAGATGTTATTGCAGTATCTATTGCTCAAGAATTGAGACAGTTTCCCGACATTACTAAAATTTCTGCCTTACCCTTAGTTGGGAAAGGTTATGCTTACGAAAAAGCCAATATTCCTATCATTGGTACAGTGAAAACTATGCCATCTGGAGGGTTTAATCAAGATATTAATCAATTATGGCGTGATTTTAACGGTGGATTATTAAACCTAACTTATCATCAATATAAAACTATAAAACGATGGGGAGAAAATGGGGGCAAAATATTAGCAGTGGGTGATATTCTTCCTCTATTATTTGCTTGGTTAAGTGGTGGTGAGTTTGCTTTTGTGGGAACGGCGAAATCAGAATATTATCTACGAGATGAAACACGGTGGTTGACTTCTACATCCTTTCTTGAACGTTGGCTAGGATCGATGTATTTTCCTTGGGAACGTTGGTTAATGAATCGTTTGACTTGTTGCGGTGTTTTTGTCAGGGATAGCCTTACTGCTCAAATTTTAGAGAAATTCTCTATTCCTGTTTATGACTTAGGCAACCCCATGATGGATAATTTTTCGGTTAATAAATCCCTAACTTTTCCATCGGAAACTGAAACTTTAATCATTCTTTTATTACCAGGTTCAAGGATGCCAGAAGCACAAAATAATTGGCAATTAATCCTGCAAGCTGTTGATAGTATCAAAGCAGTTTTTTCTCAGCGATCGCTATTATTTTTAGCAGCTATTACCCCTAGTTTTAATTCTATTCCTTTTCAAGAAGATTTGATAGATAAGAATTGGCAAAAAGAAGCAAAAAATACTTACAATTTATCAATTTCAGATCCTCAAGCTATTTTATTCACTCAGGGTGAAACTTCCTTAATTCTTACTCAACAAGCTTATCAAACTTGTTTACAATTGTCCCATGTTGGTATTGCCATGGCCGGGACAGCTACAGAACAATTTGTGGGGTTAGGTAAACCCGTGATTAGCTTCCCTGGAAACGGTCCCCAGTTTACTAAAAAATTTGCTCAAAATCAAACTCGTCTTTTAGGGTGTTCCGTGACTTTAGTAGATACACCTCAACAAGTGGGAGATTCCTTAACTCAATTAATAAAAGATCCCAAAAAATTAGAAAACATTGCCAAGAATGGACAAAAACGCCTGGGAAAACCAGGGGCAGCACAAAGAATTGCTAATTGTTTAGTTAATAAGTGTTTTAACTCATGATCACCCCTGACTGCAAAAAAGATGATTTTTCAGGAGAAAATCATTTGACTCCGAACTCCGAACTCCGAACTCCAAACTCCGAACCCAGGTCACTGGTTTTGATTAAGTAATTCTGCGATCGCCTGTTGTGGTATTTGGCTATCATCGGGGAAGATTTGACGAGAATCAGTAATTAACCAATCTAAGGCCGCTTGCTGTACATCAATGGCCGCCCCTGTTTTATCCACACAGTAGCGTCCAAAGACCAATTTATCCACTAAACGCACCCCTGGACCAAGACGAGAATATTCAAAAATGACGCTATTATCCACCGTTGCGCCGCTACAAACCAGACAATTGGGGCCAATCATACTAGGGCCAATAATAGTCGCCCCATCTTCGATATGAGTCATTCCACCAATATAAACAGGCCCTTGAATATTAACCTTATCCCAATTAACTGCCACGTTTAACCCCGTATAAATTCCTGGTTTAACCTCAATTCCAGGAATTTGCACATTTTTGATGTCTCTTTTTAAAACACCGCGAACAGCGTGCCAATAATCAGGAACCTTCCCAATATCCACCCATTCAAAATCCATACTCACCGCATAAAACGGCGCACCTTTTTCAACTAACATGGGGAATAATTCACCACCGATGTCATATTTCTGATTGGGGGGAATATAATTAATAATTTCCGGTTCAAAGATATAAATCCCTGTATTAATATTAGTGCTGAGGGCTTCTTCTACAGAGGGTTTTTCCTGGAAAGTTTGAATTCTTCCCTCCTCATCGGTTACCACTACCCCATAACTCGATACTACTTCTTTGGGAACCGATTTTGTGACAATAGTAGCGATCGCACCTTTTTCCCTATGATATTTAACGGCGGCAGTTAAATCCAAATCGATAAGAGCATCACCACATAAAACGATAAAGGTATCATCAAAAAAGGGATTAAAATCTTGAATTCGTTTTAACCCACCGGCTGATCCCAACGCTTCACCTACCAAGTCACCATCAACAATTTTCCCTTCAAAAGAATAGCCGATTTGAACACCAAATCTTTGGCCATCACGGAAATAACTTTCAATTTCTTCGGCCAGATGGCTAACATTGACCATTATTTCATCAAAACCATGCTGTCGCAAAAGTTCTAGCAAAAACTCCATCACAGGCTTTTGCAAAATGGGAATTAACGGTTTAGGGATGGTATGGGTAATGGGACGAACGCGAGTTCCTTTCCCAGCGGCCAGAATCATGGCTTTCATTAATAATCTTTCCTCAATCTTCGCCACAGGTATTTAAGGTGACACTGCTTAGTTTACCATTAAGTTTTGCTAAATTCGGATAACGATTTTAAATCAGTTAATGGTTAATCGTTCAATAATATAACTCAAAGCACTTGAATGGTGAGGTCTTGATAAAATTCCTCTTGAGATAATTCGACTTTGGATTGAGAGGAGAGGAGTAATAAAGCCCAAAAGACCCCAACTCGATCTTGTTTATGGTCGTCGTGGGGAGGGTTAAGTTGATGCCATTGGTGTAATAAGTCGTCTAAATCTAGTTTTCGTTCTATTTCGGGTGAATTTGGCCACTGTTGGGCGAAAAAAACTTCTAATTGTTGGGCTAATTCCGTTAAATTTTCCTGGTGTGCCAATTGAGTCACCATTTTCATGGCTTCTCGTTGGGAATGGGGTTTAGGGGTTGCTTTGCGACGACGAGGGGGCCCTGCTGTTTCTATTTCTTCGGCAATTTCTTCGATATGAGTGATTAACTCTTGCAGGGTAACACGACGTTGACGAGGAGGACGGGCGGCAGTTCTACGACGAAGATGTTTTTCTAGGTCGGAAATACGGAACTGTCTATGTCCCTCTTCCGTCATTTCTTCTGGGTCGCAAGGTAATTCTGGCTCACTCTGGTCGCTTTCTAGTTGTTCTAAAGAATCGGCTTTGAAACGGACTAGCATCGATGCCCATAAAAAAGCTTGTCCTGACTTGGGTAAAGTGGCTTGTTCGTAAATGTTATCTCCATAGTCGTTGATGCCTAATTCTTGCAAAAAGCGATCGATAACATCAATTACTTGAACGTCCCAAGGATCGATTTCTCCCTGTTGGGCTAAATTAATCAGGGTTTCGATAACTTCTGTGGCCTGATTGGTTTTGATTGGGTTTAAAATAGGGGTGGGGCTGTTAGTCATGGTTTACTAAAATTTATCAGCTTGATAGGTGTAAAATTGCTGAAATACCCCGATGGTTCCAAATTCGTAATTGGGAACTGGAGAGGGCAAAAGCAGTTCTGTTTCATAAACACTAAATAACAAGTAGTTTTGGCGAATGGTTTTATTAGCGATAACCCGCTTCATGTGAGGTTTTCCAGTATCAACAAGGGTTTTGCAATGACTAGCGAGAAAACTGCCTAACCCTCCCGATGCTTGTGAACACAGTTCTTGCTTTAAATAGCTGCTGAGGGTATCGGTTGCATAACTTTCGTAATCTATCTGTCCAGGGTTTGTTAATACCATGCTGGTTCCCAGGCCAATGAGACTGACTCCGCCAACAACTTTGATTATGTGTAGTATGTTCATGTCATTTTGCCATCGCTATCAACACTGAAATAATTTTAAATAATTTTTTCCGTTTAATTATAGCTTTGTTCTTCTGCTTCTGTTTTTCCCTTCCCCTGTTCAACATGAAAGTTAAAATTATTAATGAGCGAGAAAGTTCCATAGCTCGTATTCTCTTGAAAAATGATCAAACATTGATAACTCAAGCAGGAACTTTGGTAGCTATGCGTGGCAATGTGAGTATCAGTACTAGCTTCCGTCGAAGTTCAGCTAAGGGCAAATCATCTAATACAAAGATAATTGCCACAGAATCCCTGTTTTTAACAGAATTTTGCGGTTTAAACGATACAAATGAGGTTTTGTTGGCTTCTGCTATGATTGGGAATATTGTCGTTCATAGCATTAAAAAGTATAAACTTGTGGTTGTTGCCTCTGCTTATTTGGCCTGCGATGGCACCATGACTTTATTTTTTGGTATTCCAGAAATTAAATTTCCCTCTGAAAATCAGACTTTAACTTTATTAAGTCTGACAGGAAAAGGTGAAGTCTTACTCAATGGGTTAGGTGCAATTTATTTGATTGAAGTTGAAGAAGAGTATTGGGTAAAGGTTGAGCATTTAGTTGCTTTTGAAAATAGTCTAAAATATGAAGTTAAAGAACTTAAGGAAAAATGGTGGCAAAAACCCAAAATCTTCATAAAATTTAGGGGAGAGGGCAAGTTATACTGTCAAACCCATCAGGGAAAAAATTGGGGCTATTTAATCGCTAAGAAATTAAAATCTAAGTAAACAATAAATGTCAACTAATCAACACCTTGAATATCAAATTAATAACGACCCTGATTCTGCATATTTAATGATTAAATTAAAGTCTTCAGACAAGGCTTTTGTTAAAATATCTGCCTTGAATATTAGAGATGCTTCTATTCAAATCGGTAAAGCTGTTATGAATGATTCTTTAGATTTAAACCTTAATTTTTCTCTGACTTCTAATTTAACTATTCATGAAATAACCGCTCCTAAGTTACCTGGTAGTGTTTATTTAATTCCTGATGTTCTTGGTTCTATACAACATCATTATTTAGATGGAGAATCGGGAATAATTACTCAAATATTTTCTTTTTTGGCTTGTAGTGAAAAAGTTCAATTGAGAGTGATATCGTCTCCCAATATTAAGCCAATTAGTGAACGGGATTCCTTTTTTTTACATCTTTTGGGAACGGGAGACTTATGGTTAAATTATTATGGTAATATTCAGGAAATTTCAGTTAAAGGAAACTATATTATTAATCTCAGTTATTTAGTGGCTTTTGAAGATACACTAAACTATGAAATTAAACAGCTTCAAAATTTGTCGGTGTCGGGGGTACATATAGGAACCGTAGGAGAACATAATCTATTTTGCCATTTTAAAGGTATTGGTAAAATCTGGATACAATCTCGTCATCGTTATGCTTTATTAAATTTTTTTGCCCCTTTTATTCATTAAATTTACTAGAATTTTATGGAGTATTATAATAATAATGAGGAGAAAAAATTCTTATGTTAGACATCGCTAAACTAGCAGGAAAAATCCCAGGAATTAGTCAGCATTTTCAACAAGAAATGAACGCTAGTTCCCAACGTCTGGAACTGGCAAAAACTATATTAAAACAAGCACAAAATAAACAAGAAGAATTACTCGAACTTTACCAAACTTGGAGCGATCGCCTCATTTTTTCTGCTGCTATACCTATGGAACCTTTGGACACTCGCATAACAATTGTTCCTCCTCCTTACAGTCATAGTGTCTTTGCTACAGATGGCTCACAAATTGCTCCCTCTCACCACGAAATTGCCTATTGTTATCTAATTAATGTGGGAAGGGTAATGCTTCATTATGGACAAAATTTACACCCTTTATTAGATAGTTTACCAGAGGTTTATTATCGTCCCGAAGACCTTTATGTTTCGAGACAATGGGGTATTAGGACAGAAGAATGGTTAGGATATCGCCGAAGCGTTTTAGAGGCCGAATGTTTAGCGGAAATGGCCTGTGGTTGGGTTAAACCGCCAGGGGCCCACCATGAACCCAATTTAAGCATGGTAGATGGCTCATTAGTCTATTGGTTTTTGGACGGTTTGGCCCATGATGCTCGTGATTTAATTTTAGTGCCTATTCAAGAGGCTTGGGAACAATTAAAGGCTGCACGTATTCCTTTGATGGGGTATCTTAGTGCCTCCCGTAGTGTGGAAGCTGTCAACTTTTTGCGTCTTCATAACTGTACCTTTGACACGCCAAACTGTATTATGAATTGTCTGGACTTGGGGGAAGAAAAGGCCCCTTGTCAGATGATTGAACCTTTACGAGATACGACGTTATGGGGGGAAAGTCTGCAACCTGGAGAACGGGGACCTCTCTGGAAAAGTTCGGCCCGTATTCTCGATCTTTATGATGAAGCGCAACGCATCTATTTTTGTTACGTTAATGTAGGAACGGAAATTGCTAGGGTAGAAGTGCCGGCCTGGGTGGTTGAAGATCAAGAGTTATTCGATCAGGCTTTGGGGATTATGTTAGCACAGGTAAGTAAAGGGTTTGGCTATCCTGTTGCCTTAGCTGAGTCTCATAACCAAGCAGTGATCCGAGGTGGCGATCGCGTTCGTTTTTTTGCGTTATTGGAACAACAAATGATTCGGGTTGGTTTACACAATGTGGGAACTTCTTATAAAGAGGCGAGAAAAAGAGGCAGTATTGCTTAGAATTATATTATTTTAACAACCTAGAAGGTTGTGTTACTGTTGATATTTTTACCAAATTAATTCTAAATTTAAAACAAAATTAGGTAAGATATCTTCTCCTGATAAGGTGGTGGGATTATCTAATATTTCTACTTGTTTTTTTTGTCGATAAATTTCTACTTGTTTATCTTTTCGATTAATTAACCAACCTAATTTTGTTCCATTTTCTATATATTCTTGCATTTTCTCTTGTAAAGATTTTAAACTATCACTGGGAGAACGTAATTCAATGACAAAATCAGGACATAAAGGCAGGAACTTTTGACGTTGTTTTAATGTTAAATTATTCCATTTATCTAAAGTTATCCAAGAAGCATCTGGGGATCTATCTGCACCATTTGGTAACTTGAAACCTCCAGAAGATTCAAAAACTTTACCTAGTTTATATTGTTTATTCCATAGTCTCAATTGAAAATTAATTTCAGAATTACGCTCACTTGTTTCTCCTCCTGTTGGTGCCATAATCATCATATCTCCCTTACTATTTCTTTCAAACCGTAAATCACGGTTATCTTGACAAAGTTTATAGAATTGTTCATCTGTCAGTTGACAAGAATCAAACTTAATTTCTAGAGGATTAATCATAACTTATTCACCTCAATTATCAAATCACAATTCAATATTACCAAATTAATTCTAAATTTAATCATTATTATTTCCATTTTTTATAATTTTTTATATACTTTACTACGATGACCAATTTTAATGACCAAAATTACTAAAATATTATTCTCAACCCGATAAATAATTCGATAGTCTCCTATTCTTATTATTAACCTTCCCTCCCCATTTTTGAGTTGTTTCACGTCAGGAGAATAAGGATCTATTTTTAATTTTTCAAGTTTATTGCTGATTCTTTCTTGAATGTTTCTGGGAAGTTTTTCAAGTTCTTTCTTAGCACTTTTCAGGAACTCTATTTTATATTCTGTCATGTTTGAGATTATAATCCTAAATCTTGTTTTATATCTTCCCAGGAAATTCTTTCTTGATTGTCAGGATCATTTTCCGCTATGATAGCATCTCGAACATCTAATAAGTCTTCTAACGTTTCTGTATCAATAACGGTTAATTTTCCTTGACTAATTTCTTGTAAAAGTTCATCAACAGATAAGTTGAACTGATTAGCAAGTTTACTAATACCTGTAAAAATATCTTGAGATAAGGTAACTTGAATCATGAGAGTTTAAAAAAGTTATAATTAATAACAGTTTAGCACAATTATTTCTATAGAACTGCCAATTTTAAGCCGATAATTCAGGAATATATTGATCTTAATAATTTTCAATTAATACTCCTATTACTTCCATTAATGATGCTAAGGGATGAGATTCATTTTCACCTACGACATCAATTAATTCGTCCAAAAATTTTACTAATCTTTGATATTCTGCTTCGGTATGCTGATGTTGCTTTAATTTGTTCTATATCAGGAGT
Organism: Crocosphaera sp.; assembly: GCF_030064895.1. Classification (GTDB taxonomy): domain Bacteria; phylum Cyanobacteriota; class Cyanobacteriia; order Cyanobacteriales; family Microcystaceae; genus Crocosphaera. The sequence continues at coordinate 51,290 of NZ_JASJEB010000020.1, read as the reverse complement.
AAATGATTCTTGTGTCATGATAAGTTAAACCCTCTCTTTTCCTCGTTAATGGTTGCTTCGGTTGCTGCTATAGTCGCTTGAGTCTCATCAATAGAACGTTCCAATAACTCCAACATAGCACGACTTGCATTAGGTTGAGTTTCAGCAATTCTACCCATAATAGTATGTAATCTATACCGTCTTTTTCCGTCTTTTTGATGCTGTCATTTTCATAATGAACTCGTACCATTGAGGTTATAAATATTGAATCTTTTTAATTTTATGAGTCGAACACATCAAGCTCCTCAAACACCTTCCCCTATGCCTAAAAAGCCTAATTGGTTCTTAATTTTAACAATTATAGGAACTGTTTTAACTGCTGGTAGTGTATTAGTCGGTTTAATCGGTATTCCAGAGTTTAGATGCTTTTTGCTAAACTTAAGTTGTCCCCCTCAATCAATTACACAAAAACCCACTGAATCAATTACACAAAAACCCACTGAATCAATTACACAAGAAAAAGTTGAACTATATACAAGAACAGAATCAGGGGAACTTTTAGGAGGAGTAGAAGTTACTGTGATGGGTTCAAGTGGACCACCTGAAATGACATACACAGATGATAATGGTTATGGTACCGTTAAGATTCCCAGTAAAGGAAATGTTCGTGTTGTTTTAACTAAGTCAGGCTATCCGACGCAGAACGTTACGATCAATTTAGAAAATGAACAAGACCTAGCCAGAACAATTCGAATGAGTCAGTCTGGTCAACCTGAAGTCATACCATCTTCAAAAACACCATCAGTCGATACTTGGGAAGCAACTGCAACTCCTCGCGACACGACGATTATTGAAGCAGTTGAAAACCAATTTATGAAAATGCAAATTAGTGGAATTAGCAAAAACCAAAATGGAAGGATAATGCTAGGTTTTGTTATTACCAATAAAACTAACGAAGACCTGTATTTGGCAGTAAATCGGGAGAGGAATAGAGGCACTATTACTGATAATTTTGGCCAGACTTGTAGTGATCGAGGTCTTCAAGGTTTAGCTTCGGTTCGATCTTCCGCCAATCAACCAGATTATTTTACTCTAATCAGTCCTGGTTCAACAATTACAGTCGGTCAAACAGATTGTGAATTCCCTACTAGTACCGAGTTTAATGCTAGTTTTCCTTTAGTTCGTTATCAACGCAGTACAACAAATCCTGCGGGAGAACATACCAAGTTTTCTGTAGGATTTAGGGGACTTAAACTTCCTTCAAATCAGTGAGATAACCTATTTTGTAGGGTGTATTAACGAAGTGTAATACACCTTATTTAATTAAAAATATCAACTATTTCCTTGATGGTAAAGGAATCTCTTTTTTGCCACTATTATAAACTGTCTCTATCCATAATTCTCTTGCTTCTTCAATATTAATAACAACTTCTTCTAAGGTTTCCCCTTGAGTTATACATCCTGGTAAGTCAGGAATTAAAGCAGTATATCCTCCTTCATCTTCAGGATAAATTGAAATAGGATATTTTAGGTATAAAAAATAGTCTAGATATAGATTTTCTGAGTCTTTATTATGTTTCATTTTTAACTTACCATCACGTTAGATTCTGTATCAGTAACTGTAAGCTTTCCTGAGACAGACGAGGTATTTTTGACAACAATTTCTACATCTTTACCTAACGCTTTCAAAAATCGAATTAAATCATCAGTAGAAAATTTTAATAGTTTTCCTTTTTCTAATTCTATTACTTGAGAAGGTTCTATGCTTAATAATTTAGCAACTTCTTCATCAGTCAATTGTCTCTGCTGAATAATTAAATTAATTTGTCTAGTCAATTCAGCTTTAGCTAACATTTCATCAGCATTTTCAAAGCCTAAGTCTTCAAAAATATTTCCGCTACCAGAGTAAAAGTTAATTTCTTGATTCATGATTTCTCCTGCTAGTTAAAGATTAGTTAGCATAATAGTCTTGATAGTGTTGTTGAGCTTGTTTAAGTCTTCTTTTGACTAAATCAATTTCCTGTTTAGGAGTGGTAATTCCCTGTTTGGATTTTTTTTGAAAAGCGTGTAAGACATAAATGACTCCTTCTAGTTTAACAGTATAAACGGCTCGGTAGGCATTGCCATCAAAATTTTCTACAATTTCAATAACTCCTGCACCTTTAAATCCTTTTAAGGGTTTACAAGAACTATATAACATCCCTGTTTGTGCTAGATACAAAGCGTATCCCATATCGGACTGTACTTCTTGAGGAAACTGTTTTAAGTCATCCAAAGAACTACCCATCCATTCTACAGGTTTTATATTCATTGTTCATTATCATAATTTTGCTTAAAGATGTTTTTAATGGACAATAAATTTAAAAGTTAAGGTGGGCATTGCCCACCCTACTATGTTATTCTACACCTTCAATTCTGTCCTCAACTTCCTGGTACAATTCCTGTAACCTTTCTAAGTTTTCTTCGGAGGTTTCCCAATAACCTCGTCCGTTAACTTCGAGTAATGTACCGACCATTTTACGGAAAGAATTAGGGTTTAAATTCATCAGACGTTTACACATTTCTTCGTCTTCAATGAAGGTTGTATTTACGTCTTCATACACCCAGTTATCAACTGCGTCTGCGGTTGCACTCCATCCCATTGTATTCACTAAACGCTTAGAAAGTTCCCTCACACCTTCGTAACCATGAGATAACATTCCTTCGTACCATTTAGGGTTTAATAACTTGGTACGCGCGTCTAAACGGACGGTTTCAGAAAGGGTGCGAACTTGTGCATTAGCAGTGGTTGTATCCGCAATATAAGCAGATGGTTTTCTACCATCATCCCGTAACTTAGCGACAACTTTTGTGGGATCAGAATCAAAGTAATGGGAAACATCGGTTAAACTAATTTCCGATGAATCTAAGTTTTGGAAGGTTGCATCTGCCGTTTTTAACGCTGATTCAAACACTTTTCGGTTATCTTTCATGATACCAGGGTTATCTGAATCGAATGCGAAACTTTTACGGTTGAGATACATATCTTGTAACTCTTTTTCTTCTTCCCAACTGCTATTTTCTACCGCTAAGTTTACGTTGGAAGAGTAGGAACCCGAAGCGTTGGAAAATATACGGGTAGCAGCTTCACGGAGGTTAATTCCCATGTCGTCTGCTTGCTGTAATGCGTGTTTACGAACATAGTTCATTTCGATAGGTTCGTCTGCTTCTGCTGCCATTTTAACCGCTTGATCTAAGAGGTTCATTTGGTTAATAAAGAGGTCACGGAACACCCCAGAACAGTTGACCACTACATCAATACGAGGTCGTCCTAATTCTTCGAGGGAAATTAATTCTAATTTATTGACCCTTCCTAATGCGTCGGGTACGGGTTTAACTCCTACCATCCACATAATTTGTGCTAGGGACTCACCATAGGTTTTGATGTTGTCTGTTCCCCATAATACACAAGCAATGGTCTCAGGATAATTACCGCCATTATCTATTTTTTGACGGGCAATTAAACGATCTACTACTATTTTTGCAGATTTGACAGCAGCGAGTGTAGGAATGGACTGAGGATCTAACGCATGGATGTTTTTACCAGTAGGTAAAACGTTGGGGTTGCGGATAGGATCACCACCGGGACCAGGTAATACATATTCCCCTTCTAATGCTTTTAGTAACCCTCCTAATTCATTATCGGCACAAACCTGTTCTAAACAAAATTCGAGGTACTCAAACAGTGGTTTTAACTTATCTTGATCGACATTTGTGTAACTCAAATCGTGTAAAGTTTCTACCCAAGGGGCTTTTTTACCTAAGTTTAAAAAGTTCAGTTTAGATACAAGAGAGACTCTTCCTTCTGCATCTACCTGGGTTTTAACTAAAGATGCCACTGCTTCACGGGTTGCTAATGTGATTTGTTGTAGCAATTCTACATCTTCTAAAATTCCCCGATCGCTGTTTTGATAGACTTCTTCAATATCTCGGTCTAAACTGTCAGCAATAATGCGAGGTAAGGAAGTAATTCCTTCTTCTTCTCGGTCTAAGGATGCGATGTTTACCAAAGTTGCGATCGCTTCTTCTGCGGTGGGAGGTTTACCGACAACATGGAGTCCACAGGGAAGTAAACGAGATTCAATTTCCATCAATTTTCGATAGACCAAACCGACGATATTATCTCGTTCTTCTTGGTTCATATCTTTAGCATCAGTATCAGGTAATTCAATATCCTGATCTAAATTAACTAAGCGACATTTATCCATGATGGTGTTAACAATAGGAACACCACGACCGCCATCTTTTAAGGTTTGATAGGAACCTATTAACTCACTTAATTCTTGCAGTCCTTTGTATAACCCTGCATTCTCAGCCGGTGGAGTCAAATAAGAGATAGTTTCTGCATAGCTACGACGTTTTGCAATTGTCGCTTCACTGGGATTATTAGCTGCATAATAATATAAGTTAGGAATGCTACCAATGAGACTATCGGGATAACATTCACCTGACATTCCCATCTGTTTTCCTGGCATAAATTCTAGCGATCCATGGGTTCCAAAATGGAGGACAGCATCTGCTTTCCAAACTTGGTTTAAATAGGTGTAATAAGCAGCAAAACCATGATGAGGACTTGCGGATCTTGAGAATAGTAACCGCATGGGATCACCTTCGTATCCAAAGGTGGGTTGTACCCCAATAAAGACGTTACCAAAGTGTTTCCCATAGATGAGTAAATTTTGGCCATCGCTGTTTAAATGTCCTGGTGGTGGTCCCCAGTTTTCCTCTAAACGGACAGAATAAGGGGTTAAGCGTTCGTATTGCTCTACAGACATCCGATGGGCTATATTTAACTCAGGAGAAGCATATTGTGCTTGTGCGTCGTGTATGACGGCTTCCATGAGTTCTTTCGGAGAGTCAGGAATTTCCTGTACATCGTAACCATTACCCTGTAAGGCTTTGATTACTTCGTAAATTGAGCCAAATACGTCTAAATATGCTGCTGTTCCCACATTTCCTTTATCGGGTGGGAAACTAAACACGGTTATAGCTACTTTTTTGTTTAGTTTAGGCTTCTTCCTTAAGGTAGCCCATTTCATAGCTCGTTGGGCTACTGCTTCGATACGATCTTGAAGTGCGATCGCCCGGCCTGTATTTCCGTCCCGTCCTGACATTATAATGGGTTCGATGGCACCGTCTAATTCAGGGATGGCTATTTGCAACGCAACTTGGATGGGATGTAACCCGAGATCGCTTTTTTCCCATTCCTCTGTGGTTTGGAAGACCAAGGGTAACGCACACATATAGGGACGGTTGAGGCGTTTTAATGATTCTATCGCTTTGGGATGATCTTGACGCGCTGGACCACCTACTAATGCGAAACCGGTTAATGATACTACAGTATCAACAGTAGCAACGGGTTCCACTCCTTTAACTGTGTTGTCCCAGAAATAAGCTTCCACTGGTTTGGAGAAGTCTAACCCTCCGGCAAACACAGGGATAACTTTTGCCCCCATACATTCTAATTCTTGCACCATTGCGACATAATGTGCATCGTCTCCGGTGACAAGATGGGTTCGTTGTAAAATAAGTCCGATACAAGGGGCCAAGGGGTCTTTTAAGTCATCGGAAATATCGCTACGACTGTTATACCATTCCAGATAGGAGGGAACATCTTCAAACATCTGCATGGACAAAGGATGCCATATTCCCATGTCAGGATAAACCACAGGCTCTTTGTAGTCAACCTCTTTATCCTCGAAAAGATCGGGATAGGAATATTTATGAGCTAACATGACTAAGAAGTTCTCTAAGTTCTCAGAAGACCCTCCTAACCAATATTGGAAACTTAACATAAAGTTGCGAGCATCTTGCGCTTTTTCCACTGGCAGATATTTCAAAACTTGAGGCAGTGTTCGCAATAACTTTAACATAGCATCCTGGAAACTGGCCCCAGAATTTTCTTTGCGTTTGCGCATAAACTGGGCGATCGCACTTTTGGACTGTCCCAACTGGGCCATGGAAAAGCTACCCAACTTATTTAAGCGCATTACTTGGGGCATTGAAGGGAATACCAATACTGCATCTAGGTTATCACGATGGGGCTTCACCGCTTCAACCACTTTATCTGCTAGGTCTTCGATGAAAATTAAAGAAGCGATAAATAAGTTCGCTTCTGCCACATCTCTTTGAAATTCTGCGTAATTTTCGGGGTTTCTTAACTCTTCAATTAAATAGCCACTGATTTCGATGGCTAGATTAGGATTATTCTTATTAATAGCATTAACTGCTGCGGAAAGGGAACTCTGATATTGAGGTTCTAACACCACATAGACCACCTTTAGCAAAGAACGACCATTAGTTCCCTCTGGAACGATATGGCGAATGGTGGACTTGACATGGGTAAACATATATGGTATGGCTCCTTTGTTTTTATTAAGGTCTGAAACGGTGGGGAATCTAGCAACATCGGCTAAGAAAGTTGCCCGCCAAAATCAATTAGCTCTCTATGTGTTTGTATCAGAAAACGACACCCAATGGATTGTTTCATGGATAATTTGACACATTTTGTAAAGAAAAATGACATATTTTGTTACAAATATTGACAAATTTTCTGAGTGTTTACTCAAGTTTATATTTACAAAAGTTATTTATTTTAGGATTGACAATTTTACGTTTAAGTGTATTTAATTCAATTATTGATGAAAGACAATAGATAATATAGATTGGAAAGCATTTCTATTTTAAACGATTAGTTATAATAGTAAAAATTAATCTCGAAAATATTAATGACAATGCAAACAATACAACAATTTACAGAAATTATTGAAAGAGAAGGAGATGGTTATGTATCTCTTTGTCCAGAGTTAGATATTGCTAGTCAAGGAGAGACAATAGAAGAAGTAAGAGACAATTTAAAAGAAGCAGTTGAGTTGTTTTTAGAAGTTGCTGATACGTCAGAAATTAACACAAGACTTAAAACTGCTTAAAATCTCATGGAAAACCAACCTAAACAAATTTTAATCTATAAAACTTCAGAGGGTAAAGTTCCTTTTGAGGAATGGTTAAATAAATTGAAAGATGGTAAAACAAGAGCTAAAATAAAAACAAGGTTAACCAGGGTCACATTAGGAAATTTAGGAGATTATAAATCAGTAGGAGACGGAGTTTGTGAACTGAGGATAAACTATGGAAAAGGTTATAGAATTTATTTTGCTCAAAAAGGTTCAATTTTGATTATCCTATTATGTGGAGGTGATAAAGACAGTCAACAAAAAGACATTAGACAAGCGAAACAATACTGGTTAGATTATCAAAGGAATCAAGGAAATGACAAAGACTAAAAACTATCATCAATATTTAATAGAATCTTTAAAAGATTCCACAGAAGCAACCGCTTATCTTTGGGCAATTTTACAAGAAGAAAACCCCGAAACTGAACTATTAAAAATCGCCTTAGAAAACATCTTAGAAGCTTTAGGAGAAACTCAATTATCTCCTCATGAAATACAACTACAGAAAAATAAAATTGATGACTTATTAAATCAATCAGGAAGCGATGTAATTTACAGTTTAGCTAGTTGGTTAAATAAGTTAGGTTTAGAGTTAACTGTTACTGTTTCTGAAGATTCCTCTTTAATTGATGAACAGGAATCTCAAGATAATGTAAATCATGGACAACCGTTTCAAATTTTGCCCTTAAAATCCCAAAAACCTAGACCAAAATTCGGAAGTGCAAAAGGTTTAATTGAAATGTCAGATGATTTTGATGAATATACACAGTAAAATTATAGATGTCCATTTTTTCGTAAAGCATCCACAATTTTTAAAATTTCTTTTGTTGGTATTTCTGTAAAATTTGGTTTTAGAGGTATGTGATCATAACTATCATCTGAATTTAAAAACAGCTTCCGATTATTTTCACTTAATAATTCGTGAGCTATCTTCATGACTAAATTATAAATAGTAACAGGATTTGTTGTTCTTCCAGTAAACTCTGCTTGTTTAGTAGGATTTTTTGCAAGATGATATTTGCTGAGACTCTGTAGCTGAAAGGTAAGCAATTTTATATTTTCTTGCTCGTTTTCATTTAAACTATAATCAGAATCATTAAGCATTTTTAAAAGATCATGTCCACCGTGTAATCCCTTAACCTTGTTGTTCTTATCAATATAAATTTTTTCTTTCTCAATTAAATGACTTTTTACCAAGTTTTCCAATGCTAATCCTAAAAGAAGTGATGCAGCACTGCTGACACTTGCCCATGCTTCAAAAGGATGGTATTGTAACTTTGAGTAATTATTAATTACGTCATTACCAGTATTAAAAAGACCATTACTTATTCCTATCAAGTAGTTGGCTGCAATCATTAATTCCCGTGATTTTTTCACCCATCTAGTTACATCTAAAAAGTATTCATTGAATAATTCCTGTTTCACGGTTTATCTCCTTGATACCTCAAGTATATTGCTATCTTGCTACTCAATAGTATGATCAACAATATTGTATGGTGGATTAACTGTAGTGTAACATACCTTCATGATTGTATTCTAACTCATTCAGTTCAATTTGATATAATATTCATAGTGAAATTTAAGTTTAGTTTATGACAACTAATGACATAACTCAAAACATTATCACTAAATTTCAAAATATTCCCCTTGATAAACAACAACAAATCTTAGACTATATAAACTCTATTATTGAAGAATCTTCGTTAACTTTAGAGAAGTCAAAACCTTCTCCTAAAAAAAGAGTTTTGGGATTACATTAAGGAAAAATTTGGATGAGTGATGATTTTAATGATCCTTTAGCTGAATATAAGATATAATTTTGTTACAATGCAGTGTAGTTTATTTATGAGTAATCTAGAACTTCGTCAGCAAGTCCAATCATATATAGATCAACTATCAACAGACAAGCTTTTACTTGTTGCTGATTTCTTAGTTGATTTACTGGAAAAAGACGATAATGAAGCAACTGAAGAATTACTAAAAATTGAGGGATTTAAGGAAGCATTTGCTCAAGCGCAAAAAAACGTCAAAGAAAATAAGGTAATTTCCGTTGAACAACTCAAGCGAAAATATTAGTTATACTGTTCTAATTAGTGTTGATGCTCAAGCTTTTTTTGAATCTGCTTCTGGTTCATTACAAAAAAAATTAGATCGCTGTTTTGAGCGTTTAAAAGTTGATCCCTATACTTACCCAAATATCAAAAAGTTGAAAGGTAACTTATCAGGTTATTATCGTTATCGTGTCGGTGATTATAGAGTAATTTATGAAATTGATGAAACACATTATCAAGTTACTGTTGTTTTTATTGCTCATAGAAGTAAAGTTTATGAGTCGTGAAGTTTAAGCGTGATTATCAATAATTATCTTTTCAAATAACCTAACATTAATTCTAATCAATATTACGCCATTTTCTATGACTTCCTTTTTGTGAAATTAATTCAAATCCATATTTTTTTAGCAATTTTTCAACTTCCTTTGAAGTTAACCGACGCATACGAGTCATGTAATTATTACCTCTCTAATCATCACATCAGAGGATAAATTAATGTCATCCGGTTGTAAATATAACTCTATCGCTTCTTTTATATTTTCTAATGCTTGTTCTTCTGTTTCTCCGCAAGAGGTACAACCTGGTAACTCTGGACAGCAAACAGAAAAATATCCTGTTTCTATATCTTTTTCAAGAATAACACGCCATTTACTCATGTTTTTTTGAGATGCTTTTTCTACAATCCATTGCTTAATAAGTTCATTATAATAAATTCCTTGCGCTGTAGCAATTTCTTTTACCTTTTTTATTTGTTGGGGTTGTAAAAAAATAAAAATTAAACATTAACTAATCCTACTTTTGTCGAAGGTTCAGGTATTTCTTCACCTCTTTCTTCTAATACCTCTAAATAAAGCGCGATCGCTTCTTTAACATTTTCTTGTACTTCTTCTAAAGTATCACCGATGCTAACACATCCTGGTAAATCGGGAACAATTGCTCCCCAATTTGTTTCACCTTTTTCATAAATCACTGCATACTGTTTCATTTGTCTTCTCCTAATTTTGCTTGTTTCCAAATAGCTGATAAAGTTCCTATAGGAATATCATTACTTAATTTTCCTGGAACGACAACAATACCTGATTTTTGAGGATGAGCTAAAATTCGATGACTTCCTCTCATTCTTACTTGATACCATCCATCTGCTTTTAGTCGCTTTAATACCTATTTAACTTTCATATTACAAGATTTTTGTTAATGGTATATTGTGTTAATAATAACACTTTAGAAGTAGAAATCATTCTCTGTTAAATGATGCGTATACCCAAAACATAAGAAAAAATAACTCATAGATAATTTAACAACAATTTTTAATCAAGTCAGAAATACTATTAATAATGATAATAGGACTGTTTAAGTAATCAGAAACTTTCTCAACACTCAGATCATCTAAAAAAACTGTATCGTGATCTTTTAACATAATAGAAGGTAATAAAATTCCATCGCCTAAATCTCTATTCTTTAATTTGGAAACAATATCTTCTCCTGTTAATAAACCTGTTACGGTAATTTCTTGTCCCCAATAGTCACTATTTAATGGAGCTAAATTAATGGTTAAATTTCCAACATTATTTAGTTGTTTAACTAAGGGTTGAAAGGCTTTTTCTACTGCATTACCTACAACCCAAGTTAAGGTTTTTTTATTTTCTATTTTTTCGGGTAATAATTGTTTAGCTTTTTCTTGAAATTCTTTAATAAATTGACGAATAGAACCCACACCATTACCTATTTGCGGATAATCTTCATAATGAGATTCTGTCGGTAACTCTTCTTGAGCAATTAAAAACCATTCATCGGCTAACCAAGCAAAATTACTGTTAAATTTTTGATGAAATTCTTGTTGTAAAGTTTGTACTTGTTTAATAAGTTCTTGTGCTTTTTCTTGGCTCACAGGTATTAATTTATCTTCTGTGGGACGAAATCTAGTTAAACCCACAGGAACCACTGCTGCTGATAAAATAGTGGGGATTTCTCCTAAAGAAAATTCCGCTAAATCTTGCAAAGTTCTTTCTAAATGTATACCGTCATTAATACCAGGACATACCACCACTTGAGCATGAATTTGTAGCCGTCTTTCTTGAAACCATTTAAACTGTTTTTTAATTAATCCTGCTCGTTCATTTTTTAACAATTTAGTTCTAACTTCTGGTTCCGTTGCGTGTACAGAAACATATAAAGGAGACAAACGCATAGCTTCAATTCTTTGCCATTCTCTTTCTGTCAAATTAGTTAAAGTTAAATAACTACCATACAAAAAACTTAAACGATAATCATCATCTTTCAAATATAAACTATCTCGTTTTCCTGGAGGCTGTTGATCAATAAAACAAAAAGGACAACGATTATTACATTGAATCAAACCATCAAATAAAGCCGTTTCAAACTCCAAACCTAAATTATCATCATAATCTTTTTCTATTTCCACTTGATGCAGCTTACCCTGACCATCTAATACCTCTAATTCTAAGAATTCATCAGCACATAAAAAATTATAATCGATTAAATCACGGGGTTTTGTGCCATTAATAGAAACAATAGCATCCCCAACTTCAAAGCCAATTTCTTCGGCAATAGAATCCGATAAAACAGCCGTAATTTTAGCAGGGCGAAAAGAAGATAAAGTCATATTGAGAATGTAGAATGTAGAATGTAGAATTTATAATTATAAATTGCTAAGCAATTAAAGCTTTCAAAAAATTTAAGATTTTTACAATATTATCTATAGAAAAATCTTGTTAAATTGATGGGTGTAATGGTGATAGTCTGGATTGTCATTTATCCTCACAGTTTAGGCTCTCACCACGATCATACCGAACGGGTTTGGTGTCAGGCAACAGGGAACTTTCATAGATGGTTATATCACTCCTGACTCCTAGCAAAACCCTAAATTTTGATGAATGCTTAGAAAATATCAATGAACCTTGCTAATTTTCCTTGGTTAACCACCATTATTCTCTTTCCCATTGTAGCAGCCTTGTTAATCCCCATTATTCCCGACAAAGACGGCAAAACCGTCCGTTGGTACGCTTTAACCGTGGGTTTAATCGATTTTGCTATTATTGTATACGCTTTTTATACCGGTTATGACCTCAGTAACCCCGACTTACAGCTAGTAGAAAGCTATGCTTGGGTTCCGCAACTAGACCTAAAATGGTCTGTGGGGGCTGATGGCTTGGCTATGCCTCTGATTTTATTAACCGGCTTTATCACCACTTTAGCAACCATGGCTGCTTGGCCGGTGACTTTTAAGCCCAAACTCTTCTATTTCCTGATGTTAGCTATGTACGGCGGACAAATAGCCGTGTTTGCTGTACAGGATATGTTACTGTTTTTCCTGGTTTGGGAATTAGAATTAGTTCCGGTTTACCTTATTTTATCTATTTGGGGCGGAAAACGGCGTTTGTACGCAGCTACTAAGTTTATCCTCTACACAGCAGGGGGTTCTTTGTTTATCCTGGTTGCTGCTTTAACCATGGCCTTTTACGGGGATACTGTCACCTTTGATATGGCGACCATCGCAGCTAAAGATATCCCGTTGAAGTTACAATTATTCTTGTATGCTGGTTTCCTCATCGCCTACGGAGTAAAATTACCGATTTTTCCCCTTCATACTTGGCTACCGGATGCCCACGGAGAAGCTACAGCGCCGGCGCATATGTTACTAGCGGGTATTCTCTTAAAAATGGGGGGTTATGCCCTGATACGGATGAATGCACAAATGTTATCCGATGCCCACGCCTATTTTGCCCCGGTGTTGGTTATTTTAGGGGTGGTGAATATTGTTTATGCGGCCTTAACCTCCTTTGCCCAACGTAACCTAAAGCGGAAAATTGCCTATTCTTCCATCTCTCACATGGGGTTTGTCTTGATAGGTATTGCTTCGTTTACCGATATTGGTATGAGTGGGGCAATGTTACAGATGATTTCCCACGGTTTAATTGGGGCGAGTCTCTTCTTTATGGTGGGGGCAACCTACGACCGTACCCATACCCTAATGTTAGATGAAATGGGTGGTGTTGGTCAGAAAATGAAGAAGGTATTTGCTATGTGGACCACTTGTTCAATGGCTTCTTTAGCGTTGCCGGGAATGAGTGGCTTTGTGGCAGAATTAATGGTGTTTGTGGGCTTTGCTACTAGCGATGCTTATAACTCGACTTTCAAAGTTATTATCGTCTTTTTAGCTGCCATTGGTGTCATTTTAACCCCCATTTATTTACTGTCCATGTTACGAGAAATGTTGTATGGACCGGAGAATAAAGAGTTAGTTTCTCATACCAAACTAATTGACGCAGAACCCAGAGAGGTGTTTATTATTGCCTGTCTGTTAATTCCCATTATTGGTATTGGTTTGTATCCGAAAATTGTGACTCAGATTTACGATTCAACCACCACTCAATTAACCGCTTTGTTACGTCAATCTGTGCCTAGTTTAGTTGAAGAAGTAGAAGTTGCTTCTCGCTATGATTTGGCAGTTAAAGCGCCGATGATTAAATAGTAATTTAGTCTATTTTGCTGATTGAAAAGCCTACTTTTAGTAGGCTTTTTTGTAGCTAGTTCTTTAACACAAAAGATGACTTAAGATGAGTAAAATCAATATAATTATCAGACATTAAGCTAGATAATAATTTAATCTACTTTTTTAGTTTTAGAGAATTATTTAACCTAAACAAATAAAATCAGAAGGGAGTAATATAATTTAAAAGTTGGTGATAATAACTGTTATAATAATTTTAGATGTAAATCTAGCTAAACATTAAACCATGAAATTATCTATTCCCGATTCTATTATACAATCGATTCGCTTACCAGAAAAACGTCTTGAAAGTGAATTACTAAAAGAATTAGCTGTGAGTTTATACCAACAAGAATTACTGTCTTTTGGAAAAGCTAGAGAATTAGCAAAAATGGAACATTATCAATTTAGTCAATTATTAGGAGAAAGAGGAACTAATCGACATTATACTCAACAAGAATTAGAAGAAGATTTAAGCTATGCAAGTCATTAGTAACACATCCCCATTGCTTAATTTAGCAATAATCAATCAACTGCATCTTGTTAGAGAACAATTTAGAGAGATTATTATTCCTAATGCTGTTTTAAAGGAGTTAAGAATTAACGAAAATCTTCCAGGTTCCTTACAATTAAGAGAAGCTTTTGATGCTTCTTGGATAAGAGTTAAATCAGTAGAAAATGAAGCTTTTGTCAAATTATTAAGACGGGAATTAGACGAAGGAGAATCTGAAGCGATTGCTTTAGCTATTGAATTAAAAGCAGATTGGAAATTACTTGATGAAAGGGATGGAAGGAAAATTGCCAGAAATTTAGGGTTAAATATCACTGGAGTTTTAGGCATTATTTTAAGAGGATGGCAGCAAGGCAATGTATCATCAGTAAAAACAATTATTAACCAGTTACGTTCCGATTCACACTTTCATATTTCCTCTAATTTAGAAGAGCAAATTTTAAAAGAAACAGGGGAATTAAAGTCTTAAGTAAGTTCCTCTACATGAAAAATAGGGTATTTATTTTAGTCAACCTATTGACCTGAATTCGATATAAGAAAATTTGTATAAAACTGACTCAAAACTTACTTTATTGGTTATAGACTTAGTATTGATGGAACTCAACTTCTTTTATGTTATGGTAAAATAAGAGTAAGCCGGTTTATAATTATATTTTTTATGTTTTTTCAATTTGACTATCTAACGCTTGTCGAGAAATTTTAGTAACATAAACACTGACTAATACAGTAGCAATTAATCCTACAATATATAATGCCCATTCTAAGGCTGTTTTTTCCCTTCCGCCGGCACCTAAAGTAGCAATATTACCAATGAGAGAACCAATATAAACATACATAATTGAACCGGGTAACATTCCTATCCAAGAAGCAATAGTATAATCTCTTAAAGATACTTTAGTAATGGCAAAAGCATAGTTTAAGACCACAAAAGGAAAAATAGGAGATAAACGAGTTAATCCCACAATTTTCCATCCTTCTTTGGCCACTGCTTCATCAACTGCTTTAAATTTTGGATAGTTTTCTATTTGTTTAGCAACCCATCCTCTAGCAAAATAACGTCCGATTAAAAATGCTAAAACTGCAGCCAATGTCGAGGCAATAGAAACTAAAATTGAGCCTTCAATTACATCGAAAATGACTCCGGCACCCAAAGTTAAAATAGTAGCAGGAATCAAAACAACAGAGGATAACATATAAGCCAAAGTAAAGACTATATAACCAATAGTTCCTAAATCTTGTATCCATTGTAATAGATTTTGTAAGCTTTCAATAATACTGAAACTATCTAAAATTCCTAGTTGTTTGATAACAATTATAGTAGCAGCAGTTAACACAGTAATTCCTCCTAATTTTAATAATAGTTGTCGTAATTTTGTATTTTTTAGCATAGTTAATCTCCTTAAATTAATAGTTAGAATAAATTAAATTAGTGAACCCCCACAACTGGAACCACTACCAGCAGTACAACCATAACAATAATCAGCAGTTTTGATATCATTAATAACATCTAAATTACCAATTTTTAATAAGGTTTCTACGGTTAAAGGTTCTCCATTGGGTAAGGTTGCTGGTATGTTCTCCATTTGATTAAAATCACAGTCATAAATGTTGCCTAAATAATCAATAGATAGCTGGTTACGACACATAACATAATCGAGAGTTTGCTCATTATAATTAGACTCTAAAAATTGAACATAAGGCTCATATATTTTTTTATTCTGTAAATATTGTTTAGTCCTCCCAATAGGTAAATTAGTAATAGTAAAAAGCTTATTAAAACAAACATCAAAATTATCTTTTAGAAATGTTTTGTAATCTTTTTCTAAGTTTATTTGCTCAGGAGTTAAAGAAAATTTATTATTGTTAGGAATGGGTGGATTATAGACTAAATCTAGAACTAAATTAGGATCATTTCCATAACCTAATTGATTGAGTTTTTGAATGGCACGAATAGAAGCATTATATACCCCTTTTCCTCTTTGTTTATCCACATTATCTTCTAAATAACAAGGTAAAGAAGCAACTACTCTTAACTCATTTTTAGCAAAATATTCTGGTAAATCTTCAAAACCTTCCTCGAAAAATATAGTTAGGTTTGAGCGGACAATAACTTCTTTTTTTGCTTTTCTAGCTGCTTCAACTAAGGGTTTAAACCCATAGTTCATTTCCGGTGCGCCTCCCGTTAAATCAACGGTTTCAAGTTGTGGAAAACGGTTAATTAATTGAATTAATTGTTGACAGATTTCCGGGGATAATTCTTCTGTTCTTTTGGGACTTGCTTCCACATGACAATGGGTACAGGCAAGATTACACCGTTTGCCTAAATTAATTTGTAATACGGTTATTTTTTGTTTATTTAAAGGGTTTTTAACTTTTTTAAAAAACGGGTTGATTTGATTACTATTTAAAGAAATCATTGATTTTTCTCCATTATGTAAATTAACAGCAATCAGTCATTGCTAACTGATCACTGTTAACTGAATAATTAACAACATTCTCCAGGGGTACAGCAGTCAGTATCTTCCTTAGTTTCTGTTAGATGATAGTTACTGCCTTTGGTTTCTTTTGGATGACGAATTGCCTTATTTTTACAACTAAATTCTGTTGCTTCTTCTAAGGGTATTTCTTGATAAGGAGAAACTCCAATAATATCCTGTTGATAGGGACTTTCTGTACGAGTTAAAATCTGATAGGTTTTATCACAAACTGCCATTCTTTCTCCCCGACAAAAAGTGTGTCCATCATCGTCTTGTACTTGTTTCCAAGGTCCTTTATAAATGATGGATTGTTTTCTTTCTAAACAAGGCCCTTCTTTTCCTTTATAGGCACGAATAGTCATAGAACGAAATTCAACACCATCAATAACTTGCCAAGGTTTTTCCTCTCTTTTGAGAATTTCAACCCCATAAAATCCCACATCCTCAAACATCTTTAAAAATTGATCTTCTCGAAATGCTCCTGCAATACAACCGCTCCATAAATCAGGATCATTAAGAATATTTTGTGTAGGATCTTCATCACAAACAATATCAGAAATAACTGCTCTTCCCCCTCGTTTTAGAACCCGATATAGTTCTTCAAATAACTGTTGTTTATCATTCGGTTTAACCAAGTTTAAAACACAGTTAGAAATCACCACATCAATGCTATTATCTGCAATTAAAGGGTTGTCTTTACGAAAGCGATCGCATTCACTTTCAAATTTAGTTAAATCATCCACAGATTGAATAGGATGATCCTTTAACCAACCTGCAACTAAGTCTAAATTCAAGGTTAAATCTTGTATTTTGCCCTTGACAAATTTTGTATTATGGGTTCCAATTTTCTCAGCAATATTTTGTTGATATTTACGGGCAATTTTTAACATTTCATCGTTAAAATCCACCCCAATAACTTGACCAGATTTTCCGACTTTTTGAGCTAAAATGTAACAATTTTTACCCGTTCCTGAACCCAAATCTAAAACCGTTTCTGCCTCATTAACATAACGAGTAGGATCACCACAACCGTAGTCTTTTTCGATGATTTCTTGAGGTAAAATTTCTAGATAGTTTCCCTCGTATTCAGTTGGACAACATAAACTAGGTTGTTGAACTTTTGCCCCTTCTTGATAACGATCTAGGACAGTTTTTTCGATATCATAACTAACAGCGTTTGAAGAGTGAGAGGTTACCATATTTATCCGTAAACCAGCTTTGACTAATTACAAAAGAAAAACAAAATAGACCATTTTTCAGGAATGTAATATCATTAAAAATGAAAGTAATGAGAATTTCCTGAGATTTGCCTTAACTTTCCTAAGATATCATCTATCATCTATTTGTTACCCATAATTTATTATGTCTGAATCTCTAACCCCAGCTATTACCCCAGAAGAAACTCCTGATTTAGCGGAAATACTAAGCGAAATAAAGTCATTAAAAGATAAAGTAACAAATTTAGAAGAAAAATTAAAATTAGTCTCAGATATAAATAGATATAGTCAATTACAAGAATATTTAAAAGCAGGAAAATTTAAAGAAGCGGATCAAGAAACCAGCAGAGTGATCCTTGATGCAGTTAACCGTAGTCGAGACGATCTAACCCCAAACGACATGAAACAACTACCTTGCACTATTTTGCAAGTGATTGATAAACTTTGGCGAGACTATAGCAACGATCGCTTTGGACTTAGTATCCAGTTAGGTCTTTATGTGGAAGTTGGTGGTAGTATCGAGACCCTGCGCGCTCAAAATATGGGTATCCTTGAGAAGTACGGAGATCGTGTTGGTTGGCGTAAAAATGGAACATGGGAGGGGGGTAACTATGATAATTGGGATTTTAGCTTATCTGCTCCAGAAGGGACTTTTCCTGCCATTTGGTGGAAGTCTCCCTATGGGTTTAAGATGGCAACTTTTTGCTTTATGCGTTTAATTGAATGTGATCTCACTAACTAAAAATTAATCATCTTTGGTCAAACTTTAGGGTGGATAAAAAATTGATGATTAATTATCTAAACCATCTAGACGTTTTTGCCATTCTTGATCAATTTTATCTGCTTGTTCAATTTCTTGTTCTAGGATATCTTTTTCTGTGGTATAAGCAATGTCAGACTGTTGTATCATTGCTTGATTAGCAAATTGACTTGCATAGTCTAATTTATGTTGTATAGTTTCATTTTTATTCAGTAAAACTTCAGTTCTTTCTTGTCTTTGACTATTTCTTGAATCAATTTTATCGTTTCTTATTTGAATAACAAAATAACGAACAAGAGGAACCCCTAAAAAAGAGATCGCATATCCTAATAATAACCAGTAAATTGAGTTAATAAAGGCAATAAAACCACCAAATTGTTGTACGATACTCGGATCTTTCAAAAATGAACCCAAGATCAATGCTAAAATAAAATTCAATGCTCCTAAGCCAATAGCTAACATTATTTTACCGCTACCAGCTTCACTAAATTTATACAATCTCTCTCTTAGATAACTAGAAATTGATTTTTGAGTTGATTCTTGAACAGTGACTTGTAACTCAGGAAAATGATAAATTAGTTCACCATTAGGAGAGACTTCGGGACTACCATTGAAGCGAGTTAAAACCGGTAAAATATAATCTTCATTTTCTCGATTATAGCGATCAATATTATCTAGATATGGGGCAACTTGTTCAGCAATAATTGAACCTTTATTATTTTTGATAACTGTTCCTATTGCTTTCCAGCGACGTTCTTCCAAGTTATAATTAGGATTACCATCCCCGAATAAAAAAGAAAAAATTGCTTCTAAAAAATTCATCCCACTATCATCTCTATTTTGGGATCTTCGAGAAGAATTATTTCCGTAACGATTATAACCATAATCAGGATAAAATATCCAAAATAGATCACCAAAATTAGGAAAGAAAAAGATACCTCCTCCCCTATAACCTCCCCCACGACTTCCAGAATTATTACTATCACCATCCCTACTAGAACTAATACCAATAATAATCACAGTAATAGCAATTAACATTAAAATAATAGAAGCAACTAAAATAATACCAAAAGAAATCCGAATAATATAAAATAATACTTTCCAAATTTTATCCCAGGTTTCTTTTAATTGTAACTTCCAGTATTTATTACGAAGAATAGTTCTAAAATTTTCAGGAAAAAGATAAACAATATCTCCCGACTCTGCAACTTCTAAATGTCCCGATACATCAGAAGCTAAAGCCAGTAATCCTTGTTGTGCTAAATTAATATTTAACCCTGATTTTGCTGCCACGTCTCCTACAGTAACACGATAGCCTAATTGTTCAACGGATTGCATAATTTCGGGCTGAAGTGTCATATAATACCCTCCTAATTTAATGAGCTACCATTCTCATTATATTCAATGCAAAATATAACAGGCAAGAGGCAATAACGAAGTCAGAAGTTCCTCACTGCGTTCCGGCGCTATCGCACAGAAGTCAGAAGTTCCTCACTACGTTCCGGCGCTATCGAACAGAAGTTATTTTTGTAAGACTGTGACAGTTTTTGTTACTGTCTTGAAACTGCGGTCAAATTATTTAATTCTCGCTAGAATAGTAACAACGAAAATATTGCTAAAGATACTATTTGTTATGACACAGAACAAAAAGCTATTTAAACAATCTCAACTTATTTTTAGTTTTATATTAGCTATGTTAGGGCTAACTTTTACTAAACAGTCAGTCCAAGGGGCCGAAAGAGTAGTCTTAAAATACAGCATTTTAAGGGAATCTATTTCTGTTCAAGAATTAAGTCAGTTAGCAAACACAGGAGAAACATCAAGATCCCTAAAAAACTATCTGAGATTAGCCAATAAAAAACCAGAAGAATTAAGAGCATTATTAAATCAGAATGTGGATGTTGATCCCGTTTTTTTATCCAAAGTTCTTAATAGTTTTGCAGGAGGAATGATACTTGATCCCATCGGGGAAGTAATTCACACTCCATCAAAACGCGCTAATAAAGAATCCTTAAGAGGTGCTTTAGTTACCTCAGCCTTATCCGATCAAAATATACGCTTAGTTGAAATATTTGAAAACTATCCCACCGAAGAAATTCATGTAGACGGCGATCGCTTAGTAGAAGTCTATCAAAATATTGAGGGGTTTCTCGATAATATCCCCGATCTTCCCTTTTGACAGTGAACAGTGAACAATAACTGATAACTGATCACTGATAACTGGCTAAGACTTG
This sequence comes from Crocosphaera sp., assembly GCF_030064895.1. Taxonomy (GTDB): domain Bacteria; phylum Cyanobacteriota; class Cyanobacteriia; order Cyanobacteriales; family Microcystaceae; genus Crocosphaera. Next base: position 30,559 of record NZ_JASJEB010000020.1, on the reverse strand, counting down.
CGAAGATCAAGATTTCCTTTAGAATTAATAAAGTTTATTTATATATTTACCTCCCTCTAACTCCTTCTTCAAAAATAACCATGACTCAAGGCTTAGAAAAATCTTTAACCACTCCCACCACCCTAATAGAATTATTGCGTCTAAGGGCCCAGCAAACCCCCAACGGCCACGCCTATACTTTTTTAATAGACGGGAAAAAAGAAACCCCACCCTTAACCTACGCTGAGTTAAATCAACAAGCGAAAGCGATCGCCAGTTTATTACAAAAATATCAAGCTAAAGGAGAAAGAGCATTACTCTTATATCCCCAAGGGTTAGAGGTTATCGCCGCTTTCTGTGGCTGTTTATACGCTGGTGTCATTGCCATTCCCGTCCCTCCACCAGAGTCAGGCAGACTGAAACGGACTTTACCCCGTTTGCGGGCCATTGTTAAAGATGCTAACGCCACCTTTGCCTTAACCACAGAGGGCATTTTATCCCTTGTAGAAGGGGTTAAAGGAGAATTTCCCGAATTTGACCAAATGAAGTGGATCGACACCGCTACAGTTGATTTATCCTTGGCTGAAGGTTGGCAAGATCCCCAGGTGGATAAAGACCAACTAGCCTACCTACAATATACCTCTGGGTCCACTTCCACCCCCAAAGGAGTGATGTTATCTCACTTCAATTTAATGCACCATGCCAGCTATTTACAACGGGCCTGTGGCTACGATGAAAACAGTATTACCCATACTTGGATGCCCTATTTTCATGATTATGGGTTAGTAGAAGGGATGATGGTTCCTATGTACAACGGAACTCCCTGTTATGTGATGTCTCCTTTCTCTTTTATTAAGCGTCCCATTCAATGGTTAAAGAACATTACTAAGTATAAAGTTACCCATTCCCAAGCCCCCAACTTCGCCTACGATCTCTGTTTAAGTCGCCTCAAAAGCAAAGATATTGCCCAACTAGACTTAAGTAGCTGGGAAGCAGCCGGAAACGCCGCCGAACCCATTAACCCCAAGGTAATGATGAATTTTGTGGAAACTTTTTCCCCTTGTGGGTTTCGTTGGGAAACTTTTGCCCCTGCTTACGGGTTGGCTGAATATACCTTACTGGTATCCAGTAAACCCAAAGGAACCCATCCCGTGTTTATCTGTGTCGATGCGTCGGCCATGGAACAAGATAAAATTGTTGAAGCCGATCCCCAACAGGAAAAAGGAACCCGTATCATGGCTAGTTGTGGACGGTTGGTGTGTGAAACCAATATAGCCATCGTCAACCCCGATACCTTAACCCGTTGCGCTGAAGATGAGGTGGGAGAAATTTGGGTATCTGACCCCAGTATGGCCGAGGGTTATTGGCAGCGCAAAGAGGCCACAGAAGAAACTTTTCAAGCTTATATAAAAGATACCCAAGAAGGTCCCTTTTTAAGAACAGGGGATTTAGGGTTTTTCAAAGACGGAGAACTCTATATTACTGGACGGATGAAAGACTTAATTATCATTCGCGGAACTAACCATTATCCCCAGGATCTTGAGTGGACGGTACAACATTTGAATCCGATTTTTCGTTCTGACTATGGGGCTGCTTTTTCTGTTGAAGTAGAAGGAGAAGAACAATTAGTTATTGTTCAGGAGTTAGAAAGACGTAGTGGAGAACAGGACTTTGAGCAATTATTGGGAGATATTCGCCAAGAAATTGCCGAAGAACATGAAATACAAACCTACGCCATCGTTTTAGCCAAGTCAGGAACCGTATTAAAAACCGCCAGTGGTAAAATTCAACGTCGCGCTTGTCGTCAAAACTTCTTGAACGGAACCATTAATGTTGCTGCTGTTTGGAGTGAGAATGCTGAAGTTACGGAAAAGTTGAAATAGGGGAGATGGGGTGACTGGGAGACTGGGTGACGGGGAGACTGGGAGACTGGGAGATAGGGGAGACTGGGAGACGGGGTGACGGGGTGACTGGGGAGCAAAATATTAATATTGTTTCTCGTCTTCCCACCCTTCCCACACTCCCCACACTCCCCAAACTTCCCACCCTAATAATGACTACCAGACTTACGATGATGAATAGCGGTTACACCATCGTGTAAAACTTCTCCTTTGGTGACGATCGCATAAATAAGCCAATGATCACCACATTCCATGCGATCGCTGACTTTACATTCCAAATAAGCCAACCCATCTTCTAATATAGGAGAACCATTATCAGCCACCTGGGTTTTTAACCCTTCAAAACGATCTTCCCCAGGAGAAAACGGCTTGAGAAAATGCTTCATCAAACCAAGATGATCCCCTTCTCTGAGAATATTCAAGACAAAGTAACTCCCTTGATGTAACAAAGACTCGATCGCCCGTTCTTTGGCCACCGCTACGGTAAACCCAGGAGGGTTAAAGGTCGCTTGAGAGATCCAAGAGGCCAACATGGCCCCGCTTAATTCTTCTTCTTGACAGGTAACAATGGATAATGACCCGACAATACGTCCTAAAGCTTGTTGTAGGCGATCTGTCTGGGACTGATTCACGGAATTTTTCGGTTGACGGCGTTTTTGGGCTTTTTTCACCGCCTGGGCAAAGTCTGTTCCTGCTTCTTCACAGGTTTTTAATGTTGCCTGAGTGGGGGTAAATTTGACCTTGATGGGGTCGAAACCGAATTGATAACCACCATCCCGAAATTTGTTTTCTAAGAGGTCTATGGCTTCTCCACTCCAGCCATAGGAGCCAAATACCCCTGCTAGTTTCGATTTATCGGCGTTGGCTAAGGTGATCCCTAACGCGGTTTGGATCTGGGTGGGGGCGTGGCCTCCAAGGGTGGGGGACCCAAAAATAAACCCGGAACAGTTATTAATAGCTTCTTTGATCTCATCGGGTTCGGCTACTTCGGCGTTGATGGACTCAACCCTGACCCCGGCTTTGGTGATACCACTGGCGATCGCTTGAGCTAAGGTGGCGGTATTGCCATAAGCGGAGGCGTAAACGAGGGCAACGCTTAGAGTTTGGGCTTTTTGCGCCTCTAACCATTGTTGATAGGAATCAGTTAATTCTTTTAAGCCATAACGTACTAATGGACCGTGACCGGTTCCGTAAACTTTAGCGGGTTTACTGCTTAATTTATCGAGAGAGGTCTGAATTTGTTTGGCGTAAGGGGCGATGACGCAATCAAAATAATAGCGTCGATCTTCGGCATAAACTTGCCATCCTTCATCAAAAATTTGATCCCCACAAACATGAGACCCAAATAATTTATCACTGTAAAGGATTTGTGTTTTGGGGTCGTAAGTACACATTTGTGCGGGATAACGAGGGTTTGGGGTTAGAATAAATTCTAGTTTATGTCCTTGCCCTAAATCTAAGATATCTTCTCCTTTGACTACTTTTAATTGGGGCGGAAATTCGGGTAATAAAATATTAGGTAATAGTAATGCCCCAGGGTTAGAACAAACGATGGTAATTTTGGGAGCAATTTTTAGTAAAGCTTTGATTGTTTCCCCTCTGTTGGGGTTAACATGACCTAAAATTAAATAATCAATTTTTGTGGGATCGATCCGTTCTTGTAGGGCTTTTAAAAATATCTCGGTAAATGACTCTCCTGGGGGATCAATTAAGGCAATTTTATCCCCTTGAATAAGATAAGAATTAGCTGTGGTTCCTCGTTTTAGTCCGTATTCTATTTCAAATTTTAAGCGATCCCATGTCCGCGATCTTATTGCTATGGTATCAGAAGCAATGGGATAAACTTGTACGTCTCTGGGTTTATTAATCATATATTTTCGGGGTAAATTAATCGAGTTTGCTCAAGTTTTCAACGGTATAGGTCATTTCCTCATCTGCTAGGATTTTGAGATAGTCGATAGCTACACGAGTGGGATAACCAAGGGTCGGATCATAAGTAATTAAAATTTCATCAGCATTACGTTTAATTGCATCTTCGATAATTTTAAAAAGTCCCTCAATGGTTTTGGGAAATGTTGAATCTGGGATGACTTGATTATTGTTTAAATTAACCACTTCAGTAATTTTATCATTTTTAACGGAAACTTTGAGATAATCATTACTGGGAGGTGGACAAAAACACCATTGTTGATATATGTATTGATAATTTTTTATGGTCTGCGATCGCCATAATTGACGATTTTCTTCTAATGTTTCTCTTAAGGAAGAGTTGTTATCACCATTAGCAGCGATCGGCATAATATTCACCAACATTACTATTAATAATCCGATGACTAAAAAAGTTAAAAATTGTAGGTTTTTCATGGTTTTTCCCTCAAATTCGTCTTAAAAAAATACAGACGTACTAATGTACGTCTGCTGATGAAAGAATAATTTAGGAACTAATTTATTTAGAGTCTTTTTTGGGACTCATTAACATCATCATGTTACGGCCTTCTCGTTTGGGGGCCTGTTGAATTTCTGCTAATTCCTGTAAGTCGGTAGCCATACGACTGAGTAAATCTTGTGCTAAGTTAGAGTGTTGTATTTCTCTCCCTCGAAAGGTAATAGTTGCTTTGACTTTATCCCCTGATTTAAGAAAGCGTTTAGCCTGATTGACTCGCACTTGATAATCATGCTCTGATATTTTATAGCGCATTTTCACTTCCTTAACATCAGCGGTGTGTTGTTTTTTCTTAGCTTCTCTAGCTTTTTTCTCCTGTTCAAACTTATATTTACCGTAATCCATGATTCGGCAAACAGGAGGTTTAGCTGTTTCACTAACCAACACCAAGTCTAATTCTCGTTCCCGGGCAACCTTTAAGGCTTCTTCCGGGGTAATTATCCCCAGTTGGGAACCATCACTATCGATGACCCGAATTTCGGGGAAGCGGATTCTTTCGTTGATTTTAGGGAGATCGCGTTGTGTGCGTCTTTTATCTATCACAGGCGTTTGTTAATGTCTCTCGATATGATTAATGAACGTTAGTAGTTAATCCAGGCCATAAGACTAGCCTGTTTTATTGTAATCATTTTCTACTAAGTTCTGATTGTATTTATTGACTATATTGTTAGGTTGGGGCAATTTACCGTTAAGGATAATACTTACCCTATTTACTTCCTAGTTTAATCCTTCTGTGAGCGATCGTAAAATAAAAAGGTGTAAAGATTTATAACAGGATCATTCAGTGAGTCAACAACAAGCTTGGGAGAAGCGCATCGGACGACAAAGACAATGGATTTGGCGTGGTTGGCCAATTCGTTACACTTTTTTACCAGCAGAAACAGCACAATCCGACACAAAACCCCCTTTAATCTTAGTACATGGTTTTGGGGCGGCGGTGGAACATTGGCGACACAATATCCCTACCCTACGACAACAATATCGAGTCTATGCTTTAGATTTATTAGGGTTTGGTCAATCCCAGAAAGCCGCAACGGATTACAACACTTATTTATGGGCAGAACAAATTTATGATTTTTGGCGATCTTTCATCGGTCAACCAGTTGTTTTGGTAGGTAACTCTATTGGTTCTTTGGTTTGTTTAACCGCAGCGTTTAAATATCCTGAAATGGTGGCTGGTTTGGTGATGTTGAGTTTACCTGATGTTTCTTTACGACAGGAGGCAATTCCCAAAGGTTTACGCCCGATCGTTAATACCATTGAAGGGGTATTTAGTCCTCCTTTGTTATTAAAATTATTGTTTAATATTATTCGTCGTCCTGGGGTAATTCGCCCCTGGGTTGGGGTTGCGTATTATGATAAATCAGCTATTACTGATGAGTTATTAGACATGATTACTATTCCTCCACAAGATCGGGGGGCTGCGAGAACGTTTTGTCTCTTATTTGAAGGGCTAAGAAAACCTAATTATTCTCCTTCTGTCAAGGATGTATTACAAAAATTAAGTATTCCTATGTTGTTAGTTTGGGGTCGTCAAGACAAAATGATTCCTGTTACTTTAGCTTCTAAATTTTCTAACTTAAATAAGCAGATAACTTTAATAGAATTAGATCATGCTGGTCATTGTCCTCAGGATGAATGTCCCGATCGCTTTAATCCTATTTTATTAGATTGGTTGAAAACAGTTATCGGTTTACAGTTTTAACCAACTAAAAATATCACCGACGGTTAATTGTAATTCTGATAAAAAGTTAGGGACAGGTAAACTATTTTCTACATCTTCTAATAATAGGGGCTGTTGTTGAGGAAGAAAGACAAGAATTGATTGGTTTTCAGGCTCAATTAACCAACCTAACTCAGTCCCATAATTGAGACAGTGTAAAATATTTCCTGTTACTTTCATATAACTCTTATTCGGGGATGAAATTTGAATTGTCCAGTCGGGATGAGTTAAAACACTATTAGCAATTTCTCCATTTTCCTCACGGTTAATTCTATTCCATTGTAAAACAACCACGTCAGGGACTAGGGAACGTTCCCCAAATTTACAACGAAGTTCAGGCAAAGCATAAGCAATTTTTTGAGGTTTACTGATAGCATTAATAGCAATAATTAATTCTGCTTGAATAAGACTGTGTTTTCCTTGGGCCATGGGTTTCTGTGTAATTTTACTGTTAATATATTCCTGTGTTGGTTTTGTTTCAGGAAGTTATAAAAATTTATCTAATTTTAAAAATTTATGTTCAGTTTGTATCATAATACTTTCTCAAATTTCGGATTTAATTTGGTAATAAAGCCCGAATTGACGGGCTTAAAAGTTAATCTTTTTAAGAAGGATATCCTATTAATTTAGTCTTAGACTTTGTTAATTATTAAGATCATAGTACCTTAATTCGAGAACACCTTGACCATTTAAAACATATTGACTAGAAACATTACGTAAGTCTCGTGGTTGTCTTGTTGTAAATGTTGGTTGATTGAATGAAGTATCAGCGTTGTAAAAATTAACAGCTTCCGACCGAATAATTCTAGGACTAATTTCTTGACGAGTTACGCTTCTTGATACATTAGCACTAGGAAATTCCAAAAATCGATTATAGTATTGGAAATCGTTCCAAGCATCTTCCTCACTTTCATTACTGTTAACATATTTATAGACATCCGTATAGGTTCTCATTGGTGTTTGGTATGTTGGATTATTAACAGGAACTCGACGACTAAAAGTCCTTTCTTCTGGTTGAGTTTGTGAGTGTTGAGTTGTAGCGGTGTTTTGATTACACATATAGGATAAATCGACGGTTTGACCAGTTTGATTCACCATATAACAAAGTGGAGTTGCTTGAACCGTTCCTGAAGTCATTAATAAAGTCATCAGGGTTGATAGTCCGATAGTAGAAAAAAGTGTTTGATTTAATCTCATCATATCTCTCACCTCCATGACTTTGAAGAGGTTATCTGCGAGAGTTTCTTCTCTACTCCGATCCTACTAATGAAATTAAGTTATATTGTTATTATTATCTTAAGCTGATAAGTAATTTAATATTTATTTATATTTGTTCAACAAAAAGGCACTAGAGATTCTTCATTCCTCAGAATGATAGTTAATGCAAAGAGGTTAATGAGATTCTTCGTTCCTTATAATGACAGTTATTCGTTATTTATTATGGAAGAGATTATTTATTTTCTTAGAATGACAATTATTAATTAACAATAATCCTGATAACTTGATCAAGATTAGAATAACCAAAACCAAGCTGTCAGGATTATTATTTGAAAATTCTTCTAAGACAAAAAAGAAGCTTAATTTTCAGCCGTTGCTAACTCTGTACTTCCTGTAGAACGACGACGGGTTAAGGTATTAAAGAGCATGATTCCAATAGCTTTAATTAAGTTACCTTCTAATTCCATAAACATTTTCATGTTCATCCCAAAAGCAGCATTTGCCTCGTCAACAATTTGTTCGGCTGTTGCTTGGTCAATGGGCATTTCATTTAGTGATTGACGGTACTTATTTTTAAAAGCTTTCTCATCGGAAATGGTTTCAAATTCGTAGAAAGCTGTGCCATCTTCTCCCAAATTCATCGCCCGTTGTGCAATTTTTTTGAGAATTTGTCCGCCGGATAAATCCCCCAAATAACGAGTATATGAATGTGCTGCTAATAATTCAGGTTGAGTTTCTGCAACCTCATGAATACGTGCTATATAAGCTTTTGCTGCTTCTGAAGGGGCAACTTCATTGCGCCAATTAGGCCCATAATAAAAACTTAAATCTTTTTCTAAACACTGCTTACGATTTAACTCTGGAAAGTAAATCTTAGAAACTAATTCATGATGACATAATCTCTCCATTTCTTCTTCCATGGCACTGTAGACAAAATAGAGATTAGCCACCAATGTTCGATAGGAATTTTTTTCAACAACTCCCTTTAAAAAACACTTGACAAAACCAACATTTTCCGCCATTGTATGGGACTTTTTTGTACCTTCCCGTAACATGGTTGCTAAATTAACGCTCATGCTATCTTTTCCTGTTATTGTAAGTGAACACTCGATCGGTGGCTTCATGACAAAAGCTTAAAAAACCGCCTAGTTGTGTAGAGTATCTTAAATTAAGGGCAATTTTCATTAAGAATTTTTACAAAAGTTGGGGTTTAATTATTAATAAATGTAAATTAATTTAAACCCCGCCGTTAAGGGCGGGGTTTTGTTAAAAAAGGGGCGGTTTGCCACTTTGTTTCATGGAAAGAATCTGACAGAACTTATATTCTTTTCACCCTTATACTTCAGGGGTCACGCGAGCATAGAAAACACCACGAATTTTGACATCAACGGGTTCTTTAGCCCCTAAATCGGTATCAGAGGGCTGTTCACTTTCAAATACTCCAGAAATTTCTCCTGTTTCTTTATCTACCTTGGTCACTTGAAGAGAGATAGACCCTTGACCAATGGGAGTTTGTTTCACATTAGCATAGTCTTCCTTATCAGCCGTAGCAGGTAAAGCAACCGCGTTATCATAACCAGTAGCTAACCCACGACCTTTAGGATCGAGGAAAGTTGCACCGCGATAGGAGGGAACTCGGAAATCACCCACAAAATCAATGGAAGTATTGATGGAACTAAATCCAGGTTCGGTTTTACCCACTAAATTCTTGATTGTGAAGAAGAAAGGAACTTGTTCCCCTCCAGGAAGTTGAACTGTCACAGGTTGGAAGTCAATACCACCTTCTTCTTTGAAGGTAACAACTCCTTCGTCATCAACAGTAATATTACCGCTAATTTGCTCTAAGCTAGTGGTATAACGGGTTAATAACTTCCCAGGAACATATTCTGCTTCTTGACGTTTGTTAACTGGTTCTTCCTTGACAAAATATTCTTGGGGTTGCAAACAAAGATCATCAACGAAATAGGTTTGACCCGGTTCAATAGCAAGAGAACCCCTTGTAAATTCAGAAATTTGCGGACAGTTGTTGGCAATTCCTGTGTTTAGAATTTCGTCGTAAGTTAAGTCTTGGGGGTTAGCTGTACTATCGGGTACGTCACTACAAGCGGTGAGTAACCCTAAACATAAGGCAAAAAAAGCAACCAGTAATGTACGAAATCTCATAATCATCCTCGCTTTGTTAATCTGAAATTAAAATGTCTTGTCCCTCTGGCCATCACTCATAAAAGGCTGTTGCTTGCCATCTCATGGACAAGTTAGGCAATCGCATCGGGATCTACTCTACCAAAATTCGTCCCCAACATCCCTTTTCAGTTTGCAATTCTTTTGAGCCGAAAATCTTTTATGATTGGTATGGCTAGGGAAAAGAGCAAAAAAAGAATGGAACAAATCAACTCATCAGCAACAACCGATCCGTCCCTTAACTCTAAACATGGTTCTTTTCCAGCGTCTCTAGAAGAGATTGTTACCAGGGTCAATATTGCTTCCACTCAATGTAATGATGACCCACAACGGTTACTTGAGTTACTGCGAACTCTGGAGGCGTTACATAGAGATATTCGGGTTAATTTATTAGAACCTTCCTTACCCAATAGTCGCAACGATTTGTATGAGTTATTACGGGATATTGACGAGACGGGAGGATGGCCTTACATCGAACGGATGAAGCTTCAAGCTTTTTTAAAGCATTTATCTTCAGATATAGACATGGCTAATGATGCTCAATAAATAATTAAGAGAAAATTTCAACTAAAAGAGAGCATCAAGCATTTTCGAGATTTTTTATAATCAATATGCACTATGACACAATCTAGCCCAATTCAACGAGCAACGGTTTCTTATAACCCCAGCACCCATTTCTGGAGTTTGATTGAAGACTATAGCTATGTTGATAAAAAAAGACAGGTGGAAATTGCAGTATATAAACACTCTGAATATGATTTATCTTCTATCCCTCGTTTCTTCTGGAGAGTGATTGCTCCTTTTGAACTGTCTCTTGAAGCACCTCTTATTCATGACTACTTATATGTTACTAATGGTGGTAGACGAAATGATCCAAAGCAAAAAATGAGGGGAGATATTCTCAGTTTACAAACAGGAAATAAAGAACAATATACACGGAAAGAAGCTGATTTATTGTTCCGCACAATTATGGAGCAAGCATTTGTGTCTCCATTAAATGTGGATCTTGCCTATTCCGCAGTAACTGTTGCTAATTTACTTAACAAATGGGAATAAAAAACTAATTGAATAATGTGATTTTTATTTTCTGTAGAAACAGTCGGTTTTTGTATTTATGAACCATAACACTTGGCATTCTGCTACGGATATTCAAACTATTTTCGATCGCATTGCCCCGGTTTACGATCAACTCAATAGCTGGTTAAGTTTTGGGCAGCATCGTATCTGGAAACAAATGACCGTAAACTGGAGCGAACCCAAAGAAGGTTATATGGGCTTAGATATATGTTGTGGTAGTGGCGATTTAAGCCAATTATTAGCCCGTAAAGTCGGTAAAACAGGAAAAGTTATCGGTTTAGATTTTTCTCAAGAATTATTGGCGATCGCAGCCCAACGAGCTTACAATCAGTATCCTAGGTTACCGTTAGAATGGATACAGGGGGATGCCCTAAATTTACCCTTTGAGGATAACACTTTTGACTGTGCCACTATGGGCTATGGGTTACGGAATGTTACGGATATCTCCCGTTCTTTACAAGAAATACACCGTGTTTTGAAACCATCGGCTAAAGTAGCTATTCTAGACTTCCATCGTCCTTCACAACCTTGGCAAGAGGGGTTCCAAAAATGGTATCTTGATAATTTAGTGGTTCCTTTTGCAGAATATTATGGACTGAAGGACGAATATGCCTATATTATGCCTAGTTTAGAAAGATTTCCTATCGGAACAGAACAAGTAAAATTAGCTCGAGAAGTAGGGTTTTATCCTGTTATTCATTATCCCATTGCTCTAGGATTAATGGGGGTTTTAGTGGGCAGTAAAACAGTTAACAGTTAACAGTGAGAAATAAACTTAACTGATAACTGATAACTTATGACTGATAACTCTTAAAAATGAGTTGAAATCTTTGGTTATTGATCATGACTTTGTTAGATATTTCTTCTATTAATTTATCTCTAGTTTCTACTATTATTATTCCGCCGATAGCAGGAGCTATTATTGGTTATTTTACCAATGATATTGCTATTAATATGTTGTTTCGCCCTTACAAAGCGATTTATATTGGTAAGCGTCGTTTACCGTTTACACCAGGTTTAATTCCTCGTAACCAAGAACGATTAGCTAAGAAGGTTTCTGATACAATTATGGGGTCATTATTAACCCCTGAAGAATTACAAAAATTAGCAAAACGTTTGTTGAAGACGGAACGGGTACAAGCAGCTATTTTATGGTTATTAAACTTATCTATTAAACAAGTAAAATTAGATAAGCAACAAAAAACTGCAAAAATTTTATCGGGAATTTTAGAGGATTTATTTAGCGAATCTTTACCCCGACTTTTAAGAACTTTAGCCCGTAGACAAGATTTTTTGGAAACCCAAATTAATCAGATTTTTGATCAAATTCTTTTAGATTTTAAACTCAATAATGCTCAAGCTAGACAGTTCGCTGATTGGTTATTAGAAGGGGTTATCCCTCCTGATACGATCAGACAAACATTGGTTGACTTTTTAACAGAAAGAAATATCCAAGTTATTGATGAAGGGGTGAGGGAAAAAACCAGTGGAACTTATTGGGTTGTTGCTAATTTATTCGGGGTTCGTAATACATTATTACGGTTAAGAAGTTTTTGTTTGGAAGACAAAGAAATGGCTAATACTCGGTTAAAAGAACTGTTATTATCTTTAGAAGTTCGTAGTCGTTTAAGAGAATGGTTACAGAGTCTTGCCTTACAAAATTTACCGGTTTCTACTGTTAGACAACTTCGTAAAACTACCCGTGAAACGGTACAACTTTATATTCAACAAAGTGGGGCAAAATTTGTTCAAGATTTTGGGAAAACTGTTGATTGGGAAAAACTATCTGTTTTAATTATTAATAGACTTCAAGATTCTTCTGCTATAACCTCATCTTTGGAAACTATTAGTGAGGAATTAGCTTTAATTTTAGAAAGATATTTAGAGGAAGATTTAGAAAAAATTGTCGCTCAAGCAATTCCTATTTTATCTATTGATCAAGTTATTATTGATAGGGTTAATGCCACCACTCCCCAAAATTTAGAAATGGCAGTCCAAGGTATTGTTAAAAGTGAATTACAAGCTATCGTTAATCTAGGGGGAATTTTAGGATTTTTAGTAGGCTCTTTTCAAACCGTATTATTGTTACTGAGATAGTCTTAATTAAAAGATAAAATCTACTTCTGTTAGTATCAATTTATTATTAATATTGATAACAAATTCTTGATTTTTTCGGTAAATTATAATAGTTGTTCATTGATTGTGATTACGAGGGGGGTGATACTAAATCCGCTTTAGATAGTAGATAATCATCTTGATGAGTAGAGGAAGCAGAGGCGGCAGGGGGAGATAGAATATTACTCTACGATAATAAGCGGATTTGGTATGAATTACTACTAGATACTGATTTATCCTCTTGTTCTGGGAAAAAGCCATCCACAGAGGGGCGATCTCGGTTGCATCATGAAGGTTAGCCCGTCGCTGGTAGTACATATTAATTAATCAAATTGAAAACTGTTATTAAGGGTGCAAATCTTGTTACACTTATTTAAGAATCGAAAAATCTTAATTAACTATAAAAAATTATGGATCGCGTTGGGGTCTTATTACTAAATTTAGGGGGTCCAGAACAATTACAAGATGTTCGCCCTTTCCTGTTCAATCTATTTTCTGATCCAGAAATTATCAGACTACCTTTTCCTTGGCTACAAAAACCCTTAGCTTGGTTCATTGCTAATGCGAGAACCAAAACCTCCCAAGAAAATTATCGTCAGATTGGGGGAGGTTCACCATTACGGAAGATTACAGAAGCGCAAGGAGAAGCCCTAGAACAGAAATTAGCTGAGACTGGGCAAAAAGCCGATATTTATATCGGAATGCGCTATTGGGATCCTTTCACCGAAGAAGCCATTGCCCGCATCAAACGCGATCGCCTCCGTAAATTGGTTATTCTTCCTCTCTATCCTCAATTTTCTATCAGTACCAGTGGTTCTAGTTTTCGGGTACTAGAAGAAATGTGGGAAGCCGATCCTATGCTACGACAGATCGAATATACTTTGATTCCATCTTGGTACGATCATCCCCTTTATTTACAAGCGATGGCCGATCTCATTGCCCAAGAATTGGATAAATGTTCTAACCCTGATCGCATTCATATCTTTTTTAGCGCCCACGGGGTTCCACAAAGCTACGTTGAAGAAGCTGGCGATCCCTATCAAGCAGAAATTGAAGCTTGTACCCGTTTGATCATGAAAACCCTCAACCGTCCCAATGCTCATACTTTAGCCTATCAAAGTCGAGTCGGCCCGGTGGAATGGTTAAAACCCTACACAGAGGAAGCATTGCAAGAACTTGGGGAAGAAGGAGTTAAAGATTTATTAGTAGTTCCCATCAGTTTTGTCTCGGAACATATCGAAACCCTACAAGAGATTGATATTGAATACCGTGAAGTAGCTGAAGAAGCAGGTATTACCAATTTTCTCAGAGTTCCGGCCTTAAATACCCATTCCCTTTTCATCGATGCGTTAGCAGACTTAGTGAATCATTCCCTCAAAGAACCCCCCGTCACCTTTGACTCTGTTACCCATCCCAAGAAAAACATGAAAATGTATCCTCAAGAACGTTGGCAGTGGGGATTGACCACTGCTGCTGAGGTTTGGAACGGTAGATTAGCCATGTTAGGGTTTTTCGGCTTGTTGATCGAGTTAATGATCGGTCAAGGACCGCTACACTATGTGGGTCTTTTGTAAGCTAAGACGCATTTAAACAAGATGTTGAGAAATTAACAATTAACAATCAATAATTACATCTTTTCAAAAGCGAGATGTAATTATTGATTTTTCGCCCCGTCTCCCCATCTCCCCACACTACCCACATACTCCCCGTCAATGAACATCACGAATTTAACTGTTGTTGTAGCCAGTCTATGAGGGTTTGCCCCAATTGGGGATCATCAGGAGAAAAAACGGATAACTCTGATGATTCCTGTCGGGTTATAACAGCAATGATGCCCTTAAACTTAGCTAAACTATTTAAAAGATGGGACGATAAACTAGAATTACCGTGATCATAAAAAAGTAAAATTAACTGGCTTTTATTAAATTTTTTTGGTAATAAATGCCAATAAAGACGAAGTTTAGAAAGGGTTTCTGGTAAACCATATTCAAATACTGGACAGTTTTGTTCTAACATTTGGTCGTAGATATCAATAGCAGGATTTTCTGCATCGATAAAGCAGCGAGTTTCAATGAAAATAATCTGACTCGAAGTTAACTCGGGTGCGTTTTTAAGTTGTTGTTGTAAATTCTCAAAATTGGTGTTATTCTCTCGTGTTTCTGGTTCGGAGGTTTGTAAAGTTAATGACAGTTTCTGTGGTAAACCTCGTTGCTGCCAAACTTCTTTAAAAGTTTGATAAGGTAAATGTTGCGCACAATGCCACATCACTTGATAACAGGGAGAATAATGCGGTAATGATCTATATAGTAGATGATCCCGCAATTGACTAACCACTTGAGGCATTTGTTTTTCTGGTAAAATAGTTATTAATTCTTCGGCCATTTGTCTTCCTAAATCTTGATCCTTAATAGTTGGTAAAACTCTGATAAAAGTAGCGACTGCCCCTTTATTTCCAACAGCAATTTTACCTAAACTTTTCGCTGCACAACGGCGACTTTCTAGGTGAGAACTTGTTTCTAATAGTCGGATTAATGTTGCGATCGCGGCTGGGTTTCCCTGACCAATTTCTCCTAAACTTTCGGCAGCTAAACTACGAATATCTGGATCATTTGTAGATTGAATTAGATTGACTAGAACCATCAATGCTTCTAAATTTCCTGGATCAATGTTGCCCAAACTTACCGCAACTTGACGTAAAACAAACTCGTCTGTTGATATTTGCAAACTTTTTGTTAAAGCATTAATAGAACTGGAATTTCCTGGGTCTATTTTCCCCAGTTTTTCGGCAATTTCTCGATATAATTCTTCGTCTTCTACTTCTTCCATTAATTGCATAGAAACTTTAATAATATTCTTGTTGTTGGGGTCAATTTTACCTAAACTATCTAATGCTTCCTTGCGAATTAGTAACGGTTCTTCTGGTTCCATTAATTTTTCCAAAATTGCGATCGCTTGTTCATTTCCTACCCCAATTTTACCTAAACTACTAATAGCCATCCAACGCATATACAGATCATCGTTCGCTTCGAGAAGAGAAACTAACGCGGCGATAACTTGAGAATTTCCTGGAGAAACTTCTCCCAAAATATAAACCACTTCTTGACGAATACTTGTTTTTTTTGTTGTCTTTATTAATTTAATTAAACCAGCAATCGCTGTGGGATTACCGGGGTCGATCTTTTCTAAACTTTCCGCTGCTTGTTTTCGGATAGTTTCGTCTTTAGTGCTACGAATTAATTGAACTAAAATAGCAATAGCTGTTGCATTTCCTTGACCAATAATTTCTAAACATTGAAAAGTCCGTCTTTTTAAATTAGGAGTGGGTTGACTATGTAATAAACGTACTAAGGCTTTAATACCTTGTCCCTGTCCTTGAGCAATTTTTTCTAATGCTAAAAATGCTTTTTGATAGTCTTGTTCCTTGGTAGCATTTTCTAACCCTTGAACGATTAAATTAATAGCCGTAGAATTCCCTGGATCAATGGTTCCTAAAGTTTCTGCTAGTTGCCAACGAAGGTTTGTATCTTCGGTATTTTGTAAACATTGCGTTAAAGCTATGATCGCCTTTTGGTTCCCTTTACCTAATTGTTCTAAATAGTTCAATCTTTGTTGTTGTTGTAACAGTTGGGAATCATTTTGAAAATTGTTAATTAAATGAGTAATCACCAGAGGACGATAAATATCAGCGATCGTTTCTCTAGTGGCCAAACGACGTAAGTTGGAGTCATCCTCGTCTGCTAATGCCCAGATGAACAATTGTTCTATGATCATTTCTTTTAAAGAAAAATCCTGAAATTCTGACAAGGCCCTAGCTGCGGTTAAATAAGCCCGAAAACCATAAAAATTTTCCTGACCACATTCATCATCAAACTCAATTAACGCTGTCATTAGGGCTTCTTTTTCTTCGCAAGCAATATCTTCTCGTCCTATCCAAAATAGCAAGATGTGTTGCCATTTATCACTAAACATCTCGATTTTTGTTGTCTCTGTGGTGAAAAAATATTGCCAGTTCTCAATGCCCAAAGCTGCGAAATAATCTTCAACGGTTTGATCTTCAAATCGATACTGATTATGTTTTTCTAGTTCTCTAACTATTCCAATCGGTCTTAACCAGTGTAGTTGCAAACTCAAAGAAAGTAACGAAGTATTATCTTCGATCATCTCTGGAGAAATAGGTGCAGAAAACAAGGCCGTTTCTCGATGATTTAAGGCTAAACGAGTTAAAAATTCATTCAATGGTTGTTGTTCTGCGAGGGTAACATTACTGTTTTCTGCTTGCCATTGATAGAATTCATTAACTAAGACTTGATATAAACTTGCTGCTGTTTGGGGTAAGGTGTGAGGGTTTTTCTGCCAAAGACGACAAAGCAAAGATAAGCGTAAGGGATTATTTAACCAAGTTTGAAGGTGTTGGTTTTCGGGTTGACCCAATAAAGTGGATAAATTTCTGTCTAAATCCCTTTTTATTGCTGAATTTTCCCTTGGAGATGAGTAGGGATATAACCATCTTTCCACAAATTGTTGAATTTCAGTTTGATTTAAAAGAGATTTAGTTTCATAGATATCAAATGCAGCTAAAGCTTGCGATTGAATTTTCCAGGTAACGGTTTGACAGGTTAAAATTAGATGAGAATTTCCTGTATATTCTTGTTGTTCTTTGAAGAAGGAAAGGGGAGACTCACTGCTATTATCGCTAGATTCAGTGAATAAGTAATCTATCCCGTCCCCGAATAACCAAACTCTGCCGGTTTCTAATAACTCATCAAAAGAAGTTTGCCAAAATTCTAGAGATATTTTCTGCTTTTTGCTATAGTGCTTACAACATTGAGTGAGCCATTTTTGAGTTAAATATTCTTCAAGAGAAAAGCTGCCTAGTTGTTCGGGAGACACCCAAATAGGGATATAGTCTGTTGATTCTAGCATCCAACGAGCAAAGGTTTGCAAAAAAACACTTTTGCCTGTTCCAGATTCCCCCATAATGGCAATGTTGCGTCTGCGTCTGGGGTCTCTATTTGGATCACAAATTTGTTTAAATAATAGTTCTAGTTGAGAGTTGTTAAGATTTAATTCCCTAGATTGAAGGGGTTTATCTTGAGATGATTGGTTCTGAAAGTTTTTTGAATAAGCATTACTACGATTAGCAATTTGAATACAGTCTAAACCAATTAGCAGGTCTTTCCCATCGTTTCCCCTTTCATCGGGTTGGGTACTCATAGGATTGATGGGTAAAAAATATCTCAGCATCATACGACCGACTTTTTTCCAGTCAATGCTGAAGGAGGAGGATTTCTTTTCAAGCACGGGTGGGTTGGGTTGGGACATTATTGTCGCCTAATTTTACTTATAATTCTACTTGATCACAATATTTATAGACGAACTGAAAGCTTTTCTTAAGCAGCGACTGATTGGGGTAGGTGTTCAATGATTGTTTCCAATATTTCTTGTTTATTCAAGGGTTTCCTAATAAAACCAGCACATCCAGCAATTGTATGATGTAACCTTTCAAACACTCCTTTTTTTCCTAAGAAAATAATAATGGGAGGTTTTGGTAACATTTGAGATTTACGAAGTTGACGACAAATTTTCCAACTATCTATTCCCAACATTTCTAAATCAACAAAAATTAAATCAGGTTTATGAACCATACATAAGGAGATAACTTTGTTGCTATTACTAATACCTAAAAATTGATGCCCTTCCTCTGTAATAATATCATTCATTAACTGAAAAATTCGAGGGTTATCATTGACACAAGCAATCAACTTTTTGGGATTTTTAGCTAATAACTTTTGTTTAGGTAAAGTCAAAGATTGAGGTAAGTCTTCAATTTCTTTTAAGTCTATCAGTCCCAGTTGAATGTACAGTACTAAGGATGAGGTCAACCTTAATAAATCTTGCTCCATATAAACCGCTAAATCTCGCAAACTACGTTTTCCATCAATATACTGGGTTAAAAATTGATAGGTTTTCGGTGAAGACCTTTTTTTTAATCGTTCTAAATTTTTAATCACAGGAACTTCATTAGGAGAGTGATTTCCTAACATAGAACGATGCCAATTTTGCCAAGATTTCCAGGTAGTAACAATGCTTTGTTGTGGGTCAAGTAAGACTGGAGGAGAAGAGAATTTTCTATCAGTATAAAAATGACAAGATACTTGACTACGTTGCATGAGGTCAAATAAAACTTCCGTGACCATACTAGCAATAATATCTGACAATTGTGCGCGATCAATTTTTTGCTGTTTCAGCCAACTACATAGTAAATCATAGTCCCAACTAATGGGATGATTTTGACGAATGGAGACAGAAATATCTTTTTCCAGGGAGAGAGATTGCAATCCCATTGCTTTCAGTTTTGGGCAATGTTGCAACACTGTTCTTATCCATCTTCTTAGAGAGTGTGTTCCCCCTGTTACATAAATAATTCTCCCTAAATACCAATAAATATTAGATTGTGTTCCTTGGGCAGTTTGGCAACAAACTTTACCACTAAATTGATTGTTTTTTAATTTTTGAAATAAACTTGCCTGTTGGGTAGTGGCAAATTTTGGGAAACAAATAGGGGAAGCGGGTTCACAAGTTCTCTGTGTCATGGAAAGGGTGTTTAAAGAAGATGGAGTGTTTCTTTTTTCTCGATCAACATCAGCCATTGACACAATTCCTTTCATTAATTTACATTATAGACCTAACTCCAGTCTCTCATAATTTATTTCGTTTTTAGGTGATTAAGATCACCAATTAAGAGTAAATTAAGCTCTTTTTTAAATCAACATATCTCTTGACTCATATTATTTTTGAGAATTTCTATCCCTTTTTTGACACGACGAGAAACGGTAACAACACTAATTCCTAATTGTTCGGCTGTTTCTCTTTGAGTTAAGTCTTTGAGGAAAACAAATTCAAGAATATTTCTTGTTTTTTCTTCTAATTCTCCTAATGCTTGTTGGAGACGGATTTGATCTTCTTGTGCTAGTTGAAAACTGCGATAATTAGCGTCGGGAACTAAATCTCCTAAGCTGGTTTGTCCTTCTCCACCATTGCTAATTTTGACATCTAAACTAACCGGTTCTCTATTTTGGAAAGCTAGTTTGACTTCTTGCCATTCTTTTAATGAGATTTCTAGAACTTGAGCAATTTCTGAATCCGTGGGTTGACGATTAAATTTTTCTCTAAATTCTTGACGAACATGGATAGATTGTCTTCCTATTTCTAACCAACGTCTAGGGATACGAACTGTATATTTTTTATCTCGTAAATAATGTTGAATCTCTCCTCTAATATAGGGAATAGCAAAGGAACTGAAGGCATGACCTTTTCCAATACTAAACCTTTCAATGGCACGAATTAAACCTAAACTCCCAACTTGAACTAAATCTTCATAGCTTTCTGGACATTGATGAACCCAGTGATGTGCTTCTCTGCGAACCAAACCAAAATTTAATTCTAAAATTTTGTTTCTTATTCTAGTTTTTGGGTTTTTTTGATACTCTTGAAACAACTTAAGGGTTTCGAGTTTTACATTTTCTTTTACGGGAGTATACATGGCAAATCCGCGCTGTTTTACTGTTGTTAGCAAGCAATTAACTATACTTAGCCTAAAATGAAGAGAAGGTTGCGTACAACGGGATTTATACTATTTTTTAAATAGTTCTTTTAATTACACGCTACTTAATCCTACGGAGAAAATAGGGCTATATATTAAAGATAGATGAAGTTATCATTTTTCTGTGTAAAGTCGTTAAGGTCTTTCCCGTTTCAAAACCTCTTATAGTCATATATAATCAAACAACCACAAATATACTGAGTTTTTCTGTACTTACTGTTCTCATGCTTAACAAAAATTAATAATTCCCTTGAGTTATATAAACCTCAACTTCCAGCCAAAAGTTAGGGTCTAAAATCCTTGCCCTCAAAGAGTTTCAGCCTTAGCGTGGTTTTTGTTACAGATGCTACTCAAACGCCGCGATCAGCGAAATGATTTATAAAACCTCTTAGTTTTTTTAGAATAAACTATAGCCTATATAGCCTAGTAATAAAAGATAATTCAAGATTAATGATTATCTCTACAAAGCATCTCGTTTGATTATTGATACTCTTATTAATCAGAAAATAGGAACTCTGATTATTGCTATACATTGTGAGTAACCTGTTTATTTATCAATTACTTTTTTGCTCATTTTTGTTTGACCAAAAAATTAACTAATTCGCCAAAGCCATCGCTTTCTGATAAATTTGTTATGTACAAGGGTTTATGTTCTAGTTTGTCTAGATACTTAGCTATATTTGCTACACCAACGGTAATATGAAACAAGTTTTTATCAAATAAACTTTCATCATTAGGACTATCACCAACTGTCATGATTTCTGAATAAGACAACTCTTGAAAATAAGTTTCTTTGAGGAATATTAATCCATTAGCTTTATTTTGTTTAAGGGGTTTAAGATGTCCTTGAATATGACTATATGTAAATCCCCATTTTTTCTCCTGACAAATCTTTTCTATAGTTAGTAATTCTTCTTGAGAACATTCGTGACAATCAAATGTCCAATCTGTTATGCGAAATTGATTGTCAGAAGATGGCTGAAGATGGGGAAAATTTTGTTTTATTTCCTCAAAATTATTTTGTAATAATTGACGATGTTCTCTTATATTATTAATAGCTGTTAACGGTTTCATACTTTGTGATTCTTTTAAAGCATAAACACCTCCATTTTCGGCTATTATACCCCATACTGGCAAATAATTGACTAAAGATTGACACCATCCTGCTGAACGTCCTGTGATTAAGAGAACCAAAATATTTTGTTGTTTTAATGTTTCTAAATTTGATACTAACTGACTATTAAACTGACCATTTTTGGTTAAGGTTCCATCAATATCAGTGGCTATTAATTTAATTTTTTTCAGTTCATTCTTTACTAATTCAGAGTTGATGTTAGTTAGGGACATTATTAGAAGATTTTTACCTAGACATTATTAATTCATTATTCTTATAAAAAATCCAGTTGTCAACCCCATCTAATATTTTATAACACGCAGGAGGGTTTTAACGCGGCCTTTCAGGCAAATTAAAAAGTAAAATAACAAAAAAAACAAAAGTAAAAGTAAAAATTTACCCGAGATTTAGGTTTAAAGACTCTTAATTTATAAAGAAGAAAAACAAGAAAATAATCATTGCTTGGTACGGATAATCTAGCCATCGCACGGTGAGATTATCTCCCTTTTGAATCCTATTACTCACAGAAGAGATAAACTTTTTGCTTTTGACTTGTGAAAGTGTTTACCTATGAAATTTTTAAGGGGTAAATCTAAAGAGGATTTGTTATTGCTTACTATAAAAACTAGCAATTTTATTGATAAACAGTAATTTTTGATGAATTTAAGATTTTTAATTAAGATGAAAATAATTATATATTTCTGTTGCTAAAGCTTGACCAATTCCCGATACTTCTTGTAATTTTTCAATAGAAGCTTCTCGAATATAATCAATAGAATGAAAATGAGCAAGTAGTTGTTTTTGTCGTTGGAAGCCTAACCCTGGAATGTCATCTAAACGGGAATGACGGCTTTTTTTTAACCGTTGTTGACGATGGAAACTTACAGCAAATCGATGGGCTTCATCTCGAACTCTTCTTAATAATTGAACTCCCGATTGTTCAGGGTGAGTAGCTAAAGGTTGAGATTGGTTAGGTAAGAAAATTTCTTCTCGTTTTTTAGCTAAACTAATCACTTGTAAACCAGGCATCAGATTCATATTTTCTAAAACTTTTATCACCGCAGAAAGTTGACCCTTTCCTCCATCGATCATAATTAAATCGGGATAATCATCTAACCCTAATAACTCGTTTTCAGATTTATTTTCATAGGAACGAAAACGACGACCTAATACTTCTGCTAAACTAGCAAAATCATCGGAATGACCCATAGTAATATTGGGATTTTTTATCTTGTAATGACGATAAGATTGTTTCGCCGCAACTCCATCAATAAAAACAACTTGGGAAGCAACAGCATTTGACCCTTGAATATGGGAAATATCGTACCCTTCAATACGATGGGGAATCGTTGGTGAATCTAATAATTGCGCTAAATCTTCTAATGCTAATAAATTTTGTTGAGCATGGCGTTTAATTTTTTCTAGTTCGTATCCTGCATTACGTTCTACTAAACGGATTAACTCCGCTTTTTGCTGTTTTTGAGGTACAATAATATTGACTTTTTTTTCCTTTTTTTCTCCTAACCAATTAGCTAAAATATCAGTTTCAGGAAGAGGATACTGCACTAAAACTTCACTGGGAATTTCTACAGCATCAACCTGTAGATAATGTTCCTCTAATACCCGTTGTAAAATACCTTCTGGTCTGCCTGAAACCGTATCAGCAAAGAAACCTAACCTTCCTACTAAACGGCCTGCACGAATTTGGAATAATTGAATACAGGTATAACTATTATCAGCAGCTAGGGCAATGGCATCCCGTGAAATAGTATCATCAGGTAAAGTAACTTTTTGATCAATTCCTAACCCTTGAATAGCCTTAATTTGATCCCGAAATTGAGCAGCTTTTTCAAAATTTAACTGACTAGCAGCTAACTCCATTTGTGCTGATAATTTTTGTAATAACTCCTCCGTTCTTCCTTGAAAAATCATGGCCACTTTTTCCACAATTTTATGATAGTCTTGAGGAGAAATTAACCCTTGACAGACCCCAGGACAACGACCGATATCGTAGTTTAAACAAGGGCGATCTTTAAATAAAGGTTGAGGCCGTTGACGCAGAGGAAAAACCCGTTTCACCAAGCGTAATGTTTCCCGTAGTAAATGGGTATCGACATAAGGACCATAATAGCGATCGCGTTGATGATTTAAACGTCGTTTACGAGTAATGAAAATTCGAGGATAACTTTCCGACCAAGTAATACAAACATAAGGATATTTCTTATCATCTTTGAGTAAAACATTAAAATAAGGTTGATGCTGCTTGATCAGATTAGCTTCTAAAGCCAAAGCTTCAGCCTCCGTATCGGTTACAATGAACTCGATGTTAGCCACCTGTTGCACCATTAAACTGATGCGAGGACTATGCTTTTGCCCAGACTGAAAATAAGAACGAACCCGCGTTCGTAACCGTTTCGATTTACCAATGTAGAGAATGTCCCCTTGATAATCGCGCATTAAATAGACCCCAGGTTCATTGGGGAGCAGTTTTATTTGCCCGTCTAAGGTTTCTGAAAGCTGTGACAAAGACCAAAATCCTCCTAACCCATCAATTGTCTATGTTACGTAGAAATTAGACTATCTCGCAAAAGCAAAAATATAGTTTATGTGTCAAAATCTGAATAGCTTGAGAAAAACTCTATTCTGAGTACCCTAAAAAGTTATGAAAAGTTTTTGGGGGAATTAACTTTATACCCTGAACATAGACAATAAAAAAACCTATAGAAAAATGGCAACTCTAATCTTCCCTTTAAAACTAGCAACAACAAGTATTATTTTCGGTCTGATAGCTCTTAACAGTAACCTGGTAAAGGCCGAAACGTGGGAGCGCAATGGTATTGTTGCGAGTGAGGATAATTTTTCAGATACCCGTTTTCCTGGGATTACACTTGGTGGAAATAACTTCCTTGCAGTGGGTCAGTTAGATGAACAAAATGGACAAACAGGAAAACAAGTAGCTTATCTAGGTTTTGATTTCCAAAACGTTATTAATGACATAACACCTTTCCTTGACGCAGGAGCGGAAATCAGGAATTTACAGGCTACATTGCGTTTTAATCAAACTAATAATGCAGGTAATGATCCTAGTGGCAACCCTCTGAACCCTAACACAAACCCACTGATATCTCCAGTCCTTTCTATCAATGTCAGGAATGTTGATCCTAATTCCTGGGATGAAAACACACCTATTGATCCTAATCGTGTAAATAATGGACAAATCTTCTTTGGAGGTAGTATTACTCAAGGGGCGAATACAAGATTCAATTCACCCACTGCTGAAGAACAACCGTTTAATGATTTCATCAGTGATTTATTGCAGAAAAAAATTCCTGAATTTTCTCTTGCTATTGAACCGGTTACAACCCTTAATTTACCTTTTCTTGGTGTTTTCCCCGGAGACACTTTATTTTCCGAAGATGGAGGCAATATTGATGAGCAACCTCGCATTGATTTGAGTTTTCAGCTATGGAATGAGAGTTTTAAGATTCTTGATACTCCTGCTCCCAACTTTAAATTACAAAGTCTTGCTGGAGGTAGCACATTTAAAGAACAGAGACTTGTGAAAGGTCGGGATACTCTAGATCAGGTATTAGATGAGACGGATTGGGTATGGTCCAATAACATTCCAACTAGATTTGAACTCCAATGTAGCAATAATCAGGCTACAGTAACATTTTCTGCTAATAATGACAATAATAGTGATAAAGTGATTACTTCTCCCGTTAATACTTGTGAAAATATTGAGGGACTCAAATTGTTCTCTGTTGTCAAACAGGTTGCGGCAAATACGAGTATGGAAATTTGTGTTAATGAAGCTGATGGATCACCCATTAGTGATTTTTGTAGTTCATCAAACCTTGTAGTTGAGAATGGAGGAATTTCAGAGGAAACGTTTTTTTACTTCACTGATCCAACCATTCTTGGAGGGTTGGGATCGACGGTCACAAACCTGAAAGGTGAAATCACTATGGGATGGGTAAATAATAACAATCCTCAAGAAGCTTCTGAGAATCAGAGAGTTGCTATACAATTAATTCCTTTGTCAACTCACCAAGATCCAGATGACCAGCAAAGCACTAACCCACTAAGCACTAACCCAAACGAAACGAGCAACGCACCCTCAGTTCCTGAATCTACCTCAGTTTTGAGCCTTATATTGTTGGGACTTAGTGGAATTCAATTAAAGTTATCCGGAAAAAATAGAAATTAATTTCTAATTAATACCAATAGTCAATTCTCAATTTGTGTTAGGAAACTACAATAAGCCCACTTAAGTGGGCTTTATTTATGTATTGTTATACATCCTCATCTTATTCTATTTTTAGCCACGAATAGAAGAGATGTTCCAAAAATCAGAATACTCACTAAATTAGAGGATTCAGGGACTGTAGGAGTGGGAGTACTATCAATATTAATTTCCCCTGTTTTAGTGAATTTTGCGTACATAGTCGGAGTACCTTGGGGTTGTAACTGTGTAGTATTACCTACCCATGCGCCATTTGTAAATTGACCAATCAATGTCTCCACCATGTTAGAATCATTGTCACTGAATTTGCCAGGAATTATATAAGAGTTGAGAGCGACAATAATTGCATCTTCGGAACCAGGAAGATTGAATAACCCCTCAACCCCAATGGGTGTAGTAGTAGTCATACCATTTATAGCATCATTTATTGCTCTTCTAGCTGACTCAGCGCCTTCTAAATCATCAAAAAAAAACGCTTCAGATGAAGGGGAGAAGTCGCCAGATGAAGAGGAGAAGCCGCCAAAAATGGTAGTGAACGAATCAAATTGAAAATCAACTGTAAATACATCAATTGCTGAACCATCTGAATTCAAAACTTGTAACCCAGTAATTGTTTGTATTACATTTTCCTCATCTGAATTAATAACCAATGGTTCAGCAACTAGTGCAGCTTGGGCAGGATTAATGCTACCTAAGACAATAAGAGTTCCAGCTAAGGACAACATTTTCGTAAGCTTCAACATAACTTTTCTAATTAGAGATTACATTTTTACAAAGACAAGAACTTAGTAATTAAGTAATCATAAGAATCGCCATAAACAGACTCGACAAAATAGTATCAACAACAAGATAGTTGAAAATACGGTAAAACTGGCGAAGATTTTAGGCCAACTCCTTATAATTTGAATTACGAGAACTTGTCCCTTGTTATTCCTATATTTCCCAAAATCCTTAGAAATCTAACAGGGAGAGTGTAACTTTTTCGATCTAGTTTATATACTCATAGTCTAAACTCCTTGCTGGCCTGGGTTTTTGGACTTATCTTTCTTTTGCCAAAATTGTGAATCTTGAACACACCCCATCGCTCATCAAAGATTATTTTTATCCTAATGTCGGGCACTATACCCGATCCTTCCACAAGGTGGGGATGAATGACCGACCAAAATATAAATTGACCGAAGGGAATCCATTGGATTTATCCCCTGATTAGATAACCTCTAGAATCCCTGCGGTTTTAACCCAGGGAGTCTCAAACTCCTTCCCCTTATTTTAATTATTTACCTTATTGATAGTTTCTCTAGCTGGTGTTGAGAGGCTAGAGACTGATTCGTAGTCAGGCTTTTTCTTCTGAAAGAAATGATGCCATTCATATTTGCCTAACAGTAAAGCAGCTACACTCAGAGGAATAAAATAATAAATACCCCGATAGATTAACAAGGTTCCTAATAATTTTTCTGACGTAATAAATGGAGTTAATAATAACATCATGACCGTTTCAAAAACTCCCAATCCCCCTGGAATATTACTAGCTAATCCTGCAACTTGTGCTAACATGTAAATCCCAAAAAAAGCAGAATAAGATAAAGAAACAGAATGATATAAAAGAGTATAAAAAACCGCCGAAGCTAAACACCAATCCAGAGCAGAAATAATTAATTGACTGGCTGCTAATTTAAAAGTAAGATGGGGGATAATCCACTTACCAATAATTAAAGGCTTTTGACGAATAACAGTTAAAAATAAATAGGCTAAAATAACAATTAAAAAAATGATTCCAATGGGACGAACTGACAGAAATGGGAAATCTATTAATTGGGGGATTGCTAAAGGTTCTTTTAGGAAAATGACACTACCAACTACAAATAAACCCAAACAAAATGAGAGATTACAAAAAGCAGAAACTTGGGCAATTTTGACAACAGAAAATCCCCAAGTAGAATAGAAACGATAACGAATCATACAACTACTCAAAACCGCAAACCCCACACTATTACTAATCCCAGAACAAATAATACCCACTAAGGCTTTTTTCCTATAGGGAAGGGATTCACGAATATAAGCTAATCCTAAACATTCATATCCAGTCATAATTAAATAGTTTATTGCCGTCAGGACGATCGCTAAGATAATATGACTAGGAGGAATCTGCGATAAACTGCCCCAAAAATGTTCAGCTTGATAATGCTGTAAGTTATTTTGTATCGTCCATAGAGATAAAGCAAATAGCCCCAGACTGAGACAGGGGGGAAACCAACGTAAAATATTGTTTTTAGCCATAGATAGAGGGTAAAAATACTTCAAAAATTGGATGTGATACTCTAAAAAGCTAGATCAAAATTTCCGACACTTCCCTCAAGTCGAGTATTTTTTTAGATTTAAAACCAGCAATATGGGTAATTTCACCAATCCTACCTCTATGATAAAGGCTATCTACTCTCAAAATATGATCAATAAGTAAAAGATTACGGTACTATTGTTAAGAGTCTTAACTTTTTCCTATAATATAGTCTCTTTTCTGCTTAATTATCATATAGAATAATCAATGTTTGGTTTAATTGGTCATCTTACAAGTTTAGAACACGCCCACTCCGTCGCTGATGCCTTTGGCTATGGTCCTTATGCAAGTCAGGGACTTGATTTGTGGTGTTCTGCTCCACCCCAATTCGTCGAGCATTTTCGTGTTACCAGCATCACAGGACAAACAATCGAAGGAAAGTATATAGAATCTGCTTTTTTACCAGAAATGCTGATCAAGCGACGGATTAAAGCAGCAATTCGTAAAATCTTAAATGCAATGGCCTTTGCGCAGAAAAATGACCTTAATATCACAGCATTGGGGGGTTTTTCTTCGATTATTTTTGAAGAATTCAACCTTAAGGATAATCGACAAGTTCGTAATGTCTCTTTAGAGTTTGATCGCTTCACCACTGGAAACACCCACACTGCTTATATAATTTCCCGTCAAGTAGAACTCGCATCAGCTAAACTGGGTATTGACTTATCCCAGGCAACTGTTGCCGTTTGTGGGGCAACAGGAGACATTGGTAGTGCGGTGTGTCGTTGGTTAGATAAAAAAACCGATACTCAGGAACTTTTATTAATTGCTCGCAATAAAGAAAGATTACAACGACTACAAGATGAGTTGGGACGGGGTAAAATTATGGGGCTAGAAGAAGCCTTACCCGAAGCAGATGTTATCGTTTGGGTGGCGAGTATGCCTAAAGGGGTAGAAATTAATCCCGAAACCCTGAAAAAACCCTGTTTAATTGTGGATGGTGGTTATCCCAAGAATTTAGACACAAAAATTAAACATCCTGATGTCCATATCATTAAAGGCGGAGTTGTGGAACATTCTCTAGATATTGACTGGAAGATTATGGAAACTGTCAATATGGATGTTCCTTCTCGTCAAATGTTTGCTTGTTTTGCCGAAGCCATTTTATTAGAGTTTGAACAATGGCATACTAATTTCTCTTGGGGACGTAATCAAATTACAGTGACTAAGATGGAACAAATAGGAGGGGCATCTGTTAAACATGGATTACAACCATTATTAAGTTCGTAACTGTAGAAATCAGGTTTCGGTTGTGAGACAATGAAGAGCAGGGTTTAACAGTGTTAAACCCCTACAAGGATGTATTTGTAGGGACATAAATAATAGTATTATGTCCTGATATATTCTCTCTTCTCGCATATTATTACTGACTGCTATAGATTATTAGAATTTTTTGGGGTTTAATTATGGGAGTGATGGCTTTTATTAGTGATTTTTTGTCTAATATATTAATCTGTGGAGGGATGTTGTTGGCAGTTTCTTTACTCCTATCCACAGCCAAACGTCACAAGTCTTCTCCCCCTATTTTAAGGGGTCAACATAAACCGATCGCTTGTTTATTAGAGGATATTCCTCGAGATCGTCTCAAAGGTCAATTTTACCCCTTAGCAAGCCCTTTACTCACTCCTTTAAGTTGTCTCTTAGAAGATAGTCCGAAAACGGCTCTCAAGGGTCAATTTTATCCTTTAGCAAGCCCTTTACTCACTCCCTTAAGTTGTGTCTTAGAAGATAGTCCAGAAACGGCTCTCAAGGGTCAATTTTACCCCTTAGTTACGCCTTTAGCTTCTGTATGGGAAATGGGTTGGTTTTCTTTTTATCGTCAACGCTTAGGAAAACCAGGTTTTAATTATTGGGAATGGGTAGATTATCCTTTACATCGAGAATTTTCTCCTGAATTATCCAATTTATTACAGTTAAAAGAACCACCAAGCTTAGTTAAAGTTGTTTTAGAATCTTTGGCCGAAGACCATCATACCTTTTGGCAGTGGGATAAACTTTGTGCCTTTAGACAATGGCATCAACACAGTACAGAAATTTTAGGGTTAAATTCCCTCAAAAAAATTTATCATCGTTGTTATGGAATGCCTTGGGAAAGAGTAAAATTAATTCTCTGGGATAGTTCTTTAGTGATTGATCCTATCTTACTTGATCCTGCTTCTTCTTGGTGGAAAGTGTTAGGAATTACCGCATTTTCTCCCCCCAATAAAGTAGAACAAGCTTATAAAAATTTATTGCGATCGTGGCATCCCGATCGCACGGAACATCCCCTAGCACATCAAATTACTGCCCGTATTAATACTGCTTACGCAGAATATCAACTGCGTCGTCAACGAAATACTGAAAGGCTTGAGTCTGTGGGAAAATGGTTTAGTTCCCTTCAGTAAGCTGTTAAGCAGTTAAATTACTCTGTAGTGACTCATGGGGAGACGGGGAGACGGGGGGACGGGGAGAAATCAAATAGGAATAACTTATGACTTCCCACTTTAAGAGACTGTTTGTAAAAAGAAAATGAAAAGACTTTTTTAAAAAATCATCCCTAATAAACCTATGAGAAGTTTATTAGTTTTTAAGAATGGAGGAAAATTAATAGTGGGGAAGCCAGGTCAGAAATTTGGCTAGTAACT
>NZ_JASJEB010000167.1 GCF_030064895.1 Crocosphaera sp. | reverse complement strand
AATGGTTCTGCTAACATTGGACGTAAAAGTAAAGCCAATCTCTTTGAAAAGAGAGAGGTATTAGAGGGGCTTTTGGACGCTCCAAGACGATACTTTATCGTGTAAAGAATCCCCAACTTCTAAAGTTGGGGTAGTTCAACTCCTTACCAACCCTACGAAGTATAAGTTTTACTTATCACCATAACTACGAGAGAGCCTTAACTGAGATGAAATACAAAATAGCCCCTTCATGATTGGGTAATGTGTACTGCTATGCTTTTGCAGTATTGCGATTTTTGCATCTTCGCATGATCAAGAGACATTAATTAATAAACAGTCCCAGACTAAACGAGGTTGTACGTAACTTAAAAGTTGTTTTTTAGCAGATTCTAAATTTTTTAGAAACATTTGATCCTGGTATTTTTGCCAATAAAAATACTGTAGATAATTAATTAACCATAACTGTGCATCATTATCTAATTCTTTGGTAATTTCTTTCGCTAATTGTAAAGCATCTAAAGACGTTTTCGGCATTTTTTTTAATTTTTGTCGTAGTTCAAAAGGGATATTTTGTAACTGTTGCCAAGCTGAGATTGCTTCCCCTGGACTCCCTTGACTCAAACCAATAATATCAGGATGCTCGATAATTTCCTCGTAACCTAATCGACCCAAAATTGTCTTAACATGAGTTTCAGAAAGACGATAAAAAGGTATTTTTTGGCAACGAGAAACTAAAGTAGGTAGCAAAGAATCAACACTAGGAGCAATCAAAATTAAAGTTGCTTTCCCAGGTTCTTCTAACGTTTTTAATAAACCATTGGCCGCAGCTTCAGTCATAGTTTCTGCTGCCTCTATTACTACCACACAGCGAGATGCTTCTAGGGGAGGACGACTCAAAAATTGAGTAATATCCCGAATTTGTTCGATGCGAACTTGAGGAGGTGCTTTACGTTTTAGTCCCGTTTCTTCTGCTTGTTTAGCTGTTAATAATTGTCCCTGATGTAGATAAGTTGGTTCCACCCAATATAAGTCAGGATGATTTTTGTCCCAGACCCGTTTTTTCAGCTTAATTTGCTTTTCCTCAGATAAATTCAAAGATAACAGTAATTGAGCAAAACATTTAGCTCCCAAAGCTCTTCCCACACCACCAGGACCAGCAAAAAGATAAGCAGGAGCAATACGATTTTGAGAGATCGCTTGTTGTAATAAAGTAACTCCGGCCGATTGTCCAATTAGTTGTCGAAAATGATTCATTTTAACCAAAAATAAAAGGGACTAAAAAAACTTTTAATAATTAATTCTCTCTCAGCAGCAGCAACAATATCCTCCTTCAAGATTAGACCATATTTAAAAATATGAATGATCATTTTTTTCAAATCATTAAGCCAATAAGCTACTACAATTAAAGGTATAAAAATTGGTTTTCTGCCGACTGTTCTCGTAATATAACGACTCAATCCGATCCATCCTAAGTGTTCAACTAGATAGTCTTTGGTTAAACGATATTTAGGAATTTTATGTAACACCTCCATCTCGGGATTGTACCAAATTTCCCAATCAGACTGTTGAAGATAACTTAACGCCTCTAAGTCCTCAGAATTCAGCATATTCTCTTTGATTGGCCCCGTTAAAATACAGTCATTAGGAACAGTTTCTAACCATGCTTGTCGACGGACAACTAATCCAGCAGAAGGCGGTAAAAATCTAGATTTAGGATTATACAATAATGGCTTATTTCCCCTTTCTGTAATCGCTAAAAAAGCTTTAATTCGTTCAAAATTAACAGGAGGCTCAGCCTCATATTCTCCATGAATCTGACTTCCATAAGCACCGGCTTTCGGATACTTTTGAGCAAACTTATAAGCAGAAATCACCCAATTATCCATCGGTAAATTATCATCATCTAGAAAGCCAATTAAATCCGATTGAGCCTCCTTAATTGCTTTTTTACGAGCATAACCTGCACCTTGTTTTTCTTCAAAAGTATATCTTAAACTAACTGGAAACGACGAATTATGTTGCCAACTGTAGATGATCTCTTTGGTCTGATCTGTGCTATTATTATCAACCACCAATACTTCCCAAGCAATATTCTCTGTATTACTTTGATCTCTAAGTTTTTCAAAGACATCAGTTAATCGGATTGCACCATTATAGGTAACAATAGCAACAGTAAAATTCAACTTATTGTTCAGTAAGTGCATAACAGGGTTCATTATAGTAAATTTATCTTGAAACTTTTAGGAATAAATAGTGCGTTAAATAATAAACGCCAAGCTTGAATAGATAAAATAGCTGGAAAAATCAGTTCATAAAAAGTAAACAATTCTAACTGTTTAAAAGCAATTAATGCCCAATATAATTGTAGGTAATTGTGCAAATCACATAAAGAAGGTAAATCCGTGTAACATTGGTCATCAATAAGGGAATAAAGTCGCTGTTTAATCAACCAATTTATTGCTAATCTTTGTTTAATCGGTAATTGCTTATTATACCCTCCTGGCCAAACATAACGATAAGCTAAATATTGATTAATAAAAAGAGCATCTCCAAATTGAGCAATTCTCAGCCAAGAATCAATATCATCGTAATGTAAATCTAGTTGAGAATCCCAACCACCAGCATTGAGGAAAGCATCTTTCCGAAATCCCACTTGAACAGGAGTCCCAAATGGCAATCTTTCGATGAGCATTTGATAATGTATCTTAGACTGAGGAATATGGGTTATTTTTTGAGAACCAACAGAAGGAGTTTTTCCGCATTTTCTGCCATTTTCATCCATTTGAATCGCTTTTACCGAACAAATGACTACTTGCGGATAAGCTAACACCATTGTATCCATTATCTCAAGGCAATTTGCTGCCAGATAATCGTCATCATCTAACATTTTAATCCAATCTGCATCCGCAAGCTGGACACCCCGATTTACCGAAGCAGAATGACCCAAATTGCGATCATTACTGTGAAATTTGATGTTATTTCCTAAACTTCTAAGATAATTCCCTGTTTCATCCGTAGAAGCATCATCAATCACCACAATTTCGCAAGGAAGTGTTTGTTTGATAGCTGAATTGATTGCTCTTTTGAGTAACTGACAGCGATTATAAGTTGTGATCAAAACACACCATTTCATATTTTTTGAAGCTTTCCTATTGAGAAAACAGGAGATTGATAATTTTTATAATATAAAGAAATTCTCAAGGAGAATACTATACAAATCTTATCTTATTGACGGAAGATTGGAGATTGGAGATTGATTAAAAACAAGTCTTTGCATCTTGGTGCGCTTTCCAGAAGTCGGTCACCTGTTATACCTTGCGCGCATTACCGCCCCCATTACTGTACCACAGTTCATTCTTGTGAAGATATTTAATTGTTCTTAAGTAAAAACACTTAAAATTTTATTAAAGTAATGTAAAATTTTAGAAAACAAAAGCAATTATTCTGTATTTGCACGGAAAATATTAAAATATTGCATTTTAGTATTGACATTTTCTGTAGGTGCTTATTAGACTTGGACGTATACACGGAAAATAACCAATAGAACTTTATCGTTCACCAGGAAAGTACCTACCTGGACGCACAGTGGGAAAAAACACATAAGTGGATGAAGTAGATATATGATTTAATCTTCTGAAACCTCCTTAGCTTTTTGAATCTTTATTTTTAGGTATATTTTTTTGTTATTTTCCTAAAACCAAACTAAAATTTTAAGGAGTGTAGTACAGTGCCAAGCTTATCAGGAACTTTACTATTTGACACAAATGGAGACGGAGTTCTAGATCCTATAGTAGATATCCCTCTTCAGGGTTGGACCGTTGCTTTATATGAGATTGATGGAAATGGTAACGCAGATTTAGTCCCAGAATTCGTAACAACAACTGATTCAAGCGGAAATTATCAATTTAATAACATAGACGTAAGTAGCGGCCCAAAACAATTTATTGTTCGGGTTATTGATACTGACGACGATTTTTTAAACGGTTATGCAACTCCCACGTTGAGCGGATTTGCATATGTTATTCCCGATGCTCCCATCGATCCCAATAGTGGGTCACAAATAGACCCCAACGACGACCCCAGAGGCTCAACACAAATAGATATTGTGGAAAGCCCTTTAACTGATTTGGATAAGGTTTATACCATAACTATTACTGATGATCAAGTTCAGATTGGTGGGACGGACTTTGAAGATGCGGATGATTTATTAGCAAATGGAGGGGATGCAGATAATATTGCCCTAGACTCAGAAGCTGACCAGGTGTGGGCAGATATTGGCTTTAAGTTCTGGTGGGATGACAATCAGAACTTTATTGGGGATGCTTTAGAAGGTGGTAGATCCATGTTTCTGGAGGGGACTAATCCGGTTGATCCTAACGGCCCCAACGACACCTTCAACGATGGAGTTGGCTTTGTTAATGACTTTTTGACAGGTCCGTTTGGAGAATTGCAAAGCAATGGCACATACACACCCAATCCCTTTCCCCAACAGTTTGACGTAGAAACAGACGAACAAACAAGACAGGAAACGCAAAATGGATTTTTAGGAGACTATTTTTTGAGAGGAAGTGGTCTTCAACGAGGAGACAGCACAGTACCAACCTTCCTGATTGAATATACCTTACCAACATCATCAGGAAGTGGGGTGATTGTCGATATTGACACCGTTTATAACGTCGATGGTAGTTATAACCCCCCCCAACTACAGGAAGCGGAACAATGGAAAGTTGAATTTTTCACTGACGACGATAATGATCCAACCACTGCTCCTGTTGAGTTAGAGGAGTTGGAACAACTAAGTCCTGTGGGCCAAGCAGTATGGGTTCCAATTAGCGACGCTAACAATCCTATCTATGACGATAGCGAATTAACAACAACAGATCCCCTTGGTCGTAGCATTGATGGATGGTTATACAATCGGAGTTCTTTGGACGGGAGAGGCTGGCAATGGTCATTTGACACAGGAGAACAAGGGCCGATTGTAGATTTTGTTCGTATTTCCTTTGTTGGCGAAAAAGACCGTAACTTTGTCGGTTTTGCTTTTGACCAATTCCAAGCATTCGGACAACCAACAACAACAGCCGATTTCTTGTTTGAATTTGAAGATGGCACTCCACCAGATACCATCCCCTTAGCCTCCTTAGGAAACTTCGTATTCCATGATCTCAACGCAAACGGAATCCAAGACGCAGGGGAAGAAGGAATTGCAGGAGCAACCGTTACCCTAACAGGAGACGTAAATGGAGACGGTGTAACGGATACACTCACCACCACCACAGATGCAGCAGGTATTTACAACTTCACCAACCTCAACCCAGGAGACTACACAGTAGAATTTACAACTCCTGATGGCTTTACTGAATCGAGTCCAGTGAATGTGGGAGAGGATGATACTATCGATTCAGATGGAACATCAGTAACTACCAACCTAGCCTCAATAGAAAACGACGATACCATCGATGCAGGGTTCTACAATTTAGCTTCCTTGGGAGACCAAGTCTTCATCGACGCAGACGCAGACGGCATCCAAGATGCAGGAGAAGTAGGATTAGATGGTGTAACCGTCAACCTAATTCAGAATGGTCAAGTAGTTGGTACACAAGTAACAAGTAACGGTGGCCAGTATCTATTCACCGACCTAGTTCCAGGGGATTATCAAGTAGAATTTGTCGCCCCAGACGGATTCATCTTCAGCCCTGCTGACCAAGGAGGCGATGATACAGCTGATTCTGATGCCGACCCCATAACAGGATTAACTCAAAGCGTTACTCTCATTAGTGGAGAAAACAACCTAACCCTAGATGCAGGATTAGTAGAACTAGCAAGTTTAGGAGACTTCGTATTTGAAGACTTAAACGCAGACGGAATCCAAGACGCCGGAGAAAGTGGAATTTTAGGTGTAACAGTCAACCT
>NZ_JASJEB010000081.1 GCF_030064895.1 Crocosphaera sp. | reverse complement strand
GCCATTTTCTACCCGTGAAATAGTAGAAGGACTAACATTACCAATTTCTGCTGCTGTTTCTCGCAAACCACGAGAACCACGTTTACTGCGTACTAAGTTAGTTAATCTTTCAATATCTAAATAATTTCCCATAATGCTAAACATTGAACATTAAACATTGAACATTAAACATTAAACATTGAACATTGAACATTGAACATTAAACATTGAACTGCCGACCCACCTCGAATTGAATTCGAGGTGGAAAGCGGCAGTGCATTCCGCACATTGAACATTTTGGTTTTAAGCCTACTTCCAAACGAATGATAAATATTAAATGAAATGACGGACAGGCCAAATCATATTCATCAAATTCATCAAACCCTGTCGTTAACTACGGGGTCTTATCTTATGGTTCTTATTGTATAATAATCTAGTTAACTAGAGTAAAAATAATGAAAATTATCCAGTTAGAATTACAATTAGAACAGGTAAATGATCGAATTACAGAGCTTTTACGGGGAAAAAATTATCATTGGACGGAAATTGCTAAATTGGCTATTATTGTACACAAACAAGAGCTTTTTAAGCCTGAGTTTACTTCATTCACTGCCTGGGTTAAGGATATTGCCATTCGATGCGATCGCCAACCGTCTTTGATTTGGCGATATATCAAAGCGTCTCGTTATTATTTGCAGTTAGTGTCTAATGTAGAGGTAGAAAATAAAAAGGATAATGAAGATAAAGATAATGAAGATTTACAGTTAGAACGATTAGACGAGATTAAAGCGGCCCCGGAGGCATTAGATCGGTTAGAGAAGGTGCAAAGACAAGCTCCCACTCCAGTATTCGAGACTTTAAGGGATAAAGTGTTAAACGGTAAGGCAACAGTGGCCGAATGTCGGGAAATTGAAAAAAGTTATCGGCCTTCCCTTATTGACAGTGGCAGTGGCAGTCGTAGCGCAGAAACTGGAGGAGGAGAAACTAGAGAAGGAGCAGCTGATTACCAGCCGTCAACTTCTAATTCAGATCAGTTACCGCTACCATTAAACACCGTTGTTAACGATGAGGTCTTAACCTCAACCTTAACCTCAACCTCAACCGAAGGGTCAACCGGTTCATCACAACAGAATCAAGAGCAAGGGCAAGGGCAACAGTCTGATCCCTTAGTTTTACCTATCCCTATCCCTATCACTATAACTAATCGAGGTCGTCCGAAAAAGGGGCAAGAAGGGACTTACAGGCATTTGGGGCAGAATAAAATAAATTCTACTGTTGGTGATGATCATGATCATCATAATGATGATAAAGGTGAAGGTGAAGGTGAAGAAGCTGCAAGTTTAGACGGGGGGGAAGTAAAAAGAAGTCAAATTGCTCCGACCATTGTGCGATCGCTTTCCGTCAATCTAGTCGACTGGACTAAAATAATAGCATCAAGGAATTACGCAGCAAAATATTATCAAGATCATACAGAAGTGAGGGTTAATTTTGAAAGACATCGATACAGGTTAGATTTTTTAGCCGTTGTCAGATGGACTTTTAAACGACCGAAAGATATTTTTGTGGTTGAAATTAAGAGTTGTCTTCAAGATTTTGAATCGGATTATAAGTGGACTAATTATCTTAAATTTTGTCATTATTTTTGTTTTGCTATTCCTTTGAACTCAAGCATAAGCTCAAGCTCAAGCTCAAGCGCAAACGTAAGCGTAGAAGATAATGATAATGACTTACTAAATGCGATTAAGAACATTTCTGATGATAGAATAGGTATATTAGGAATTGATTTTCAAGCATCTATTGATGAGTTTTGTAGTTATCCAGTTACCGTGATTAAAAAACCTAAAAAACTTGATAATCAGAAACATTATGGAAATCATACTCATTTAGTTTATGAGACTTTATATGAGAGAGTTTTAGGGTGGAAAGAGAAACATGATGATTAAATACACAATTTTTCCTAACGATAGCTCCACAAGAGGGGGCTGGTTCCTATTCCTATTATTCTCTATTGAATCACTGAAAAGTTAATCTATTTTTGATAAAACCGTAACCAATCTTCATAACTTTTATGTTTAGCTTCGTATCGTTTCCCATCAACAATTAAATGACGCGCTTCGGAAAGTCAAAAGTATCATATTTATCAGTAGTCTTATCTATTTACTAAAATTCCAGAAATTCCTTCTTTTTTACTTTTGCTTTTTGCCTTTTACCTTCGCGAAGCGCGCCCATTCTATTTTATTAGAAAATGGGGGTAATTCAGGATAAAGTTCATAATAAGGACGGAAAGGTTCACAAACTTCTTTATAACCTTTCCAACGCCATCCTTTTAACTTAAACCAGTTTTTTAAAACACTTTCACCGTGTTCAATGATATCCATATATTTCTCTCGGGAAAAATCAGCAGAACCAGCGATCATTTGCATTCTCCCATCACGCGCTTCGCAAAGGCAAAAGGTATAAGGCAAAAGGCAAAAGTCTTTTTATAAATTGGTTATTCTAGTTTGAATGATTCCCTCTATTATTAATTTCTTTTTGCCTTTTGATTTTTGCTTTTTGCCTTCCCGAAGGGCGTGCCAGTGATGATATTTAGCGTCATATTTATGAACACCGCAAGCCCAACAATGTTGACCTAATTTAGCCTTTGCTTCTCTTTTTGTCCTGTTCCACCATTGTTGTCCCTTGATGACTCTTGGTGCTAACCCATGTAACGGTTTAGGAATATTAGGATGAAATAATAACCAAGGATATTTACTCATAATTTTCTCCACTTGTAATCATTAACAATATTGTTAATTGAATTATTTAGTCATCAAAAAGATTGATTTCTAATTGAAAAAAGCTTTTCTTAATTGATCGCTTTTTTTTCCGAACTGAGGTTTTTTTCATTGAATCAATAAAAGTCTTTGCTTTCTGAAGATGCCACTCAGAGTCACAATATCTATCAATTCCTTGTTCTAAGAACTCCAATTCAGAAAGGTAACTATAAGCAATTTTCCCATTACTGACACTGACTGCTAAAATCCCCCCATTAGGAATACAAAAGTAAATTTTCCATTTTTTGTAATTCTCTATAAATTCGTCCATAGATTCAATTTCCTTTGGGTCAAATTCTTGCCATTCCATCTTAATTAATCCTCAAAATATAAGTTTTTGTTGAAATTGGGGGGAAACTCCCCCTATTACTTTTATTTAATGCCAGTTGGTATATCTAGGAGATTTTCCTTTCCACCAAATCATCATCTCTAGGGCTGGTTTATCTGAGTAGCAATTACCACCACTTCCATCCCAATCTTTAGGGTAATTAGTGTATTGATAAGTTACTGTTACATCAGGTTTGGTAAAAGTAATACATTCTCTGTTTTTTAGTCGCTTTTGGGCTTCTCCTAAAAAGTTTGCTCCTATAAAATGATACATTTTTACCTCCTACTTAATCATCAAACTGTATTCTTGATTGTCACTAAAGAAAGCCCAATCAAGTTGTTTTTGACTTTTCAAAGCTTTCTTAATTTCTGTCAGATTAGGCTCAATTTTTACCCTTTGAAACTCTGATGGTAACTGTTCCGGTTCAACATTCAAACAGACACGGGGTTGTTTACGTCTCATTGATAGTTTACAAGTTGCCCCTTCAACTTTTCTTTTATCAACCCGTAACATTTCTTTAACTAAATAATTCCGTAATCTAGCTGATTGTTTCTCACTCATCTCTGCTAAAATTTTCAACCTTTTCATTTCAGTTTGACGGGCTTTTGTTAGGGCTTCAAGATGCTTGATGTAATGACCAACTTTTTCAGCTTTATCATCAAATTGAGCGTCACTATTAAGCCATTCAGAAAAGACATGATTACGTCTAACCTCTTTTTCAGATTCGCTTAAATCGTTACAATCTTCAATCTCATCAATGACTCTTTCTAATTCTAAGATATCATCAGAAATTTGCCAAAGTTTACCATTAGTTTCCATTGTTTTTTAGTCCTTAATTAATGAAGTGAGTTAATGAGAGGATAATTTTATACCCATTAAGGTTAAAGTCCATCAGTTGCTTTAGCTATATACTTATAAGCTTTTTGTATGAACTTATACTTTTTACTTTCATATTCAACATGAGGTAATTTACACAGTCTGATTATCCTGGTAACAATAGAAGGATCTAACACATCACCATGTAAATCGTATGAATTTAAGATAATAAGATCCGTATTTTTTGGCCATTTTCTTTCTATAATTTTGTACCATCCTACTTCTTCATAGAAAATTTGATAGAGCAATTTTTCTTGATATTCAATTTCTTTCCCGTTTGGGGTTTTCCAATACTTAGTTTCAGTCATTTTTTTCTCCTTAATGTAGTGAGTATGGGGGAAATCACCCCTGATAGTGATTGATTAGAATTCCATATCCTTCTCAAGTTTTCTTAATTGTCTTTGTTTGGTTTCTTCATAAAAACCATCAAGATAAGGTTGAACATTAGGATATTTAGCTTCTTCCCCATTAGAAGCATCAATAATTCCCATTTGATACCATTCTTCTTTAGTTTTCGCTTTACTATCAGAAGA
The DNA here is from genome assembly GCF_030064895.1 of Crocosphaera sp. GTDB lineage: Bacteria > Cyanobacteriota > Cyanobacteriia > Cyanobacteriales > Microcystaceae > Crocosphaera. The sequence continues at coordinate 23,963 of NZ_JASJEB010000081.1, read as the reverse complement.
AATTTCATTATTAATAGAACGAGATTTAAGAGTAATATTTTTGACCTTTCTTGTTTGTTTGGGTTGTTCTGTCTTGGTGCGCGTTCCTTGGCTCCCTGCGAGGGAGCAGGGTCGCACCGCAAAGTCCATATCTTCTAAGTCTTGGGTAAAGAATTGACTGGCCCCGACTGAACAAAGGACAGCAGCAATTAAACTTCTTTTTTGTGCCATCTTTTGAATGGTATTTACTTGGTCAAAGATATCAGGATTCTCGATTAAACCAACATCTTGATTAGTAATTTCTGCATCATTATCTTTAAATTTAGCTCCACAACCTCCTTTTTTCTTATAACAAACATAACCGCCACCATACTGTTCTTTCCCTTTAATAACTGTAGGTTGACCACAAATAGGACAAGTTAATTCTGCTTTACGATAACGATATTTTCTCTCTTTACTATTACAACTACCGTCCCCTTGTCCTACTAATTGATTTTTATGATAAAGACTGCATTGATAATGATAATAAAAGACAGGTTTATCAAAATCAATGATTGAACTAATCAAGGAAAAGGTGGGATTCAAACTTAATAATCTGCATAATTTCTCGGCTCCTGGTTTAAGTAAAGTTGGTTTACTATTTGTTCCAGGAATGACCCCAAAATCTACATTTTCTTTCATTTGTTCTTTAACAAACGCAGTCATAACTTCATAATGTTCTCTGGTGATGGCTAAGGTTTCTTCTTGATTAACTTTGATGATTTCAGACATTTTCAACTCTCCATAAATGATATGTACAATTAGGGTAAATAATTCTGCATTACTGCTTAAAATATTGATTCTGTATATTGATAAACCTGGGCAGTTTCTTTTAAGTTAATTTTTCTCAAAAGATAGTTAACAGCATCACTAACTTCATCAAATGGAACCCCATGAATTGCCTTTTTCATCCATGCTTCTACCCCTGAAAACTGAGTTTTAATAATACTGCCTATTTCTTCAGTTTCAGGAGAATATTCTTCCCCATTAAATTTCCTTACCCAAGCAAATAACCGATATTCAATATTATTCTTAGTTTCATGTTTTCTTGTAAAGCATCCTAGCGGTAAGTCTTCATCATTAATATCAAAATCATTGAAGTTTTGACTAGGCTCAACTTCAACATATTCTGACCTCATGATCTGATGTTTGCATTGAGACTTTTTACCAGTCTTTACTCGATAAATCCAATCTTTACAAGTACAGGAATCAGCAGAAACTTGATAAACTTCTCCCGTTTCTAAGTTGGTAACTTCGCTATAATCATGATTCCAATCATATCCTTGAAAAGCAGACTTTTTAAGAAACGTTGCCCGTCTTTTCCCTTGTTTATCTTCATAATAAACCCAAGGAGTCTCACCTTTACCTAAGAAACGAAACTTAAGAATTTTAACCGCTACTTTCTTAAGAATAGCTAAGGCTGCATATTTGATAGTGTCTAAAGTTTTAATCATTTCTAAAATTCCTCATCTGCTGTACTTTCTGGATAATTACTATTAAGTAATTCGGGGTTAATTTCTCCTGTTGCAATCTTTTTAATGGTTTCTTCCCATCCCACCATGTAAGATTGATTATCAGGTTCTTGGGGTTTTTCCCCAGTTAAAGCGTCGTTTTGTCCATTGATATAACAGTTAAGTTGGTCTTCTGCTATAAGTTCGGACTCCCACTCTAACCAAGGTTGAGCAAGGTCTGAATAGTTCATGGTTGATTACTTTTGATTGAAGAGACTCCCCCAAAGGTGGGGGAAAATAAAAGATTAGTTAGTTAAAGCTTTTTCCTGTTCAAGTTCAATCTTGAATATACTTTTTTGAAAGCTTGGACTATTACAGTAATGCCAAATAATATCCTCTAATTGATCTTCTAACCAGTTACTAATCACTTTCGCTATCTGTTCGGGTTCTGCGATTAACTCTTGTTCTTGTTTAAGAAGTTCAGCAGCTTCAAAAATCTCATCTTTAAAATCAAAACTGTAATCACTTAAATTCTGTTCTTGGACTAAGTGATTAAGCCCTAATCTACTCATTCCCTTGACTTTAATTTCACATTCAAAGTCTTTCAAATATTTAGGAGTTCTGATTTCACACCATTTGCAACCATACAAATTATTGAATGTGTGCATCGTACCTTTAGCTTCCTCTCTTAAACAACCTACATAAACCATAAAGGCCGGTTGATCTTCTGTCTCATTACCCCATTTCTGCTTATTATGGATATCTTCACAGATGACAATGTTTTGACAAAGTTGCGTTACTTTGAAACTTCCATGTGGGGACTCTTTGATAACTTGTTGTACCATGATAATTACCTTTAATTTACACATTGAGGGTTAAGTCCGAGGTCTAAACTTGCAGGTCTGGCCTCGGCTCAAACTTTTTACTTTCTACAATTGAGTAGTTGATCTACTACTGCGATGTCGTGATCGTTGATAATCTCAAAGTCACGCTCTAGACTCTCTAACCTTTCAATGGCTGTGAATAGATCCTGTGCTTGGTCAACATTGAGATGATTAGAATCTTCTTGGATCTTTCTCAACTCACGAAGGGAAGTTTTTAAAATTTGTCTCGTTTCTTGATCTGTCATTTTGATTAATTCCTTTTGAACTTCATAATTTTATTATAGCGTGTTAACACGCTATAAGTCAAGAGGATTGCTAAAGTTTTTCTATGTTAACGTGCTATAATTGAAATCAGAGAGTTAGGTGAAGGAATGCCAAGACCAGGGGGGAATCCCGAATTAGAGAAGTATCAATTTGAACAAAAGTACGATTGGGATCAGCCTTGTACGGAGTTAATCGCTATTCGAGTCCCTGAGAATATTAAGAAACAATTAAAAGCCCTTCCTAAATGGCAGGAGAGAGTTAGAAGGGCGATCGCTGCTGAATTAGAAAAAAATCCCCCAGATGAAGGGGATAATATTAATTAAAATTCATCAGGTGTGTTGTTATCATCAAAATCTTCATATTCTTTGATGATTTCATAAATTTCTTCAACGGCTGCGTTATAAGCTTCTTGGAGAGAATTGTATTTATATTCCGAAAAACCCCGATCATTTATACAATAAGCAGTTTTTCGATTTTCTGTATAAGTAAATTCTCGTTCTCCTGTTTTTTCTAAAACTTCTTTCGCACCTACTGAGTAAGAACTCGAACTACTTAATTTAATAGTAAATCCTTGATAAGAGCAATTTAACTCTCGTCTGTAAGTATTCTCACAACTATTAACTGTGCAATAATCGGTCTCTTTAATTTTAATTTGAAATTCCATTTTTAATCTCCATTAATTTTCAAGTAAACAACTCCCCCCAAAGGGGGAACAAACGAACTAGAAAAGCGACAACTGCACCGACGAGGGGGGGGCAGAAAGAAACCAGCCACCACCAGCAGCCACCAGCCCCCACCCGGCAGGGGGGGACACCGACGGCGGCAGCCATAAAACTGATTTGATATCAAGTGCTAGAGCATAACTGAGACTAGACCATGAACCGCTTCCATATCCGCTAAAAGCTGATTTTTTGGGCATCAGCCCAGGAGGACAACTAGAAGCTGGAAATGATATCCATAAACCACCCTGACAAGCTTCTACACAAGCCATTGATCTTCTAGCAAAAGCTGATTTTCCTTTGCCATACTCCCCACTAGCAACACTAAAAACTCTCGCCTCTGAGAACAACTCACGGGCTATCTGATCTACACCTTTGGCGCAGCCAACCGCCACCACCGAGGAACTAGAAACAAAACTAGAAATCTCTGCGATCGCTTCCGGCGCACCCTCAGCAGCAACACGAGAACCACTAAAACCCACAATAGGGCTACAACTGACTAACTCAGAAATACAACTAGGAATCATAATTTATCTCAATTCTTATCTCTATTATAACATGACAGCCATGCTATAGCAACTCTAAAACCCAGAGCCAGAGCGGAAAACAGGCAACCCGACCCCCACCGCGAGCGAGGAGAGGCGGGGGGGAGGGAAAACCAGCAAGCCAGGCCACCAACAAGCAGCCCCCCCCGCCCGACGAGCGAGCAAACAAGGGGCCAGGCCACCAACAAGAAAGACAAAGGAGAAATACCCTTACCTCTCCTCTCCTCTCTCTCTCTTCTCCATAAGTGCGCGAGCGGTTTTTCGGGAAAACTAGGGGATATGAGACATAACCAGTTAGCCGAGCGCACCAACTAGCTTTTTTGCGCCCCAATATATAACAAAGGCACACCCATCAAGCGAACCACGGAGTGAGGGCGGTAATTTTTGCATAAGTGATGAGATTTGACCTTTGAACCAGCCCGAACGACCAAATAAATAAATGCCCAACCACAAAAATGGGAGTCGAAGTGGAGTAAGCTGTCCCAAATAAATAAAATTCGCGCGAACCAAAATCAATTAAAAAATCGCGCGATCCTTATTAAAAATGGGACAGCGCACGAAACGGATGACGACCCAACAAATAAATGGGCAACCACTTGTGAGCGACTGGGTGTGCTATAATTCCTTGTTTGGCGCAAAAAAGCGAAATTAACGCGAAGCAACGATCCTTTCTTAAATAAATAAACGCGACCGGAAGGCGACCATCACCGTAATTTTTATATTCCACAGTAATCTATTCGCCGGTACGGGAGCAACGATATAGACGCGAGTGAGGAGTGGTGGGGGGAAGGGTTCACGAGCAGCGTCTGTGAGTGTTCCCGACCCCTGCCCGACGAACGAGCAATTACACCACTGACAACTTTGTATGAGATCCGCGAACGAGGAGTGGCAGGGGGAAGGGTGTGCGAACGTTTTACGCAAGCATTCCCGACCCCTGCCCGACGAGTGAGCAGATAATCTTACGGATAAGTTCCTGTAAATCTGCGAACGAGGAGAGGTGGGGGCAAGGGGGGTTTCCCGCCGCTGACCCCCACCCGACGAGCGAGCGATCGCTAAAATAGTTAGTACATGAAATAAACATATTACATAAATATCACGTTAAGAATCTAAAATATACAACGATTTCAATAGGGTTTAACCCCAACAAGGAGCTGTATTAAATCGGTAAAAAGTATTATATTTGTAGTGTACTATTTGAGAAGCGATCGAGAAATTAAGCAATAACTTTAAAAAAAAAGGCAGCCAAACCGGCCACCCACGAGAAAGAAAAGGGGAGACAAGCCCCCCCAGCAACGAACTACAAACGCCCAAAGAAACAAGGCAGGGACACAGCAACCGACGAGAAAGACCCAACCGAAACAGGGACCGAAACGCACCACCAGGAACCACAAGCCCGCACCGCACAGAACGGAAAGCCAAAGCGAGAACAAGCCAACCCAGCAAACGACTCAGCCGCCCCCGAAGACCCAAACCACACAACAGCAACCCACCGCGAGAACGACCGGGGAGAAGGCCGCAACCCAAAGAACGAGCCACCGCCGCCCGAAGCCAACGAAGCCACAACCCCAGGAACAGGAGCCGGGCAGCCCAACGGAGAAGGAGAAACAGAAAAAACAGCCAAGGGACAAAGCCGCCAGACACAACGCAATCTTTCACACCCCTCCCATCTTTCTTCTTTCTTCACCAGGGCCCCCCGTCATAGGGCGGTTGGGGCAAATAAAATAAACGCGCCAGCGCCGTGTGATAACCTTTGCGTCCTACCAGTAAGCTTTCTACGGCGCACGAGGCGCAACCTCATAAATATAGCCCCACAAGTCCCTTTACGGGGTTTTTTAAGGGGTATAATTGGATTGCTGTGTGTGGTGTTAGATAAGGTTTATATGCTAGAGGGCGTATAGCCAGTGAACAAGAGGCGTAAGCCCGTGCCTAGCGGCGTAGAGCGATCAGCTTTAGTATTCCCAAGGATGAAGAGTCGACTATCATACAAACATGAGTAATTAATTGAAAAAGTAATTCTATTAAATTTAGCCATTTATGAGTGAAAACCTACTGTCTGTTGCTCAACTTATATGCGATTCTGAACGTATTCTCTTTATCACTGGTGCAGGTATCTCCGCCGATTCTGGTCTTCCAACCTATCGAGGTATAGGTGGACTCTACCATAATCAGAACACGGATGAGGACATTCCTATTGAAACAGCGTTGTCTAGTAGTATGTTCTCTAGTAATCCAGAGATTGCCTGGAAGTACCTATGGCAGATTGCTTTGGCCTGTAGTCAAGCCACCTATAATCAAGCTCATGAGGTTATTGCTGCTATAGAGCAGTACAAGCCCCAAACTTGGGTGCTAACGCAGAATGTAGATGGATTACATCGAGCAGCCCAAACGCAAAATCTCATCGAGATTCACGGACGTATTTCCACTTTGCTGTGTACTGAATGTTCTTATCAAACTACCCTTGATAAATTTATGACACAAAAGCCTCATCAGATAGGGCATTTACCAAAGTGTCCCCTTTGTGGGGGACTGATCCGTCCAGATGTAGTATTATTCGGAGAGTCTTTGCCTAGTGCTGCAATCTCTGAGTTAGAATCTGTTTTAGAAAAGGGTCTAGACCTGGTTTGTGTCATAGGGACATCTGCACTTTTTCCCTACATCTTTGAACCTATAGCCCATGCTAGGGCTATAGGAATCCCGACTATAGAGATAAATCCTGCGGAAACTATACTTTCACCCATTGTCAACTATCGGATTCCTTTGGGTGCAGCATCAGCTTTTAATCAGCTAGAGAGACTCCTTCAATATTACCTCCTGTAATTGGTAGTCATAATGTTAAATCAATCGATAAAGCGATAAGTAGTCGGACATAAATAAACAACACTATCTTAAGAAGCATTAAGCAACGAACCAAGCTGTCAACTCATACTGAAAAAATCGGGATTTCCCCTGGCATAATAAGCTCAAATAAATCAGTGTGGGATTTTAAAAGCGATCGAGAAATTTTATATCTTAGTTAACATTGCTAAACAGCTCCCAAAATTTCTTGTGCTAAATCAAATCTTTTAATGACTGTATCTCTATCATGTTTAACTCGTTTAATAGAGCCGACATACTCTAAATTCTCCCGTAATTGTAGAAAATTTTGTTTAATAGTTTTTTTGTATTGCTGAAAAAATTGATCACTGTGTGTTGAAAAAAAGTAAGAAATAGATTCAAACATAATCATATTAACTTGTCCTCTGCTTCTATCTGTTGGTAAACGAAAGTTTTCTTTCCCAAAAAAATCATAAGTTAATTTCATTACTCTTTCAAAATCATTTCTTAATTCATCTATTTGTTCCTCCGACATTTCGTTGATTTTTTGCATAGCCTCTTCTAAAAATTCATTCATATACTTAGATAATCTTGATGATAATCGTTACATATTCTAAAAGCTAAATAATGTAAAATAAGCTCTCTATCTTTCATTCTTTTTGGAGAAAAGCCATGATCAATTGCCTGTTTAAAATAATCTTGCTCAGATAATTCTTTTAACAGCTTTGTGGATTTACCAGTAAAAATACAGTTTCTAAGTTCTTGTCTTCCTAGCGGTGTTCCTCCAATATTGACTCGCTCTAAAATCTCATAAACAATGCTTAGATGAGCAGAATATGGAATTACATATAAAGAAATTTTTTTATCCTCTATTCTAGTTTGATAATCTCCATCTAGTTTTGTTAAATCATAAAACTTACAATTATTTAATTGTGGCAAAATTTTTAATCCAGTAAGTTTAAATTTATTATCTATAAAATCACAGATAGCTGAAGTTCTCTGTAACCCATCTACAACTATATATTCTCCCTTTTTAGTTTGCTTTACATACCAATAAGGTAAAGGAAAATTGAGAATAATGGACTCAATAAATTTACTTTTTTGTTCTAAAGTCCATATATTAGGATTTCTTTGAAATTCAGGATCGATAATTATTTTATTTTGCTCACGTTTTCTTTTTAATTCAAATACAGTATAAGGACTTTTTCTAATATCAATATCCCGTTCTATTAGATATTCATGATCTAGACCACAATTCTTGAGAGTATATTCTTCCGGTTTATCCTTATCAGTTTCGATAATATCATCATTTACATTTAGATTTTTCAAGTTTTTTTCCATAATTTTTTATTGGCTCAGAAACTTACTTAACTATGATAACAGAAGGTAATATTATACCTTCATGAGTAACGACATTTCCTTGAAAATCCATAGTTTGCTGTTGATTAGTCACTAAATCTTCAATGGTTCTTGCTTCAGCTAATGCTTGACGAATTGCTGTTTTTTCTAGGTCATCTTTCATTCCACCCAATAAGTAAATTAATAAACGACTAGCTAATTTTTTACCTGATACTTGAATTCGTTTTTTCATGGGATTATACAAAACACCATACCAAAGAGACTGAGATGTATCCATATAACTAAATCCTCCAATTTCATCAAAGTAGATTAATTTTTCAATAATACTTTCTAGATTAAAGTTTTGAGTAAATACTAGGACTCCTAATGCTTGAGCTAAGGCAATTTGTCCAACAGGACGAAATAAAAAGTTTCCTTCCCCTCCACCATGATCATGTTTAAACCGTCTGAGTTTATAAGTTTTAACCCCTTGTTCTAATTTCCGATAACTGGGTAAACTGGCTAATCCATTAAAAAGTTCAGATAATAAGTTTAATCCTTTTTCTATTTCTTCCTCATCAGGTCTAAGATTAATTAAGTTCTTTTTATTGCTCCACTGGGAAAATAATGGTTGTAAATATCCCTCTGTCATATCTTGTAAAGCTTGTAAAGTAGTTAAGACAGTAGATTTACTAGCAATGGTAGCACTATCCCAATTAACTCTGGAATTCCAGTCTTTTTCCTGTCTATCTTTTAGCAAGGGATGAGTAATGGCAAGTCGTCTAGCAATAATAGAAAAACCATTATCTTCATCTAATAAAATAAGTTGTCCTTTCCTTAAAGAAACCGCTGTACGTTGAACATTAGCAAATATGGTTTTAACTCGTCTCTTAGCACTATTATAAGTCTCTCCTTGCAGGACAGAAGGAATAATCTCTATCCCTATCTTCTCTGATGCTAAACTTTGTAAAGCAATGAGGTCTAGCTCGTATTCTTTTATTAAATCATCTAAAGTAATGGACTTTCTTGTGGATTTCTTTGACTCATCATACACTTCTAATTGACCGGTTCTTAGTAACTCTATTAACCCTTTGATTCCCATTAATCGATGTTGTCCGTCAATAGCAAACAGTTGATAATCATCCCCAATATTTAAGAAACCTATATTATTATTTTTATCTAACGCAGTAAAATTATCAACATTTACTTTAGCACGATGATTATTATCCCATTTTTCAGCAGTAGAATCATTAACCCAATTTTGACTAATAACCAGTAAAATAGGAGGGAATTTATGATTTTTAACAACAGTTAAATATTGAGCTAAATAAGCCTGTTTTGACCAATCTAAAGGACGTTGTTTTAACTCTTCTAAACTTTCATAATCAGGAATCAACTTATAATTTTCATTGTCATATTTACGACGAAATAAAGGAAATTGTAAAGCAAAATGAACCCTACTCGCTAACCATTCTAAAGAAACAGAAGCAAGATAACCTTGAGTGTTTCCCATCTGGGTTGTTTGCACAAATAATTGTCCTTGGCGAGATAGATGACGATCTAAGAGAAAAGCAAGAGACTCTTTTTGTCTTGTTTCTTCCTGTAAAAGTTGTTGAGTAATATCATTATTCATAAATTTACTTTAGTATTTTAGAATAAGCAGATTCAGGTATTCCCTCTTTTAAAAAGGAATAATTTTCTAAATAATTAGATTCGATTAAACTTAAATAATTACTTCTTTGTCTTTCTTCTCTTTCCTTTAGTACTGACTGAATAAATGTATTAGAAAAAGCAATACCAATATAAGCACTTCCTGGTTCTTGCCAAGTTACTTCTATCACTGTTCCTGATTGATCCAATAACCAAGCATGAGAGACAGGAAAATCTATACCATTAGAAAGAGCAAATCCTTCACAGTAAGTTAATTCCGGCTCAAGAAAAGCCAAGGTCTGACAATTACCATAACAGTTTTTGGGTTGTCCTGTGAACTCTTCTGATCTTATTGCTGGTTTCATTTCCTGCCCTAATTTTAAGACTAATTCATAAAAGCTTTTATATTTGTAGTTAGAATTTTTCTTAGAATGTTTAAACAAGTCAGCATTATCTTGAAGAAATTGTTTTAACAGAGTAATTGACATATTAATATCCTTGATATTCTAATTGTCTTAATTTATTGAGTTTACGGATTACTAATTGAGCATTAGTTTCAGGTTTACCGTCTTGCTTATCCCATCGTTCCTCATTCAACCATTCAATGAGTTCAGTTGTAGGACGAAATGACCAAACAGGATTTTTATCATCATATTTATCTTTTGATTCTTTAATAATTTTAGCATTTTTAGTATCCCATTGTTGTTGAGAAGTACGATTATATTTTTCATTTAGTGTTGGTACATCAGGCATAATTTCTATTTTGAGATAACCGCCTTTTTCTCTACGATAAAACTTCCATTGCTCTTGGTAATAAGAGAAGTTTTTCTCGGCTCCTCTTTTAGTTTTCCACCGTTTACACCAATAAAATAATCCAGGATTAGTTGTCCAATTTAATTCCTGTTCTTGATGAATTGTGTAAAACCAACCTAACGGTTCATGGTCATCTGTATAACATCGATATCCGTAATACATAATTATCACTTAATGTTGAGTAGAAAGAATTTTGTTTAATTTTTTGATTTTGCTCAACTGAGTTGAGTTGACAGATAATTCAGAAAATAATTGATACACTTGGGGTCTATCTAGGTATTGTCTGAACGTGGTTTGACAACTATCTTTTAATTCGTTTAATTCGGTATCAGACAAATAGTTAACTTTAATTAAAGTTCTTGACAACCATAAGTTCACTGTTGGAAAATCATCAAAACTATCACTTAGCAAAAAAGAGATAAAGACTAAAATTAATTCTCTATCATCCATTTGCTTTCTTTGTTCATAATCTAAAGGAATCAATTGTTTAAACTCTTCAGTAGCTGCTAGTTGAGCGAGTAATTTATTTCCTTTTCCTGGGTTTAATGCTTGACGCAGTTCTTGATAAGATTTAGGGAATCCAGTGCTATTTCTTTTACCAATATTATACTTAATGTCTGGAGGGGTTCCCTTCTCAATTAAATAAACGGTAACTTGTGTTTCTTCTATACGACGTTGATATCTTCGTTCAATTTCATTATAAGTTTTTCCCTCCAAATCATGTAAGTATTCTAAACCAGATAATTTTAAAGTTTTATCACTAAGAAACTGTTTCAGAGCATATAGTCTTTGTATTCCATCCATAATTAACCATTTATCATATCCTGTTCTATCGAGATAAAAATGACCAATAGGAAGACGAATAATGATAGACTCAATCAAACGACTTTTAACTTCATTATTCCAATAATGATAACGATAAAGAAAATCGGGCGCAGAATTTAATGATTGATTATCAATGCGAGAAAGTAGCTTGTCAATTTCAATTTTTCTAGTAGTAATATTAATATCTTCAGGCTCATAAATAAAATGGTCATCGTCCCATACTGAAGACTGATTTTGTAAATTGGTTTCTATTACTTCAGACATAATTAATAACCGCTAAACTTCATACCGTTTAAGTTAACTGCCATGCTTGTTTACCTCCAAGTAATCACACTTATACATTAGTAAATAATAATAGATAATCCTAGTTTATCAGTTCTAAATTTAGTAATGATTTGATTAGTAACAATAGAATTGCCTTCCTTATCATAAAGTAATTCAGGAAAAGTCATTATTGCTTGTAAAAGAGATGTAAAAGAATTGATAACCAGTCCATAAGTTTCTTTTCCGTACATTCCTCTTCCTGAATATCCTTCCATAATCCTACTCTTAAAATCATCTTCATTAACGTCACATTCTTCTAGCATTTTTTCCATTGCTTTATGAAGAATATCTGCTTCTTGTTTAGTCATTTGTCTTACTTATCTCCATTAGCATTGGTAGCACATCTAAAGATTAAAGTTCCATCTTCAAGGGGAATAAAATCACCTATTTTAGAAGTCTCAATAAACTCTGAAACTTTTTCAGATTCATTCTGAGCAACTCGATTAATTAAACTATTACTATTTTCAGATCACCATTTAACCTGATTATTAATAGAAAAACAATAAGCAAATTCGTACACTTCCAATCTCCTTATTAACTAACTACTTTCTATTTTACTTCGTTTACGAAGTAAAAACAATCTTAAATAGATAAGTTTTATGAAGCGTGTTTATCCAAGAAAGACTGACGATGCCAAGCCAAAGATTCAGCAGAAGGATGATAACGTTCATTATTAGGGAGCCAAAGTCGTTTACCTTGAAATTGACTCATGGGGGTTGAATAAGGGGAATCTTCGTGTAAAGTCTCAGCTAGTTCTATTGTATAGTCATCGTTGATAGTGAACCAAAAGCGGTCAAAAGCCCAATGATGGTTTTTACAGAGAGATAGACCATTAACAATGCGATCATCATAAAATTGAGAGAAGGGTTTGATATGTGCGCCATCGACAATATTTTCTTGGTTATTGAATACTTGTAGTTCACAGAAAGCACAACGATAACCATAAACAGAAGTGACGGCCTTACGAAATGCCCCATCTCTGATAATAATCGTTTGTTCGTCTTTGGTATCAATTTCCTGCCGTTGATAGACTTTTCCACCACTGGTAATCAGTTGATTTTCTAAGTCTTCGAGAGCATCCACTGAAAGCGATCGCCTAATTTGTTGAGGTTTATCAGAGAACCAAGAATCAATCAAGGTTAAGGTTAGTTGATTTCTAGAAGTAGGTTCACAAAGTAAAGTGAAGAGTTCAGGGTCAAAGTAAGCATAATCAACCGCTTCTTTGAGAGTTTTAATAGTTCTGACTTTAACTTTAGATTTAGGATTTTCAAGAAATTCAAAGCCTAAATTAGCCTTAAAATGCCAGAATTTATCTCCTCTTAAATGAAAAAAAGGTAGACCAATTTTAGGATCACGATGAATTTCTAAATCACTCCATAGTTTAAGAAATGTAGCAATTAATTCAGGAGTTAAATAAATTCGGTTACGAGTAATCTTTCCTCGTTCAATTAGTTGTATAATTGATAAAAGAAGAATAGGTTTATTAGGGGCAACTCCTTTACTTCTGTTAACATTTAAACCCTTTTTCCCAGCGTCAGAAAATTTCTGACAATAATAGTTAAGATCCTTAATCATAGTTTAGATAATACTAATGTATTTTTATCAAAGAATTGACCAATTTAATTATGAGGCAATTGTGGACTATTTAACAACAAGAGCCAAACAGAATGGAATAGATCCTGATGTAACCAGTGATATTGCCATACTCTGGGATGATAGTGAGAGGGATAATGATGATGAAGGGACATTACCCATATTTGGGAATCTTTATGTTTCTAAGGAATTATTAGATTTAGTGTAAGTTAAATGCAAAACTTGGAACAAATTTTAAGCACGATTCTTATAACTATTAATTATTCGGTAATGTGCAACGATTTTGAGTTACTAAATATATTCCTCCAACGTATTTTCTCATTTAGGTTATGATCCGTAAGGAGTAGATTTACCTTGTTTGCCTAAATTAAATACCTGAGATCGCTAATCAATTATGCCTGAATATCGTTGTACTCGAAATAAGTCTTATACTGGTGATTGTCTGGGACGGGATGACCTTACTGCCCGACAAGGATATTATATACAAGCAGAGAGTCCAGAAGGCGCATGGAAGGAAATGGCCACTCGGTTTCCTGATGAGGTCACTTATGGTTTTACAGTAGACGAATGGGAACCTTTTAATGTTAAGGTCGTTGAAGTGACAAAAGATAAAGAACTAAAAAATGAACAAAAATCATTAACTCGATTACCACAAGAATTACTAGATCAATTATCAGAAGTTTTAGAGTATAAGACACCTCCTTATGAACCGTTAAAAGTTCCTGAATATCGTCCTGGACAGTATGGCGAATGGACATTAGAAGAAATGAAAACACCCATTACAAGAGGTTATTTTACTTCCTATCAATCTGTAACTAACAATTATCGTTTATGTCGTAGTAATACACTATGGATGAGTTTGACCCTAATGGAACTTGAAAGTCAATCTCATCATGTTTTAGCTGCTAAGGGTCATACTGTGCTAATGGGGTTAGGAATGGGATTATTACTGTATAACGTTCTGTTAAACAATGATGTTGAGAAAGTAACCGTGATTGAGAATGATCCTGATATTATTGAGTTATTTCATCAGATTACAAATGCTACAGCGTGGCAGAATTGGGACAAAGTTTCTATCATTTTTGCTGATGCTTTAAATTGGATTCCATCTGAAACGGTTGATTATTTAGCCGTTGATATTTGGCCAGCTTTAGGAGATATAAATTTACGCTTTGATGGACAAAAAATACAAGAGAATGTACGAGCGAAACAAGTAGCTTTATGGGGTCAAGAATTAGATTTTATTAGTTATTGTGTTGAACAAGGTTATTCACCTGCTTGTACGTTAGCTCAATATCACGAATATATTGAGGCGATCGGTATTCCTTTAATAGAGGCAAATAACCCTAATTATCCTAATTATTGTTTCAGAGCCGCACAAATGGTTATGAATTATTAGCACTTGTGTAGTGCTTCACTAGGCAAACCATACTTAAGAATTTGAATAGTTAAAGGAGATTCATAAGCTAAGAAATTAGCAATATTCTTACCAGTACGTAATCTTTCTTTAGTCTTTTCTATCACCCATTTACGATTAAAAGGAATACCAAAATAACAAGGACTTAATTCATTCCATGTCACATCAATTGCTTGTTGATCTAGAGAAATCCAACCATGTTGAACGGGATAGAGATTAATATTATCTGATAAAGCAAACCCTTCACAATACAGTAATTCTTCGGGGTTTTCAGGAGTTAGTAACATATTTAGACAGTTATAATAACATCTTTGAGGAATACCAATCTGTTGAGCTTGTAATCCTTCCATAAACTGCCCATGTTCTAGTATAATCTCTTCTATACAATGATATTTCCAGTTTGCTTTCTGGGGATCTGGTTCTGCCCTTACCCTTTCAACAATACCCTGTAAAAAGGTTAACATTAATTGTTGATAATCTTCGGTGGTTGGGTTAGATTGGATTTTATACCAAATCCGCTTTACAAAGTAGACTAAGAAGATCAGGCAATGAGAGATGTTGACCCAAATCTTTACTCTACTATCATAAGAGGATTTGGTATTAGATAGGATGTCAAGCATAATTTTATCCTGGGTGTAGGTCTAGTATTCCCAAGGGCAGCTAGTTAAATATCAGATATCAGATATTTATCATAATTAAACTTCTTAATAATAATGAGGAATCTAATGAGCGTTAACAGTAAACCAACTATTAATAAGCAGCCCCAAGTTAGTTTAAGAACTAAAGATATTGTGGCAGCTTATACTTTATTGAGAATAGTAGTAGGGGTTAATTATTTTAACCACGGATTTACCAGAATTTTTGATATTCCTAGTTTTATTAATGCGATGGTTAATGTTATGCAAGATTCAGGAATTCCTGAGTTTCTAGTAAGAATTAATGCTGCTTTAGTACCTCCTGTTGAGTTAATTGTTGGAGCATTAATCACTGTCGGATTTTTAACAAGAAGTGCTTTAATTGCTTGTTTTGTTCTCATGATAATTCTCATGTATGGTATTACCATAATCCAAAATTGGGATGGAGCTAGTAGCCAATTAATTTATAATATTGTCCTCTTTATCCTTTTAGCAGGGGTTAATTTTAATCGATTTTCTATTGATGATTGGTTGAAAAATAAAAACTAAACTACTATGATTTTAATCTTATAATTTATTACAAAACTTGAGTACAAAAAAAGAAGCCTTTTTTAAGTCAGTCAATGGTCAAGTAACTGGTCATCCGTAATTGACTTAAAATACCTATTAAATATTAGGTACTTGATGAAATTGATTAACCATTAACTTAATTCTTATTCGTCTTCTTGGTCGCTTTTTTTTCTTCTTCTAAACGTTGTATATATTCATGCACTGCATCTCTGGCAATTTCTGCCATGCTTTTGCCTGTTTTTTGGGCAAGTTCCTCTAATTTGGGATAAATAGACTTACTAACCCTTAAACCTATAGTCTTTCGATACAAACTATCCGGTGACTCTAAAAATTTTCCTTCTGGATCTCGTTTAAGCATCCTTTTCCCCGTTGACATCCATTGTTATTTTATCCTTATTTCTTTAATTTAACCTAAGTTAGTATTTTTCAGTTGACATCCATTGACATCAATGGATAAACTAAAACAAAACCCCCGACTCTTGGACGGGGGCAGATTATATAAAACTACTTCTATCATGGCACAACAACACTACCGAATGACGTTAGAGGATGTCCTCGATCAGTATCAGTGTGGTTTGATTTCCGCAACCGCTTTACTTTACTACTACCTAAAAATTAGACTCAAACCAGGGTGGAAAGTGACCTTACATCAGAGTGAGATTAGCCAACAGCTAGGAATTAGCAAAGCAAGCTTTTATAAAGGAATTAGCAGACTGAAAGAGAAAAAATTGATTGACTGGGAAGCTCCCAACGGTTTAGTTGTAAGTCTTGGACAAAATGGAGACTCTTTGGACAGATCCGAGACGACCTTGGACAAATCCGAGACGACCTTGGACAAATCCGAGACGACCTTGGACAGATCCGAGACGACCTTGGACAAATCCGAGACGACCTTGGACAGATCCGAGACGACCTTGGACAGATCCGAGACTGTGACCCCATCTAAAACGGCTGATAGTAAAGCTTCTAGCGGTTCTCCAAATTCTTATCAAATCTTTTTCAACTCTCTCTCAGATTACGAGCGAGAGAAATTTTTTTACTTTGTCAGGGAAAAGATTAAAGAGTTTCCCAACCCCATCAATGATTTAGCAGGCTGGTTAGCAAGGAAAAATCAAGCAGGACAATATCGCTTTAATGTTTATTACGGTCTATTTAATGGATGCAAAGAAGACAACAGCATCAAGATTGACTGGGAAAATCATCCCCAACGGGACGAGTGGATCAAGCAAATTAAGTCAGGTAAACCACGATTTATTGCCCTTGGTGGTTCCTCCGAAGAACAACCAATGCGGAAAGCCTTCGCAGACTGGGCAATAGCTAATAATCGCATTTAAGGAAGGAATCATGTTTCAAAAACTACCTCGTATTCCCATGCGTCCCGAAGAGGAACCAGGAATAGAGAAAGAAATCTGGCAACCAAAATGGAAATGTTTTTGTTGTTATGATACAGGAATTGTTAATGCTGGTTTAGCAGAGCTTGTGATTGACGGATATGACTTCAATCGGGATAAGTTGCCTCGTTGTCAAAATCAAGGTTGTGATGCTGGTGAACATTATGACAGTCCCAGTATAACTAAGTGTATTGATTATCGGTTGAGTCCTGAAATTTGCAAACAACTTGACCAAATACAACGGGAAAATTGGCGACAAACTCAGGAAAAATGGAGAGAAAATCAGAAAATTAAAATTAATTATTCATCCATTTTAAAAAGTTTGCGCGTGATTGATCGACCTCCTGAAGAAGATTATGAAGCCAAGAGAAGGCATGAGGATGCCAGAAATGAATGAAGATAAATTACTTTAAGTAATAGCTGTTCTAATTAATTGTTGAGTGTTTTCGATGATAGCTAATGGTTGAGTCCATATAATTGTCCAAGTTGTTTAAGAACTGGATTTAATATTAGGGCATTTTTCTACTTTTCTAACAGTGGCTCTTATTCTATCTGGCATATCTATATATCCCCAACTATTGATAATCTTTCTATACATAGTGTCAGTATAAAGTTTATAAGGTAAATAACCATAAGGAATTTCTGATATAGGAATATTTTTTATTTTCTGATAATGTTCTTCTTTAACTTTTTGGTCGCGTTGTTTTTGTGATTCTGATGAATAACTTGGGTATGGATAATATCTTTTCCATTTAAGTATTTCTCCTGTTCTTCTACCGATTCTGGCATCTATATCCTCTTCTGTTTTAATTTTAAGCTCAGAATCTAATGGTTTTAACATATTTCTTTGTACACTAAATCCTAATCTATTTTCACTATGTTTAGTCCATAACTTATCAATTTTCAATAGTTGTTGGCAGGAAATGTCATCGATGATAATTGCCTGATGAAACTGATCAATCAAAATAAATCTTTCAATGCCATATAGTATATGTCTATTTTGATTTGTAATCTCTTGCATTAACAAGCTTGTTTCATAATCAGCTTTTTCCCAATTTTGTTCAATTAATAGTTGTTCTAAATTGCTATAATGTATGTCTATCTGTAGATTAGATTTATTGATTTTTAAGACTTTGAAGATTCTTGATATAACGAATATCAAAAGTATAATTATTAGTAGGTAAGAAAACTTTTTAGTTGTTATTGAAGACATTGAACTAAGTTTAGCATTTCAAAACAAATATAACAATAATCATCTCGGTTAGTATATTATAAATCAAAGGAGCTTGACGAAGGACTGCACTTACAGCACAGAACTGACGAAAGATAATAATACTTTATCATCTCTATCTTCTTACTTTTAACTTTCTTACAGGCAACTAATAATTTTAAACAAGTTTGTATCATTGAAATAGGACGATTAATTTTGTCACTCAGTTCTTTAACGGTTAGTCCTTGAGGATAATCTTTGAGGAGATTTAATATTATTTCGTCAGTTGTTAGTCCTGGGGTTGCTTTGATAATAGTGAAGGTCAAAAGTTGATAATTGAGTTCTTAAGGATTGAGTTGAGTTGAGTCAAATCTAAAGAAAATATTATCATGTTTATGTTTCCATTTACAAAGGTAAAATAGACTAAGATATATTCTCCAGTATTTTTACTCACTTATTCAATGAAACAACTTGACTTATTTAATACTAACGATTCTTCTCTAAAATCTAAACCACCTAGTTTAGTGATGGATAGAGAAGCTTTAATCAAATGGAAACAAAGGATATTTAAGTATCAGAATGAAGTTATAAATAGTCAACCACCGCAACAACAAACTTTATTTGAAATGCCTAAAACATCTTGGCATACTGTAGATGATATTAAACCTTTTGATCTAACAATACATAACTGTTTATTTTGGAGAATGCCGGAACCTAAAAATCAGTTTGATGATGAAAGTAACAAGGGATATCTCTATTTTATAATCGATAATACCTTACCTATTTTGTTATACGTGGGTGAAACAAAGTTAACTGCATCTCAGCGTTGGAAAGGGGTTCATGACTGTAAAGATTATATCAGAAATTATATTCAGTTACACCGTAATCATAAATTAGATGTAGCAGTAAACTCTGCATTTTGGAAACATATTCCCCCTGATAAGAAAGTATTATTAAAATGGGAACGAGAATTAATACTAAAATATAGGAGTGTTTTTAATAAGGAATGTTATAAATTTTGGGGGAGACCATTTGGAAAAGAGTGGAAATAAACAGAAAAATATAGTAAAAATTATAGCCAATTTACACACATTAAGTTGATGAAATTAACACAATTATCAGAAACAACCCTTTCTAAAATAAAAACAGTTCGTTGGGATCGAATCATTGAAAAACATGAGCGACCCGAAAATTGGGAGTCGGTCTTTAGATACTCTAAACCTGAGTTTATGGAAATAGAAGGCCGTTGGGTATTACTTCCTATCGAGAGTTCCAGTCATGCTAACATCACCATTTTACGAACTATTTGGAGTAACGATGGGAACTCAGTTACACTCTTTCTAAAAGACACTACTTATGAAGAGGATCCCTTCTTCTCTGGTTTTTTGGCTATCTGTGACCGCTTAGTTGGAGAGGACTTTTATCTGGCGGTTGTTTATCATGAATGGTTCATTATTGATAACAGATTGACAACAGTTAAAAATGATTAACCCAAGGGAACCTCAGTAATAGGAATGTCTAAGAAATTTCCGGCTCCTGGGGGTGGATAAATACGAATATGAGCCGTCTTAAGCCATTTGTATAATACTGTAGCTAAGGGCATTAATTGTTTTAAAATCAGCCAATTAGTAACTTGATCATTACAAGTGATTACTAAAGTCGGTTCTTCAAAAAAGCTAGACAAATACCACCCACAATGAGAAAGAATCTTTTGCGTAGAGGGATCGCAGTCTTGATAAAAATATTGACTGGCCACATCATCAAGTTCTCGTCCTAAGTCCCAATCATTAGACACAGGGGGATGAGAGTCATATTCGGGAAACGATTGACTTTTACTCATTTTTTTATCCTTCTTTTCTATCATCCTACTTTTTATTCTATCTAATTTTAAAAGAGGGTTAATATAGCGGAATCACTACCTGGTAAGAAAAAGTAATGATAATATCAAAACAATATTCTTGTTTAACTGTCTGTCAAAGATTTTTACTTTTATGAATAATTTGAGTAATCTAAACATAGGTAAATTACAATAGGTTTTAACCTTAATTTTCCCAATCTAATTGATAAATTTACCGTCTTTGTCTTCGCCATTCCCACGGTGGTATAGGATTACCAGCCCATATTCCCCTGTTAGCCGCCTGTGCTTCTGTGAATGCTTTGTACACGGCATTCCAACTGGGACAATCTGACTTATATTTTTCATATCCCCACACCATACCATCTTTAGCTTGATATTCTTGTACTAACTGCCAATCATTTCCCCTAAGAAAAAATAACTCGGCAACGGTGCGATCGTAACGATCAGTAGTTATAGCATTAACCTTGACTTGGTTATTAGAGTTTGAGAGAAGCGATCGTAAATGGTCACGGCTAGAGATTCCATTAGGCATTTTTAGCTCTGGGGCATCAATACACGCAAATCTAACCTTTATTTCTTCATTAGAACATATCAGTCTCAAAGTATCTCCATCATAAACGCTTTTTGGCTTCACTTCACAGGTAGGAAGGTTATTGATGTCTGCTTTACTTTTAGTTTCGGTGTTAAGAAAAGCATTGACACATAATGCGATCGCTATTAAAACAGGCAGGGTGTTGAGTAGTTTTTTCATATTATAGCAGTCGCCAAAGCTATTAGGACATTTTTCTGTTCCCTGTTCCCTGTTCCCTGTTCCCTTAAAATATAATTTATGTGTCCTAACTAGCCTGTCTATTGCTATAACAAATATTCTATTTATGAGAGTGTTTAACAGTAAACAGTAAACAGTAAAGTAAACAGTAAATAGTAAACAGTGAATAGTTTTAATTTAAGCCAAGCAACTTGACCAAATAATTAATAACTGATAACTGATAACTGGTAACTGCTCACTGCTCACTGATAACTGAAACTAATCTGCATAATTAGGATCTGAATTAGACAGATAAATACTAGCATTAAATAATTCAGAAGTTGAAGATTCAGAACTAAAGCCAATGTAATAATTACCACTGTTTAGATAAGCTTGTAAATTACCTGAATAACCATCATCACTACCGATAATTACCTGTTGATTCTCATCAAGTATTTGAGCAATAGCATTATTATGATAAAAGTTTAGGTAACTACTTTCATCAAGATTAAATTGAATCCAGTCACTAACATCATCACCCCCGATGGTTTCAGTTATATAACTTGCCCCAAGATGATAACTACCATAAACATAACCTTGATTATATTCAGTGCCAGTATTACTATCAGTTTCCCAAGGTTTTAAGGTTCCTAAATTTAAACCAGTTAAGGGATCATTTCCTAAGTCTTTACCCAAATCAGGCATAGGGAAGGGTGGTTCTTCATAAATATAACTATAAGGATCATTAGTATCAGAAGTTAGCTCATTAACCCGTTCAATACCATTAATTCTTAACTGTGTGGTTCCTGACTTATCCACTGTATCTAGTGTAATAAAGGTTAGTTGACCGTCTGCAACCGCTACTTCTTGTGTCTTTGTCTCACTAATCCAACGAGTAGCAGATGATTGAATGGTAGCAGAAGAACGACTATCAAATAGATTTAAGTTAGTACCATCATAAAAATAAATGTTATCATGATTAGCATCATTTTCTGAAGCAGAGAGAGAGTAAGTAATCTCATAAATACCATTTTCTAAATCTGACCAAGTAGCATAACTTCCTTCAGTACCATACATAGATAAATCAATATTTAATTCCCTCGATAAAGTAGAAACGGCTCTATCGCCACTACCATTATTAATCCTCGTTTGTTGTTCATAAAAGTCAACATCACCAAGATAAATATCAGGCATTAAACTAATGGGTGTTGGTGGAGAATAAGATAAATCTTCTGTTTTTTCTAAGCCAGTAATTGTAAAATCAGTGGTTCCTGTCTTAGTATTCACATCAACGCCAATAAAACTAAGTTCACCATAAATAACGTCAACTGAATTAGTAACTAACCCATTTTCATTATCAGCAATCAAGGTTAATTGTTTCCCATTCCAAGCATAAAGAGCATCATTATTATTACTATCTATTTTACCTAATTGATTAACATCAAATTCATACACACCATTTTCAATGTCAGAAATATTAAGATAACTTCCTTCTGTTCCAAAGGTTTTAAAGTAGTTTCTATCACCCATCAAATTATTACCAATAGTAGAAACTGCCCTATCTCCTGTACCAGTTCCTACCATAAAGTTACCACCATTGTTATAATTAGGAGTATTATCAACCTCAACATCTCCTAATGTTTCTATCATCCAATCATCAGGTAAAACCATATCTTCTTGATAGCTAATAACCTCAATATTATCAGGTTGAGATTCATACCAAACAACATTATCAAAGGTTACTGACGCTTCATTACTAGCTACATCATCTAATACAATAAAACCCCATTCATCACTAACGGTATTAAAGTATAATTCTTGAGTTCCATTGACAACAAAAGGAGTAATATTAGCACCATCCCAAAATAATAAATTAGCAAAACCATCAACAGTAATATCAACCTTATTTATTCCTGGTTCTGTACCCCATAAAGCTGCACTTCCTTCCACTCCATAAGGAGTTAAATCAATATTATGATGAAAGAAAGTGGACTGTATTTCCTGTACGCTAACTGCACCTTCTCCCGTACTTAAAATGTTGTTATTGATCGCACCTATTCCATCTTGAATAATTGATGAATTATCCCCTACTTGTAAGACTTCTATATCAATTATAGGATTGGTAGGTGTGTCATCATTAGGAAAGTCAAAGGTATCATCGGTTCTGAAAGTTAATTCAGTTTGGTCAAGTACATTTAATTCAATGATTAAACTTTGGTTAATATTATCAGCATATTCAGTAAATTGACCATCCATCCATTGAGTTTGACCTTGATATCGCCACTGAAAATTAGACCCTCCTATTCTAATATAGTCTAATGGATCAATGGTTTCTAAATTAAATAATTTAACTTGATAAACTCCTTGACCTAAATTAACTGTTTGTCCTTGAGTAGTAACATCATTTAAGAGCATGATTGATTCCCATAAATTTTTTCTTCTTCCATTACACCTAAATTAAGCAGTAAATGAAATAGTAATAATCACGGAATTTATCTATATATTTATGTCTTTTTTTTAATTATAAACTAATAGTTATTATTCTGGTTATTCTGGTAGTTGATTCTGTAATTGATTCTGGTTATTCTGGTAATTAATTCTGGTTATTCTGGTAAGCAATTAGTTTTTGATTCTATAGTTTCGGGTGTTTCTATTTTAGTATCCTGGTAGTTTTGATAGTTTATTCTATAATTAATTCTGGTAGTTTTGGTTTCTAATTCTGTAATTAATTTTGGTTATTCTGGTAATCAATTCGGTTTATTATTCTATAATTTCGCGTGGTTCAGTTTTAATATTCTGGTGATTCTGATAGTCAATTATCAATTATCCATTATCCATTATCCATTATCCATTATCCATTATCCATTATCTATTATCCATTATCCATTATCCATTA
>NZ_JASJEB010000080.1 GCF_030064895.1 Crocosphaera sp. | reverse complement strand
AACATTGATAATCTAAGTTGTCTCGTTGAACAAGGAATCTCTAGTAGTGATACGGAGAGAATCCCCCACTATATTGCTACACAAGCGCGGAGCAATTAGTGGTGGGAGTATGTCAATCAGCTACTTAATTACGAGTTCTGAGTTTTTTCTTGACGTTTTTTGTAATGGTTACTAGAATCCTGATGATGACATCAATCTCTTCTGTAAGAGATTTTACCTTGTTTTCATGAATGCCTCCTCACTCAACTAAAACAATGAGCCAATATTCAGTTTCTCTGGCTTCTTTTAAAGCGATTTCCATTTTATGTAAAAAATCTCTATCGCTCTGTCCAGACTGCGCTTCTCTTACATTACCCCCGATGGAAGTACCACTACGGATAAGTTGAGATGACAGAATTCTCTCTATCCCACCCTTCTCATGAAGAAAACGACAAAGTTTGACTACTCTGACGGCAAAAGTCAATGTTCTTTCTTTAATGTCTTGATTATCTGTCATATCAATTCTAACCTCCGAACTCCGCTGCATAGCACGACGAAGTCGCCCTCCGAACTCAGAACTAAATTTTAGGAGATTTAACCATTGTTAATTGTAAAATAAACCAAGGAATATAAATATCTGGAATTAAAAAAGCATACTGTTTTAAAGCAGGGATAGCATTGGCCAAAATAAAGCGTAAAGAACGTAAAGAAACAGGACGATTATCTTTTTCATCCACAATTTTATATCGTTTAGCCAACTCAGCAATAATTTGTACTTTTCCTGTTGATTTTATAGTATTTTTCTCAGCAGCCAAAGCAGCAATAACTCGACCCGTAAATAGAGGAGTTTCCCAGTTATAATAGTCTCCAAAATTAGCATTTTCAGACTTACTATCATCTCGCTCATTTATCTGTGGAAAAAACTTTAACATTTGTTCCGTTCCCACAATACCTGGCCAAAGAGAAATAGAAGTAATATTATCCGCTTTTAACTCCACTGCCATATCTGCGGCCAAGCGATCGCAAGCTGCTTTTCCTACTCCATAAGCTGCCCCAAAAATATAGGATAAACCACCCCAAGAAGAAATAGTAAAAATTAGTCCTTGTTGCCGTTCACTCATCAAACGTGCTGCAAAAATACTAGCAACATAGTGACTACGAAGCCCAACATTATTGATAGTATCCCATAAACTAGGGTCATGTTTCCAGAAAGGTTTACCAGAAGCATTACTAATAGCTTGTACCCCTGAAAAAACATTATTAACTAAAATATCTAATTGTCCATTTTGTTCCTTATTAATGCGTTCAAATAATAACCTAACTTGTTCATCATCACTATGATCAACTTGGACAGCAATACAGTTTCCTCCTGCTTCATTGACGGCTTTTTCCGTTTCTAATAAACTGCCTGACAGATTATCACTAATAACATCCCCAAACTCCGAACTCCGAACTCCGAACTCCGAACTCTTGTCACTGTTTAAAGTACGTCCAGTAATATAAACCGTTGCCCCGGCTTCCCCTAAACCGATAGCAATACCTTTACCAATACCTCTGGTTGCACCAGTTACTAAAGCGACTTTTCCTTTTAAATTTGTCATTGTCTTGTTTATGATACTTAGTTGGAAAAAAATAAAAAGGGCTTAATATTATTAAGCCCCTACAAATATTACATCAAAAATATCCGAACTCCTAACTCCTAACTCCTAACTCCTAACTCAAGTTCCTAAGACTTCTTACTAGCCAAACAAGCTAAGCCAACACAAAGGAAAGCATTAACCCCTAAAAATGCCCGAGAAACCTCTAGAGATGGCATTGCCATCACCGCAGGAGACATAATAGCATGAACAGTTAAACAACCTGCTACCCCTAAACTGGTACCAATAGCAAACCATTTCCAGCTATTATGACCTAACAAGATAGCCACTAAAACAAACGGTATTAAAACACTAGCTAAAAAGGGATTTAATAAACTTGTCCCTTCGATAGAATTAGCTAACTCTGGAATAGAACTACCCATGACACGAAACGGCCATTGAGGTAGGTCAAAAATATAGATTCCTTGTAAGAAAAATAAACCAGAACTACCTAACACTAAACCCCAATTAAAAGGACTGCCGAAAGAGAAAGGAAAATAGTTACGTAACAAGAAGGCAAGTAAATAAGACCCTAACACCATTAACAGTTTTGGTAACAATGCAACCATGCCACCATCAATCCAAAAACGGGGGTTTAAGTAGCCACTATCCCTTAACCAACGGAAGAAGTCACGAAACGTAATTTGTCCTTTAACGGCTAGTTTAACCGCCTCTCCTGCGTCTAATTGACCCGACCCATAATAGTTAAACTTATCCTCTTCTACTTTGCGAGAGGACTGGGTTAATACTGCGAAAATTTCCTGGGGTTCCTTAACTCCCGTGGCTTTGATTAAAGCAGCAACTCCAGCTACATGAGGGGCAGCCATACTGGTTCCTTGGAACCCCTTAAATACCGCTTCCCCTGTACTCGAATCGATGGTTTCTTGAAGAATTTTACCTTCTTCGCTACCACCTGGGGCAGAAATGTCAACCCCTGCGCCATAGTTAGAGTAAGGTGCTTTTTTGCCAGTTGCATCTAAGGCTGAAACACTGATTACTTTGGGGTATCTGGCAGGATAAGAAGCAGCATTTTGGTTACTGTTACCAGCAGCAGCAATAATCACCACACCTTTGTCATAAGCGTAGTCGATGGCATCTTTCATCACCTGACTTTCGCCACCACCCCCTAAACTCATGTTAATGATGTCAGCATCGTTATCTGCTGCAAAGCGAATGGCATCAGCAATATCAGAAACGCTACCTCCACCTTGTGCGGATAGCACTTTTAAGGGCATAATTTTGGCATGATAGGCAACCCCAGCCACACCATAATTATTGTTGGTGGATTGGGCAATGGTTCCGGCTACATGGGTTCCGTGGCCGTTATCGTCTCTAGCATCTTTGCGATCGTTAACGAAGTCATAACCGGGAACAAATTCTGTTTGGCGTAAGTCTGGAACTCGACTAACTCCGCTATCGATAACCGCGACAATTATCCCTTCCCCTTTGGTTTCTTCCCAAGCCCTTTCTACATGGATATTATGCAAGTTCCACTGTTTACTATAGTCGGGGTCGTTGGGTGATTCTAAAGCACTATAAATGTAGTTGGGTTCGATATAATCTACATACTCGTTTAAAGGGGACTTTTTGAGATTTTTTAAGAGTTCTTTGTCTCCTGTTAAAGTATAAATATGTTCGTCGATCGCATAGACACTATTGAGACTTAGAGATTGGTTATAGTTAGAAGCGATCGCTTCTATTTGTTGGCTGAGGGTTGTTGTGGAAACATCTTCACGAAAATTAACAATAATTGATTCGTAGTTGCCTTGGGTTGCTAGTCCTTTAAAATTGGCTAGAGCAACCCATAAACCTACTATAAATAGGATGAGGAATAATAGTTTTTTCATCAGAAATTTTGGGTTTGAAACCCCGTCCCTTCGACAAGCTCAGGGCAAGCCTTGCAGGACGGCTTTACAGTTCCCTTGCGGGAAGCGAGTTTTTAAAAACCGATAAGGCCGAGACCCGCAAACTCGTTTAAAGTCCCCTCCCGCAACACAACTAAGATGTCCTGTCCAATAGCACCTAACCAATTAGGTTTACAGATACTCCGAACTAGGGAAGCATTCGGAAGTGTGTACCAAGCTGTGTCTCAATGCGGTATTCACCTCTTACGTCACTTAGATTGGTCTAGGCAATCCCTACCCTAAAAGTGCAGGGTTGGTGAAGGCTATTAATTTTTCTTCTTGGGCCTGATGTTTTCAAGGATAGCGCAAAATATATACAAAATCAGAACTCGCTATTTTCTTTTATGAAGTTAAAAGTAGTTTTCATTTCCATAGATTAAACATGAAAATGTCAACACTCCCCACACTTCCCACACTTCCCACACTAACTGAATCGAAATATAATAATAAACTCGAGTAATTCTCTAGCTTATACTTAATCGAACGGAGGTAAGTATCAATGTTTAAAAAATTGCCCAACTGGGTATGGGTTCTTTTGTTAGTTTTAACAGCAACTGCAACCACTCAATATTTCCAATATGCCATGATGGGATTAACTGTTTTTGTTTTAGCTTATTTAACTAAAGGAATGCGACGACAGAAAAAATCTGTGAAATAATCAGTTAAGAAACTTGTTTTTAAGAAAAATGCAATTTTACTCTTAACTTATATTTAGCTAGTAGAATATAAAACTAATTATTTGTTACAGGGATGGATTAATAAAGTTAAACAATTTCAACAGCTTGTCAACTTATTAATCAGAGAAGACGAAAAGAATCAAAAAAACTGACGATATTTTCTGATATACTCTGATTATTATAACTCTGTCCACCAGCCAAAATATAAACCCTATTATTAATTAAATAAACTCGAAAACTAATTAATTCGTCCTCATCCTTCATAGTTAACTTTTTCCCATTATATTGTTGCCAAACTATATTTTCATCTGTTAGTAAATCAAAATTAGTTTCCTTTACTATTCCCTCTTTAACTTGATTTAGTAATTGTTCTGAATCTACAATTTGCTTGGGTTCTAAACTATGAGAATAAGCAGCAACAAAACGATAATTTTGGGGATGAGAGGCCACAACCTCAAAAGATAAATTACCCTCACCCAAACTAATGATAACCGTTTCTGAACTTTGTAGTCCTTGAGGTATCCAAACAGAAAAATTACCATCCTGAAAGACAACTTTTTGCCAACGAAGTTCTTCCGTTTCAATGGTTAATAGCTGAGAAGGATGTTCAACATTATCAGGAGAAGATTGTTCTTGTAATCGTTGAATTTCCTGTTCCATTGAACGTTGGCCATCACGAAAAAAACTAGGGCGATCAAATCTTCCTTGGGCTAAAATTTGTCCATAAGGATAAAAAAAACAACCAAAAACAAGTAAATATTTGATAATTTTCATCACGCTTTATCCTCAAATATTAGTGACAATCTCAATGCAAAAAATTGACCAAACATTGAACATTGAACATTGAACATCTTTCATTTTGGTTTCAAGCCTCTCCCTTTAGGGAGAAAGAAGTTTGGGAGAGGTTTCAAGCCTACTTCCAAACGAATGATAAATGATAAATGAAATGACTTATTCATAATCTAAAATAATCCTTACCCATTTAGGAGGACGAGGAATAGGATTGCCCAGTTTATCTAATACTAATAAAGCCACCAAATGCACGGCAAATATATAAACAATACTGTTGACAAAAATAATAAAAACTGCTAGTGCTTGGATAAAAACAGAACTAGGTTGTGCCAAAACTCCTAAGCGTAAAAATATCCATTCAGCCAACCCAGTCATCTGATTGGTGATGTATTGCCATAAATCTTCCCCCAAGAGAATAGAGAATAACCAGAAACGAAAAAAGAAGCCAAAGGTACCCAATAAGGCCCCTGTAATCAAAGAAAACTCCCAAGGGAGATTTCTACGCCAAAATGCCCCCAACTGAACCCCCATCAGTCCATAGGAAATCAAAAAGACAATGCTACGAGTAGGACCCATCAACACCGTTAACAATAACCCTGAGACTAAAGCCCCCATCCACGCAGAACGCTTTCCCCATCGTAGATAGAGTAAAGCAATAGGAACAGGGAAAAATAATTTTAATAGTGGACCAAGGGGAAAATAATAGTCAATTAACCAGATTAAACTGCCTGCACTGGCGAAAAAAGCAGTTTCCACCATCGTCAAAGTTTGACGAATTTTGGCAGATTTTGGGTTTAAAGGGGGGGTTATAATTTTGGGAGGGGTCGGTTGAGGTTTATTGATCAACTCATCTCCTTGATCTACCCAGTTGGATTCATCCATATATACTTAAGAAATAATTTTTTCTAGAGACTCCAGGGAAAAAATACAGAGAATATCATTTTCTCGTTTAATTAAACCTTTTTTTTCTAATTTAGTCAGCGATCGCGTCACTGTTTCCCTGGCCAACCCACTGATACTACTTAATTCTCGATGGGGTAGATTAGGAATTGCTACACCTTGAGCGGTTTGTTTTCCCTGTCCCTCAGCCAAGAATAACAGGGTATCAGCCACCCGTGAGAGACTATCCGCTTCTCTTAACCTTAAACGTCGGTTAAGTTGACGCAGACGCTTAGCCATAATTTGGGCTAGTCGAATTCCGGCAACGGGATCACTTTTAAGAAGGGTAACAAAATCCTGTGCAGGAATGCTACTAATAGTAGTTGGGGTTAGGGTAATAGCATCGGTTGAGCGAGGGGCCTCTTCTAAAGCGGCCATTTCGCCGATCACTTCTCCTTTACCCACAATATTGAGGGTTACTTCTTTCCCATCAACATTATGGGTACGAATCTTTACCCATCCGTCTAGGATAAAATAAACAGAGCCTCCCCAGTCGTTTTCCAGAAGAATCACACGATTGGCCGGATGACTACGAAGCACAGCGTGACTCATTACCAGTTCTAAACTTGCTTCTGGTAACTCACTAAAAAAAGGTGCGTTTGTTAGACTATCTCGGAGATCGGGAGATTGGTTACGATAGTTTTTGATATCTTCCATAAGCTCAAGTAAGCAGATTATCAATTGATCTGCTTACTTGAGCTTATCAAAAATTATCCACTTCAGCAATTAATAATTAACAATTAACAATACCGAATAGAATCTTATAGAAAAGGACTTAACCATATTCAATAGCAATAAATTAAAGGCGATTAATTTTTTCAATCCTCTATTTTTAACCCAATAAATGAAGGACTTAACAGTGTTAAATCTCTACAAAAATAAAAAAGGTATATCTTAAAAATAGAGAGATTATGAAAAATATGCATAGAGATTATGATTTTTGGTAAATATGAAGAAAATATTATATTCACAAAGACAAAATCAGGTTACTCTAGAAATAGACACAAAGCAGGACGGGATTATTATGGGTCTAACCAATGTTATCAAAGTCTTATTGATTGAGGATAACATAGCAGAAGCTAGACTATTGCATGAGGTTCTAAAAGGTTCAACAAGACAAGAATTTGATTTATTTCATGAAAAACGCTTAAAAAATGCTCTCAATACCCTAGGAAATCAAAGATTTGACATAATACTACTAGATTTAACCTTACCAGATAGTCAAGGTTTGGATTCTCTGTTGCCTATTATTAGTCAAAATTCTTACATTCCCATTGTGGTTTTAACGAATATGAATGATGAAGAGTTGGCGTTAGAAGCAGTTAGAAAAGGAGCGCAAGATTATCTGGTTAAACGTCATATTACTCTGGATATTTTAGTTCGTTCGATTTGTTATGCTATCGAACGTAAACAGATGGAAGAAAAATTAAGAGAAGCCAACCAAACTCTAGAAAAAAGGGTAAAAGAAAGAACAAATCAATTATTAAAAGCTCAAGAATTAAACCAGTTAAAATCTGAGTTTGTTTCTATGTTATCCCATGATTTTCGTAATCCTCTGAATACTATTTTATTATCAGCAGGATTATTAGAAGATAGTTACGAACAATTAACAAGAGAACAACAGTTATCCTATTTCCAGATGATTCGTGATGCTGTTCGGGACATGAATCAACTGTTAAGCGAAGTCTTACTATTAGGAAAAGCAGACTCGGGTAAATTAAAAACTAACTTCATAGAACTTGATCTCAAACTGTTTTGTCAACAAATTATTCATTCTTTACACCTTTCTTTTGAAGATAAAAATCAAATTATTCTCAATTTTAATAGAGACTTTCCCACTGAATTAGAATTATGGGACGAAAAATTATTGTGGCATATTTTACATAATTTATTGAGTAATGCGCTTAAATATTCTTCCCAAGGAGGAAAAATATTTCTCAATATTATTGCTGAAGAAAAATCTGTTACTTTTAGTGTTAAAGATCAAGGAATAGGTATTTCCCAAGAATCACAAAAACATCTTTTTGAACCCTTTTATCGTGCTGATAATGTAGGAAGTATTTCAGGAACTGGTTTAGGATTATCCATTGTCCGTAAATGTGTAGAAGCATACAATGGAGATATTTTTGTAGAAAGTGAATTAGATCATGGCACTACCTTTACAGTAATTTTACCTCGACAGCAACCACTTCCGAGTAAAATAGGAGAAAGTGTAGAACAGAGACAATCATCAGTTAGCTATCATGAGTCAACAAAAAGATTCTCATCCTAGTGAATTTACTCGCACTCCTCCTTGGGGAACCGTTACTATGTTAGAAGAAGGTCCTCGCTATCGTATTAATCGCATCGAGGTGAACCCGGGACAATATATTAGTACCCAAATGCACTATCATCGTAGTGAACACTGGATTGTTGTCTCAGGAACAGCAAAAGTAATTTTTAACGGAGAAGAACACCTTCTTAAACAAAAAGAATCTACTTACGTTCCCATGAATACCCGTCATCGAGTTGAAAACCCTGGAGCTATTCCCTTAGTCTTGATTGAAGTGCAAAACGGGGAATATTTAGGGGATGATGATATCATTCGTTTTGGAGAAGAAGAAAGCAACAACTAAGATATTTTATCAATAATCTGATCCCCAAAATGGCATAATTATTGCTAGAAAAATCCTTTTGTCAAGATTCTTAAAAAAATGTATCCTTTGATGATCGCATTATCAGTAATTGGATAGAATAGAGTAGGGGACTTTGGGCTAAAATGAGCGAGACTCAAAGCAAACGTTACAGTTTAGGGAAGCAGGAAAAATAAAGATGAAAGTTTTGATCACTTTACTCCTGTTAACCATTGCTTTGTCATTCATGAAAGCTTCTAAATCTGACCTAAAAACTAGGTTATTAATCACAAGAGAATGTGTTGGTTGTTCTCTAGAAAATGCGGATTTACAACAATTAGATTTAGAAGGAATCAATCTAGAAAATGCAAACTTGAAACAAGCTAATCTTCATCAAACTAACCTCAACAAAGCGAATCTCAAGAATGCTAATTTACAACAAACAAGGTTAACAGAAGCTCAACTACGACAAGCAAATCTAACCAAAGCTAATTTATTTGAAGCTAACTTGTCCAAGAGTAATTTAGAAGAAGCTATCTTAGAAGAAGCCAATCTGATTAATGCTAATCTTGGCCAAAGTATGCTCAAAAATGCTAATCTTCGTCAAGCTTTATTCAACGGAAGTAAACTATGTAATTCTAACTTAGAAGGAGCAAACTTAGAAAAAGCTGATCTATCAACCTATCAAGAATTACCCACTTTCTTACATAGAGTTAATCTTCAAAAAAGCAACTTAAACCAAAGTAATCTAGAAGGAGCATGGTTAGTTGAAGCTCAACTTATGGAAGCCAATTTACAAGAAACCAATTTAAACTATGCTAACCTAAAAGGAGCAAATTTAACAGGAGCAAATTTAAAACAGTCTCGGTTGAATTATGCCATTTTAGAGCAAGTGAATTTTTGTGGTACAATCATGGAAGATGGAGCAATTTCTTTGAAAGGTTGTTCAGTTCAGGGAATTTATGATTTCGCCCCTACTAATTATCGCAAGTATTACTCTATTAATCGCGCTTTCGATTAATAACATTTTTAAGAGTGATTATGGTTGGTTTAATCGTTTACGTCGTCCCCAATGGCTAACCTTTGAATGGGCCATTCCTTTTATTTGGATGTTCATTTTTATTTGTGGGGTTTATTCAGCTTATCAACTATGGATTAAACAACCGCAAACTAGAGAAACTTGGCTATTTATGGCAGGTTATTTATTATTAGAAATTTTGATTATGGCCTACACTCCTGTTATGTGTAAATTGCGCAGTTTAAGAGTAGGAACAATCATCGGTGCAACCGGTTTTTTTTGGGGTTCAATTCTCGCTGTTTTGCTTTGGCCAATCTCACAAGAATCTGTGTTTTTATTATTACCCTATTTATTATGGAGTCCCGTCGGAACATATGTCACCTGGGAAATGATTTCCTTGAACCCTTTAGACTAACTCAATAAGGGATTATTATAGGAACTTCTATCACCTTATGAAGAGGAGAAATCGGATTATTTTTGCAAATAAAAAGAACAGAAAAACCAATTAATTGTTAATAAACAATCATGATTTTTCTCTGTTCTCAATTAATTATTAATTCGGGTTAGCTATCACTGCTATAGGGTTGTACTCCAATAGAAGGCGGAGTATTATCATGATCGGGACTAAATACTTCCGCGATTGCTTCAGCTAATTTACCAAAAAAACCAGGTTGTTTTTTTAATTCGTCTAAAGCTTCATCGATGTGTTCAGACGAAAATTCAAACCCTTCTTCTTTCGCTAATGAGGTTAATTCATCTTGACTTTTGATGGTTTTTAATTTATCTTTGAGACCTTGATTTTTTGCAGCCTCACCTAAAAATTGAATAACTTTCTCTTTGGCCATAATGATTCCTTAAATAGTTGACAAATCAAAACAACTCATTCATTGCCTTGAGTTTTCACTTTCATTATACTCCTACTAGACCATTTTTATTAAAATTAATTATATTTTAATTTTAAATAATTATCACATTCTTAGTTGAAAAATTGACATAATTCTATTGTTTTTATCTGTAGTGTTTCTAATGGGTTATAACCTCGTTTCAAACGAGTTTCTAGTTCTAGTAAAATTGGCAGAGTTTGTAATAAGCTTTTCCCAGAAATTCCCCGTAATTCTTTGCGTAAAAAATAAAGACGATTGGGGTTAGGTATATCAGCAGCTTTGGCGATTAGTTTATTATCGCTTTCCCCTGCTTCTAGTTTTAATTGAATAATAGTCCAAGTCCTAAACTGGCCGACTAAAGTAGCAACAATTCTTAATGCTGGTTCATTTCTTGATAATAATTCATCTATTAATTGTAATGCTTCTGCTTGATTTCCTTTGCGAATTGCTTGAGCTAATTGTAAACTATTTTGAGCATTTGCATTGACTAAAGTAGCAATAACTGTTTCATCTAATGGTTGATTTTCTTGTTTTCCATAAAGCTGTAATTTTTCTAGTTCGTTCCATAATTGTCTGCTATTATTGCCCACAGACTCTGCTAATAATTCTACTGCTGCTGGTGTTAATTTTACGCCGATTTCTTGGGCAACTTCTTTCACTTTTTTGATTAATTCATCTGTTTTCCAGGGAGAAATGGGAGAATATTCTTTAACCTCTGCATATTGTTCGATTAATTTACTTGACTTTAAACGTTTATCGGGTTTCTTGCTAGTAGTAAATAATAAATGAGAACTATCAGGAATAGCTGGCAAAATAAGCTGTAATTGTGTAAAAATGTCTTCCGGACACTGTTGACAAATAGAGGTATTTGCCACCCAAACTAATCTCCCTCCCATACCAAATACAGGGGTCATCGCTTCGTTTAATGCGTCTCTGGTACTATTGGGGTCTTCTCCTGAAATTTGCTGATAATTAAACTGTATCCAGTTAGGATCGAGGATACTATCTTTTAACCGTTGTACCCGTTGGGCGATCGCAAAGTCATCTTCTCCCCAAAAGAAATAAACTCCCATAATTAAAGTCAATAAATCTTTATAAAAAATTGTGACAAAATCGGGCAAAATGAAAAGATAAGTATTGTGACAAAATGAGAGGCGATTAAGTTGGACGAAACCTATCAAATGTACGTCAACCGGGTAGCTTCCCTTACTTTACCCACCAGTTATCAAAATCAACTTAAGAATATCCAAAAATCTCCTAAATTTCAACAGAAACAACCTGTGTCTTTTCCGGGTTACACCGTCCTTACCCCTCCTTATCAAGATGATAGCACTAACCCATCATTTTATGAGCAGTTAACCCTAATTCAACAACAATTAATCGAAAAAATTGAGCCAAATTTATTAATTCCTGTTCCTCCAGAGAGTTTTCATTTGACCCTTGCTGATTTGATTTGGGAAGATAATTATCGTAATGCAATTAACTCAGATAAAAACTTCGATAATAAACTGAAAAAAGCAATTACTGACAGTTTTGAAACCTATCAAAAAATTGACTTAAAAAAAGGTGAAAGTCAATGGCAAATTTTAGGCTTATTAGTATTTCCTCGCGCTTTGGTTGTTGGTTTAGTTCCTTGCAATGAATTATCTTATAACAAAATTTATCAATTAAGACGTAGTATTTATCAAAATGAAGAATTAATCGGCTTAGGAATAGAACAACAATATTATTTAACGGCTCATATTACTTTAGGATATTTTGATGAAATTACTGATGAATTAGATAAAAGTAATTTAGAATCTATAATCCTTTCTTTTAACGATCAATGGATAGAAAAAGAGCCACAAATTTTAACAATTAGACAAGGAGAACTGAGAAAATTTGAAAACATGACACAATTTATATTGGATCAAACTAATCCAAAAGTAACAATTTAAACTTGAGAAAATAGCATTTTTTATTGTTAAAAAATGAGTTATCAACAAGCCTTACAAGATATAAAATTGGGTTACTATGAAGCAGCGATCGCAAAATTAGATCCCCTCTTACACACAGATCCTTCGCAACCTAAACTATGGTACGCCAAAGCCCTAGCCTTACTTAATTTACAGCGTTTTAGGGAAGCTATAACCAGCGCGCAATTATCCGTCCAGTTAAACCCCACCTTTGCCCCAGGATATCAACTCTTAGGGAACGCTTGTAGTCAACTAGGAGACAAAAGAGGGGCGATCGCAGCCTACAAACAAGCAGCCAATTTTTATCTAGATCAAGGAGATAAAACACAAGCAAAAAACTGTCTAGAGAAGCTTAAAGCATTAGGACCCCAATTTATCCCCAATGAGCAAAAATCTTTACAAGAATCTCAGGCATTTTTGCAAAAAATCAGTATTGATGCTGAAAATAGCCATGATTCCGCAGTCCTAGACAACCTCAACTGGTTACTCAACCTCGACTCAAAAAATGCAGAAGCTTTGGCACAAAGGGCTTTAATCCAAGCTAAAAGGCGCGATTATAGCGCAGCATTAGCTGATATCTCCCTAGCTTTGCAGTTATGCCCCGATGATCTCAATTTACGGCTACAACGGGGAAAAATACGCCTTTGGTTGAACGATGCTGAAGGGGCGATCGCCGATTTTTCTGCTTTATTAGAGACAAAATGGGGCGATCTCTCAGAAATCTATTGTTTACGCAGCCAAGCTTATCAACAACTCAATGACTTGGACTCGGCTTTTCAAGACTTAGCTTATGCCTTGTATCTTAACCCTGAAAACTCAGAATGTTATCGAGTTCGAGGCGATATTTATCAAGGGATGAAAGACTGGGAGGAAGCTATTAGTAATTATCGTCGCGCTGTTAGTTTATCCCTCGAAGAAGGAAACCGTTTCAACTATCAAAAATTACAGGACAAAATTGCAGAGATAGAAAGAAAAATTGAACGAGAAAAACAAGAAGCAGCGCGTATCATTCGAGTTCCGATTAAGTATCGGACTGGAGGAACTCCCGTGATTTCAGTTATGTTTAATGATTCCATTTCCTGTGATATGATCTTGGATACAGGAGCCGGAATAATCTGTATCCCCGAGGACATTGCAAGATCGTTAAACATTGTTTTTATTGGTAATCAACCCCTTCGTGTTGCCGATGGTAGCTTAACAAATACACCCATAGGTTATGTTCGTTCTGTTTCTATTCAAAAGGCTAAAGCAGAGAATTTGGAGGTTGCTGTTTTACCCAGATATAGTCAAGGACTATTAGGACAAAATTATTTATGGCGATATGATATACGCATTTTGCAAACAGAAGTAGAGTTATATTTGCGATGATTAAATATCTTCGTTATCGTTCTAACTATCGTATTTTAGGACAGATTGGCCAAGGACAATTTGGTCGAGTTTATTTTGCTATTTCTCGTAAGACAGGGGAATTTGTCGCCCTAAAAAGTTTACCAAAAGGGTTTCCAACTAATCGTTTTTTGCGGGAATTTTCTTGTTTAATTAGTTTACATCATCCTAATATTGTTGCTTGTAAAGGGATTGAATATCATGGTCAAGGTCGTTATTTAGTCATGGATTATTGTGAAGGGGGAACCCTTCGCGATTTAATGAATTTTCCTGCTGAATTAAGTTTAAAATTGTGTCTTGATTTAGTCATTGATATTTTAGCAGCATTAGAACAAGCTCATCAAAAAAATATTATTCATTGTGATATTAAACCAGAAAATATTTTATTAAGTTTAACCGCAGATAAATGGGTGGCAAAAGTAACGGATTTTGGTATTGCTAAAATTGCTGAAGATAGTAATAATAAGGGAGCAATTGGTTATACAGGTTCCCCTGCTTATATGGCACCTGAGAGATTTTATGGGAAGTATTCTTACGCTTGTGATATATATTCTGTGGGCATTCTTCTCTATGAATTAATCATAGGAGAAAGACCTTTTTCTGGATTGCCTGGGGATTTAATGTTGTCCCATCTTAACCAAAGACTTAATATACCTAATACCGTTCCTAAACCGTTACAAACTATTATCATTAAAGCCTTAGAAAAGTTACCTCAAAGACGATTTTTGTCTGCAAAAAAAATGTTAGAAGCTATCAATATAGCTAAATATAAATTAAATATTAATCGAGAAAATATTAAATTATTTATATCAACTAATATATCAGATTTAACTCTTCAAAATAAGAATTTTATTGAGATAGATAATTCTAATAAGATTAATTTTCTAATTAATAATAATGAAAATATTTATTTAGCTAGTCAAAATCAACTTATTAAACTGTCTAAAGAATCTAAGCAGATAGAGATAATTCACTTTAATCAATCTATAAATTCACTCAAATTACTCTCTCAAGGATGTTTAGTTTTAACCCAAGAAAAAGAAGAAGAAACTTATCAATATTACTTTCATTATTTTTCAGAAAATACACCATTTAAAAGACTGGAACCTTGTTTAGAAATAGAAAGCAAAAATTTAAAATTTTCTTGTGATTTTCAAGAAAATTGGTTAGCCACTATTTCTCAATATGATAATGATAAAATTTTGGCTGAATTTAAAGTTTTTAATTTAAAAACTTTATCCCTTCTCAACTCTCCTAAAACTTGTCCTTTTCCTTCTCAATTAATATCTTTAGATAAGCGTTACGGAATTGCAAATTTTCCCCGTCTTTCCCAAGGAAATAAACGAACTTATTTCTATTTATTTAACCGTCGAGGAAACTTTATTAAGGGGTTTTCTGTTCCCTTATTAATCTCGGAGTTAACACCCAATAAAACTAACCCGTACGAACTATTTGGAGTTGAAACTGTCAAGCAAAATTACGGAATTTTAATCAAACTTAATCCTTTAAATATAACAAGAATCCCTTTGGAATTTGTACCTGATTTTATCATGGGTGAAGCTTGGGGTTATGGGTTAGCAGAAACTACGGGAAATTTGTTACTATTAGATAGATACGGAAACTACAGAGGAAAAATGGACTTAGGAATAGAAATT
Organism: Crocosphaera sp.; assembly: GCF_030064895.1. GTDB lineage: Bacteria > Cyanobacteriota > Cyanobacteriia > Cyanobacteriales > Microcystaceae > Crocosphaera. The sequence continues at coordinate 13,279 of NZ_JASJEB010000080.1, read as the reverse complement.
ACAGCTATAACAGGGTTAAATGAGAATCAATTATTAATAGCAACTTTGGAAAATAAACAAGCTAAACTTTTAACCTTGGATCTTATTTTTTAAATATCAATTATTTGAAGTAGTTAAAGAAGTTAGACAAGAATTATGGGATAAACAATGAAAATTGAAACTTATAGAATTGATTAGAATTTTGCCTACATTCCTAAGTAGCTGATTATAAGTAAAAGGAAGGTGGGCAACGCCAATAAAAAGCTTACAAACCTGAGTTCGATATAAGGAAATTTCGAGAAAAATGACTCAAATAAGAAGTCTCAAACCTTCATTATCTCGTTAAAAAATTTATAACTCCTAACTCCGAACTCACGTTACAAACCTTCTCCAAAAACTATTTTGGCATTGCCCAGCCTACAGGTTTAATTATCCGTTCAATAGTTTTTCAACTAATTGATTAGTTAATTTTGGATCAGCACGTCCCCCGGTTTGTTTCATTACTTGTCCCACAAAGAAACCTTTTAACTTTTTCTTCCCTCCTCGGTATTTTTCCACTTCTGAAGGGTTAGCTTCCATTAACGCGCTAATTACTTTTTCAATTTCTCCAGGATCAGAAATTTGGGTCATTCCTTTACTTTCCACAATTGCTTTAGGTGATCCACCTTTTTCTAACAATTCTGGGAGAATTTCTTTAGCAATTTTACCGCTAATAGTTCCTTTTTCAATCAGTTGTACTAACTCCCCTAAACTATCTGATTTAAGGGCAATTTCGGTAATACTTAACTTATTATTATTGAGATAAGCTGCAATATCTTGTGTTACCCAGTTGGCAACTAACTTCGCATCGGCCCCACTGTTAACCGCAGTTTCATAATATTCAGCTACCTCGCGATCATCACTCAATACCCGCGCATCATAAGCAGATAACCCTAACTCCTCTTCGTAACGTTTCCGTTTTTGGGCCGGAAGTTCTGGTAATTCCTCTTTCCAGGCGTTTGAGCGTTCCTCAGACACTTCTAAGGGAGGGAGATCCGGTTCAGGAAAATAACGATAATCGCTAGATCCCTCTTTTTTCCGCATAGAAATAGTTGCTTGGTTGCTTTCATCCCATAAACGGGTTTCTTGGTAGATGGGATCGCCGTTTTCTACTGCTTCTATTTGTCTTTCAATCTCATACTCGATCGCTTTTTGGATTGCGCTGAACGAGTTCATATTTTTGATTTCTACCTTAGTCCCGAACTCTTTTTGTCCTACAGGACGCACAGAAATGTTGACATCGCAGCGCATAGAACCTTCCTGCATATTACCATCACTAATCCCTAAATAACGGACCATACGGCGTAATTCTTGGGCGTATTCGGCTGCCTCTTGTCCGGTTCTGATATCCGGTTCTGAGACAATTTCTAGTAAAGGAACTCCGGTGCGGTTGAAGTCGACTAAGGAGTGGGTGGAACCTGCTAAGCGATCGCTTCCTGCATGGACGAGTTTTCCTGCATCTTCTTCCATGTGTAAGCGAGTGATACCGATGGTTTTACGGGTTACTTCCTTGGTTTTTTTGTCAACTAATTCAATTTCTAGGGAACCGTGTTCAACAATGGGGAGGTCAAACTGAGAAATTTGGTAATTTTTGGGTAGATCGGGATAAAAATATTGTTTTCGGTCAAATTTACTATAGGGTGCGATTTTTGCATTCAAAGCTAACCCCAGTTTAACCGCAGAGGCTAAAACTTCCTCATTGAGTACGGGTAAAACTCCAGGATATCCTAAGCATACAGGACATACATTTGTATTGGGTGGACTATCAAACTCGGTTGAACAATCACAGAATATTTTACTTTTGGTGTTGAGTTGACAGTGTGTTTCTAGTCCGATAATGGCTTCGTATTTGGTTTTGACAGGTGTTGCGGTGGTCATAAACTAATTATAGGTGATAACAAATAGCCTAGTCCATTCTATCCTAATTCAATTGAGTGTATTAATATTTTGTTTAAGTGAGTGTGGGGAGTCTAGGTAGTGTTGACATTTTAATGTTTAATCTACACGTGAGAGAACTGCTGTAATAGCATTAAGTATTATGGTGTTTGAAATTGATAGAATTATAAAAAAGAGTAAGGTGGGCAATGCCCACCCTACTAATTAGTTTTCCTTGTCAAAGCCAAATTTTTCTTTGATTTCAGTGTTGAAATACTGTCCTTTGGATGGGGATTTTTCTAACTCTTCATAGACAGCTTTAGGAATATCATGATATTGATAAACGCTACCATTAGTAAACTCAACTCTGAGAATTTTTGTGTCTGCATCGTAATCAAAAGATTTGATAGCAACACTCTGATTTTTTAGTAAGGGGAAGGCAATAACATCCCGAATACTAGCAGCATCAGTTAATAACATAATTAGGCGATCGATCCCAATTCCTAACCCACCAGTAGGGGGCATGCCATATTCTAATGCTGTTAAGAAATCTTCGTCAACATTATGCGCTTCTAAGTCGCCGGCTGCTTTTTGTTCTGCTTGTTTTTCTAGTCTTTCTCGTTGATCAACAGGGTCAGTTAATTCGGAAAAACTATTGGCTAATTCTCTTCCAACAATATATAATTCAAAGCGTTCCACTAATCCTTGTTTGTTACGGTGAGGTTTAGCTAAAGGAGAAATTTCTACGGGAAAATCGAGGATAAATGTGGGCTGAATTAAGCTTTCTTCTACAGTTTGCTCAAATACTTCATTGAGTAATTTACCTAAACTTTGACAGGTTTCTGGTACTTCTAAACCTGCCTCTTTGACTGCATTTTTGGCTGATTCAAAGTCTTTAAATTTTTCAAAATCTAGCCCACTTTTTTCTTTAACGATATCGTGCATTGTTACCCGTCGCCAAGGGGTTGACAAATCAATTTCTTCCCCTTGATAGTTAATCTTTAAAGTGCCTAAAACTTCTTCTGCTGCGGTGGTAATAATGGCTTCTGTTAGCTCCATCATATCGTTATAATCGGCATAAGCTTGATATAATTCAATGGAGGTAAACTCGGGATTATGTTTGGTAGAAACTCCTTCGTTGCGGAAAATTCTTCCCATTTCAAATACTTTTTCAAACCCTCCCACAATTAACCGTTTGAGATGTAATTCTGTGGCAATCCTTAGATACAAATCCATCTCTAAGGTATTATGATAAGTGATAAAAGGACGGGCTTCTGCGCCCCCTGCTTCTGACTGTAAAACGGGGGTTTCTATTTCTATAAAACCCTGGTTATCTAAGTAACGTCTAATGGAAGCAGTAATCTGGGCCCGACGACGAAATGTTTGTCTAACTTGGGGGTTAACAATTAAGTCTACATACCGTTGACGATAGCGTTTTTCAGTATCTGTTAAACCGTGCCATTTATCGGGTAAAGGTAACAGAGATTTAGTTAATATTTGGTACTCTTTGACTTTAACAGAAAGTTCTCCTTTTTCTGTTCGTTTAATACTACCTTTGACTCCGATAATGTCTCCTGTATCGGTTAATTTTTTTAGGTGATTAAAGGCACTTTCAAGATCGCTCATGTGTGCCTGAATTTCTTTTTTATCCAGATATAATTGAATGGTTCCAGTTTCGTCTTGTAGATTAAAAAAGGCGAGTTTTCCGAAGACACGACGGGCGATAATTCTTCCTGCGATCGCAACATCAACTTCTACTTCTTCCCCATCTTTTAGACTGGCATATTTATCTTGTAATGTAGCAGCATCGTGGCTAGATTTCCATTGATAAGCATAAGGAATTAAGCCTATTTTTTTCAACTGTTCTACTTTTTCGAGGCGTGTGGCGCGAATTTCTTCTAAATTAGAGGATGAATTGGGTTCCCGTCGCGGTTGATTGGAAGACATTGTTAAGATATTGGAGAACAAACTAAAATTAAGTTATTTTGAGGTCAAATAAAGATGAATCTTATTTAACCTAAACTATTATAGCGTGTCTACATATTATAATAAACGGCATTTCTGTAACTATTTTTTATTCTTAGATCCTTATCCGATTACTGTTGATGATTTGTTGAAGTAAGCTCTTAGAAAACAATCAGCTTTCTATAATCTTAAGACATTGTAAGTAAACGAACATCGCCTAAAATTCATTATTTATAATACTCTTATTATACTTATACTCTAGTATAAAACTAAGGCAGAAGATAAAGATGAGGATTTCTCAAGTATGTCTCAATTAGGACAATATCCCCCAAAAAACCCACGTAACAAACCATTAATTATTTCCTTACTCATTACAGGATTTTTGGTATTGGGATTTGTAGGAGGAGGTCTTTGGGCGTTTCAAAAGTTAACTGATAATGGAAAAGAGGAAGAAGAAACTTCCCCTCCACCTACCTCGGAAACCTATAGCAACAGTCGCTTTGGCATTGCCTTGAGCTATCCTCCATCATGGGAACTGAGAAAAGAGCGACAAGACTATCCCCCAAGCGCACTAACGGGACAAAAAAATTTATTTCAGTTATTGGCACCCAATCAAGGAAACGGAGAATACCGAGAGAACATTGTAGTTAAAATTGAGCAAGTAGAAAAGACTCCTTTTCTCGACACATATACCAATGGTCAAAAACTAAGAATCACACAACTTGGAACCTTTGAGGTGGAGAGTAATCAGAGAATGACTATGGATGGACAAGATGTTCGCGAAATAGTTTACTCTGGTAATAATGGTGAATACGATCTGAAGAGAAAACGTATTATTGCTCTTCCAAAAACTCCCTCTGTTCCTCCCTATGTTATTTTGATTACTTACACGGCTGATGTAGAGGATTATGACAAGTATTTACCAGACACTGAGCAGATTTTGCAATCAATTAAACTTGACTAAATTAATAGAGTGAAAAAAATGATCTTGAATTATACAAAGCTTTTGCCTAAAATAGTCGCCTTATCCTTAATAGCACTTGGGTTTAATGTTCCTAGTGTTAACAGTCAAGGAGAGTCAGACATTTTTAGACAAGGTGAAGCATATTATTGTGACAAAACCACCTACGAACATCCTAATTTGATTTTTCGTTCTGATTTAGGCAATATTCGTTTAATTGAGTTTCAAACTGAAGAGTTTGTCACCAATAAAAAACCTCCCTTCACAGGAACAGATTGGACTCCATTAAACCGATGCCTTGAATTAGCAGACCGTGGAATGGAATTCGACAGAAAAGGCATTATCAGCCATCTTACAGTAGAAGAGATGGAAAATGGAATTATGGCTATTTGTATCTCCAAGGAAGATGCTGATCACCTCCAACTTCTGGAGCTTGGAGGAAAAGACTATGTGCGTTTGTTTATAACCCTGAAACGTGATGATAATCCAAAGGAAGTCTTAGAAAAAATTAAGGGAATTTCCGGTCTTGCTCGTCGAGGAGAAGAGGGTCCTTTAATTCATTAAAAATGAACAACAAGTATTATCAGTTATGTTGGGGATTGCTACTAGGAGTGTTATTTTGTGGCTTTTTTCGTAGCGATTCCCAAGCATTTTCTCCCAATCTCCCAATTACATCTCAACTGATATTAAATCAAGAAAATAAATACTTTTGTGATCAGACACAAGACCACCCTATTTTAATAGGTCGTTCTGATTTGGGAAATGTAGAAATAATTATTTTTCAAAATCCTCTTGGGGATTCAACACCAGCGCAACGGTGTCAAGTTGTTGCTGAAAGATTTAATAACTTAGTATTCAGTTATTTGAGTTGGACACGTACTCCCCAGGGGGAAAGAGTGATTATTGCAACTAAATATGAGGGGGTTTTATTTCGTTCTGAAGACAATATCCATCTTCTGTTTGAGTTAAAGGAAGAAGATACAGTTCATGATGTCCTTGAATCCCTCAATGGAATCTTATCTTCTAATTATAATGGTTCTAAAAAAAATATAAAACTATAAACTCATAAAACTTTTCTTAACTTTCTATAATTTATTTTCTCAATGGTATCTAATCATAAAAAATGAATAATCAATTTTTGTTGAATGGGTTTAAATTTATTTTTTTGTTTCTAACAACTAGCTATCATTGGCTAAGTACTTTTTGGGAAAAAAGTCAACAAGTTACCCCAGGAAATTTGATTGATTTAGGGGGTTATAAAGTTCATTATTATCAGAAAGGAGAAGGTGATATTACAGTGGTATTTGACCATAGTTTAGGGGGAATAGAAGGATATTTTTTAATAAATAAAATAGCAGAAATAACTAAGGTTTTTATTTATGATAGACCAGGATATGGTTGCAGTGATTCTAGTCCGAAACAACGTTGTAGTGAAGAAATTGTTTATGAATTAGATCAAATTTTACAAAAAGCAGAAGTTTCACCACCTTATTTATTAGTCGGTGATTCTTTTGGTAGTTATAATGTTAGGTTATATGCTCATTATTTTCCTGAGAGGGTTTGTGGAATTGTTTTAACAGACGGACTCCACGAAAAAGGAATGTTAAACTTACCTTTATCTGTAAAATTGTTAAAAACATTTTTTCTTTCAGGTTTTATTATATCAATTGTTGGTGCAACATTAGGGTTAATAAGACTATTAGGAGATTTAAAAGTATTTGAATTAATCAAACCGCAATTAAAAAAGTTTGATCGAGACAGTCTTATTCTGGTTAAACAGTCTTTTTATCATCCCAAACATTGGTTAACTATGGCCAGAGAAATTTGGAATTTAGAAACCAGTGCAACTCAAGTTAAAAAAGCGAATAATTTGGGTAATATTCCTCTGATTAGCATCAAAGCTAAAACATTTTTTAATCCGTCTATTTTTACTTTTTTCTTACCTTTAAAAGCTATAAATAAAATCAGAAATATTATTCATGATGAATTACTTAAACTCTCATCAAACTCCAGTCAAATTTTAGCTAATAAGAGTAGTCATTTTGTTTGGATAGATGAACCAGAGATTATTATTTCAGCAATAAAACAAATATTGAACTTAGATTTATTATAAATTTTCTGGAGTTTATAGTATGACAAATACAATATAGATAAAAGTATAAAAATTAGGTTATCTTGCACCATGATTAATTAATAATTCTACTATCTCTTTTTTTTCCCTTCTTACCGCATAATGAAGTGAGGTTGGATAATAAAATTGATAAACTTGGTGCCTAGCATTTTGGTGCCTAGCATTAACATCAGCACCACTATTAATTAATCCTTCTACTATCTCTTTTATGTCTTGCTTATTTTCTTTTACTAGGTTATTCAAGAATAATCCACATTTGTGAACATCCATTTTCTGGAATTTGCCACCACTTCTAACATACTCGATAGTAATATTTTTTTCATGACAAACTTGTAAAGGTGCTGGAAACCCTAAACTATTTAGAATAAACCATCTATAATTATAAGAAAAAGTCCCTAATAAAATACTAGCAACTCCTAAACCTATGAAAGCAAACCATCCAACTTGACTGATTTTTTCTTTTTTAATTAACTTGGGATTTTTTAATGCTTTCAATGCTTCTTTTGCTGACAAAAAACGCTCATCAACATCAGGGGCTAATATTTTTTCTAACCACTGAATAAATTCATCAGATAGTTGAATATAATCACCAATCTTATCAAGATTAACTGTTTCTTTATGGGCCAATAAATGATCGGGAGGACGACGAGTTAATAGATAAAATAATGTTCTCCCTAAACTATATAAGTCAGAAGCAGGAACGGGTTTACCTATTTGTTGTTCCGGGGACATATAACCAATAGTTCCAATGCCAACTGTTCCTCCCATCATCGTATTATAATAAGCATTATGAACCGCGCCAAAATCTACTAAAAATATTTTTCCATCATCACTAAGAATTAAGTTATGGGGTTTAATATCTCGGTGAATAATACTGGGTTGAAAATTGTGTAAATAGTCAAGAATAGAGAGAACTTGTTGTGCGATATTCTTAACTTCTGTTTCTGTTAATCTTAGTCCAGCTTCTACTTGTTGATTTAAGTTTTTTCCTGGCACTAACTGTTGTACAAGGTATAACTTGTTATCTTCTTCTAATTGAAAATAATCGATATATTTAGGAATATTAGGATGATTTAATTGTTTTAAAACTGTAACTTCTTGTTCTAATAATTCTAGATGTTTACCATCGCTCATGTTCTGTAAAGAGATTACTTTCAGAGCTATTTTTTGACCTGTGTTTACCTCTTCTGCTGCATAAGTTATTCCCATTGCTCCCTTACCGAGTTCGTAAAGAATTTTATAATGTTTTTCCAGGGAGTCTTTTCTATAGGAGAGAATCATAAAAGTTAGCTAATGATCAGATAACTTTTATTGTAACAATTTTTTTGATAGTTGATGATAATAATTTGGTTTTAATAGCTTTAATTTTATTAAAATTTTACATTATTTAATATTGAACAGGGACAGGATCAAGACTACGCCATAAATACCAAGTTGCTACAGTACGATAGGGTTTCCAGCCTTGTGAAAGTTCTTTTATTTCTCCTTTACTTAAGGCTTTTTCCCCACCATAATGAAGTTGAATAGCATTAATTAAACCCAGATCAGCCATCGGAAAAATATCTCTGCGATGTAAATGAAAAATCAAAAACATTTGTGCTGTCCAGGGACCAATTCCTTTAATAGAAGTTAATTGCTCCATAACCTCTTTATCATTCATATCTGACCAACTTTGAGGCGTTAAAATACCATTTTTAAATCCTTTTGTAATATTAGTAATATAAGCAATTTTTTGCCGAGACAAACCACACTCACGTAACAATTGAGCATCTCTTTCTAAATAATTTTCAACAGTAATTTCCCCTAACAAAGACTCTAATCTTTTATAAATTGCATTAGCTGCACTAACCGAAATTTGCTGCCCCAGAATTGCTTTAACTAAAGTAAGGAAAGCATCATGATAATTAATCATGGTTTCTGAAGGATATAACGCAATAATATCCGCTAAAATAGCGTCATTTAAGCTTAAATATTCCTTCGCTTCTTGCCAATAACCCGGAGAACTCATAACAATATCACCCCATCAACTCGAACTTTACCCACTGGAAATCGTCATAGTTATAAATTTTGTGCTAACGTTTCCATAAAACATTATATTAAAGTTCATTTATAACTTACTCCTGGTGATCATGACCTATGCCTATCACCCCTTTAAAACAAGCAATACGCAAACTGTCACCCAAACAGCGAAAATGGTCAATGGTTGGCCACAGAACCCCAAAACGGGTTAATCGTTGGTTCAAATGGCTATCCCCTGGCCTATTCATCAAACGTTGGTTACTCATAAGTGCCACAGGTTTATTATTATCGGTATTAGGCTTAGCTATTTGGGCGAAATTAACCCCTGTTTACCTGTTATTAGACTTAATCTCCCAACTACTCGAAACCATTACCACCTACGTTCCTAACTATATTTCCGGTCCAGTGGCGGTGTTGGGGGGACTATTTTTGCTATTATGGGGACAAAGTCGTACAGTGGGTTCTATTACCGAAGCGTTTCCTGATAGCGATCAAGAGTTGGTAGATCGCCTTTTAACACATCGTCGCTTACATCGTGGTCCGAAAATTGTGGCCATTGGCGGGGGAACAGGATTATCTACCCTATTACGAGGTTTAAAGGGATATAGTGCTAATATCACCGCTATTGTCACCGTAGCAGATGATGGTGGTTCTTCGGGACGACTCAGGGAAGAAATTGGAGTGTTACCCCCTGGAGATATTCGTAACTGTATGGCAGCTTTAGCGGACGAAGAAAAGTTATTAACGGAGTTGTTTCAGTACCGTTTTCAAGCAGGAGAAGGACTCACAGGCCATAGTTTTGGAAACTTGTTCTTGACGGCCATGACAGCTATTACCGGACGAGATTTTGAGAAGGCCATCGCAGCTAGTTCAAAAGTTCTTGCTATTCGGGGTAAAGTATTACCAGCAACCTTGAGTGATGTCCGTTTATGGGCCAGATTGCATGATGGCCGTTTTGTGGAAGGAGAATCCAATATTACCGAAGCTGGTGGCAAAATCAGTCAAATTGGCTGTTTTCCTGAAAATCCCCCCGGTTTACCTGCTGCTTTACAAGCAATTAGTGAAGCTGACTATATTGTAATGGGGCCTGGGAGTCTTTATACCAGTATTATTCCTAATCTTTTGGTACCAGAAATTAGAGAGGCTTTAGCTAAGGTAAAAGTTCCCCGAATTTATGTTTGTAATATCATGACTCAACCTGGCGAAACTGATGGTTATAGTGTATCTGATCATATTAAAGCTATTAATCGTGTTTGTGGACAACGAATATTTGATGCTGTTTTAGTACAACGAACTTCTCCTTCTGATGTAGTCATCAAACATTATGCTAAAGAACAATCTCACCCTGTATTTTTAGACAAAGAAGATGTCACTAAGTTAGGATGTCGTATTGTTTTAGCTAATATTATGGATGAAGAGGAAATGACGGGAAAAGTGAGTCATCATCCCCAAAGATTAGCTAGAGTTTTATTCCGTTGGTACAGCAAAAATTAACAATATAGCAATAAGGAATGATTCATGAGATATTTTTTCTTATTTCCTGTTCCCTTATCTCACACTTAATTTACACAACTGATAACTGATTGCTATATGTTGTAACCTAAAATGTTTATTAATACCGAACCTTTTAATGACCGGGGACAAAGGGGAGAAAGAATAGTATGGAAGCAAATTAAACAAGCATTTTATCAACGAAAATGTCTAATTTATTGGCGTTATCCTATCTTCCCACTACGGGGAAAAATACGGAAAGAAACTGATATTTTAATTGTTGATTTTGAGTTAGGGTTAATCATTATTGAAGTCAAGTCTTTATTGATTGATCAAATTGTTACTATTGAGGGACATTCTTGGATTTATAAAAACTTTTATACTACTAAAGGAAACCCTTATCAACAAGCAGAAAATCAACTATTTTCTTTATTAGAATATATTAATCAAGAACCTAGTTTATCAAATAAAATTCCAGCAAAAGTATTAATTGCTTTACCTTTTATTAGTTCAAAACAATGGAAAATAAAAGGATTTAATAAACTGGTTAGTAACCCTCCTATTCTTTTTCAAGATCATTTACTTTCATTAGAAACTATCCAAACAATTATTAAGCAAACACCAGCTATTACTGTCGGGAAAAAAATCAATGATTATCAATGGAATTTAATTCTTAGTATTCTCTCAGGAACACCTATTTTATGTCGAGATTTACATCAAGTTTTAGGAAAAAACAATAGTAAAGGTAAACTCATACAAAGTTTGAGAAAATATATTTATGAATTTGATTTACAACAGGAAAAAATTGCTAAACAAATTCCTACAGGGTTTCAAAGAATACGAGGTATTGCTGGTTCAGGAAAGACAGTTTTACTGTGTCAAAAAGCAGCTATTATGCACCTGAAATATCCTCATTGGAAAATAGCTTTTGTTTTCTTTTCTCGTAGTCTTTATGGAGAAATTATAAAACAGATTGATCAATGGGTTAGATATTTTAGTCATCAACAACAAACATACAATATCAATAATCAACAATTACAGGTTTTTCATGGTTGGGGTTCTCGAGAACAATTAGGATTTTATCGCTTCTTATGTCAAGTAACAAAAGTCGTTCCTTTAGGAGTTAATCAAACCACATTTCAACAACCATCAGAAGCATTAGGGGAAGTCTGTGTTAACCTCTTAAATCAAACTGCAATTCCTCAGATTTTTGATGCTATTTTAATCGATGAAGGGCAAGACTTCATGGTTGAAAATTGGCTTTATAAGGAAAAACAGCCTTTTTATTGGTTAGCTTATCAAGCATTACGTCCAGTTGATGCTGTAGATATTAAACAAAAAAGATTGATTTGGACTTATGATGAATTACAGAGTTTAGATAGTTTAGACGTTCCCAATCCCAGTGAAATTTTTGGTCAAGAATTAGGCAATATTGTCACAGGAAAATATGATAATGAAATTAATAAAACAGAGATAATGTCTCGTTGTTATCGGACACCCCATTTGATTATTATTGCTGCCCACGCTATGGTTATGGGATGGTTACGCCCCCAAGGAATATTAACAGGAATCAGCGATAAAAAAGATTGGAAAAGTTTAGGATATGAAGTGCATGGAGACATAAAAAAAGGCAGAAAAATAACTATTACTAGACCTTTAGAAAATTCCCCAAACCCTTTACATAAAACTTGTCAATATCCATTAATTCAATTTAATAAATATTTATCAAGACAACAAGAAATTAGTGCTTTATATCAAAAAATTTATCAAAATTTACGTCAAGATGGACTACGACCAAGTAAAGAGATTTTAGTTTTAATTTTGGGTAATTATTTTGACTCTTTTCGCTTACAACAAACCACTGCTAATTTTCTGATTAGACAAGGGATTGATATTTATATTCCAGGAACTAAAAAATGTAATGATTTAACCCAAGAAAATACCCCGTCCTTAACCACAGAATTTAAAAATAATCCTAATCAATTTTGGTATGAAGGGGCCGTAACAATATCTCGTATTCATCGCGCTAAAGGACAAGAAGCAGATATGGTTTATATTATTGGATTAGATCATATTGCTAAAGCAGAAAATAACTTATTATCCCGTAATCAATTATTTGTAGCAATGACGCGATCGCAGGGATGGTTAACTATTAGTGGAATTAGCAATTATTCCCTATATCAAGAATTAGAAAATGTCCTCAAACAAAAAGATAGATTTACCATAACTTATAACACTCCAAAACAAAGAGAAATCATGATAACAGAAGCAGCAGAATTATTACAAAGATATCGCTTAGGAGAAAGAAATTTTCAACAAGCAGAACTCTCTAACATGAATTTACAATACCTCAACCTAGAAAATATTAACCTCATCGCTGCAAATTTATCAGGGACTAATTTACAATACAGCAACCTCAATCGTGCTAAACTAATAGCAGCAAATTTAGAAAATGCTAACCTCACAGGAGTTAGTTTAGTTAAAGCTAAATTAATCGGTGCAAATTTAACCAATGCAGACCTAACCAATGCAGATTTAACTAATGCAGACCTAACGGATGTTATTCTCAATAATACCCAAGGAATTATTAATTATAGCTAATCAATTACAACAATAAATCAAGATATTAGTTGAGACTCCGCTATATAAAACTTACTCAAACTTACCCATCAGGTTTTTAGGCTCATGATAACTTGGTTTGAGTCTATTTTACTTCCTGCTTCATCCAAGGGAGTCGGCTCTGACTTGTCCACAGGCGTAACTTTGGCCGTAGCTCGGCCTAGTTTTTCCAGGTTTTTTGCTGCGTTTAAATCCCTATC
>NZ_JASJEB010000079.1 GCF_030064895.1 Crocosphaera sp. | reverse complement strand
TCATAATTGGCTATTTAAGATTATATCTAGCTATTACTCCTTCTGCCTCCTGCCTTTCAACTCCTGCCTCTAACAAAACTAGGATTTTATTTGAAGGTGCAAGATGTCAGTTTTAGGAAAAAGGTAACGAGAAATTGGAACTACAATTTTTTGAGTTTGTGATAAAGTGGAAGAGAAAAGCTGCTGTGTTGGTGACTGCCAATAAAGTTTTTTGATCTATGCTTTGAGTTTAAGGGCGTTAACCAGCTATCGTGGTAGTAAACCGAGCTTGTACTCGGAAACAGAAACGATAAGCGGTCGATACCCACCTGGTTCTTCCAGGTCATAAACTGAGGTAAAACGGCACGGCGGTTTTTCAGATTATTCTAAATGTCAAGGTTTCCAGACATTCACTTCAGGGAAGCCAGACAAAAACTTAAAATTAACCTAAAATTAAAGAAACCCTAACCATTTTAGTCATTGAGACAAGAAGAACATCGTTGCAAAAATCGGGGTTTTCCCGTTAGCGTTACCAAACTAGATCAGGGGATAACGGTTGTCCATCAGAATCTTTCTGTTACCCCAGTAACTGTGGTAGATGTTTGGATTAAAGCAGGAACAAGGGTTGAACCCCAACAGTGGGGAGGGACTGCCCATTTCCTAGAACACATGATCTTCAAAGGAAGCAAAATAATCCATCCAGGAAAATTTGATGAGATCATAGAACAAAATGGGGGTATAACCAACGCTTTTACCAGTCATGACTACGCACATTTTTTCTTGACTGTAGGTAGCGATCGCTTGAAGCAAACCATACCATATTTAGGGGAAATTTTACTACAAGCAGCCATCCCCGAGGAAGAATTTAGACGAGAAAGGGATGTAATTTTAGAAGAAATACGCTCATCCAATGATAATCCCGATTGGATCTGCTTTCAAAGCCTTTGTGAAACATTATACCAACAGCACCCCTACGGAAAATCAATTTTGGGTCAGGAAACCCAACTCAAACAATATTCAACCCATCAGTTACGGTGTTTTCATCGAACCCATTACCAACCCGAAAATATCACAGTGGTGGTAGTGGGAGATATTGACAAAAACGCCGCTTTATGCTTAGTAGATAAAGCTTTTTCCAACTTTAGTCGGCCGTGGGAATGTCCTCCCCATCAAATTAACTCAGAACCCCCTCTAACAGAAATTAGGCGCAATCATATCTACTCTCCTAGATTAAGCCAAGGACGCTTATTAATGGGGTGGATAGGACCCGGAATCAATCAATTAGAAGAAGGGTTAGGATTAGACTTATTATCAGTTATTTTAGGGGGTAGTAGAACATCTCGTCTAGTCCAAGAATTACGAGAAGACCAACAACTGGTAATGGATATTGAAAGTTCTTTTTCCTTGCAAGAAGATTCCAGTTTGTTTACCATTGGAGCATGGTTAAATCCCCAAAATATGTCTCAAGTTGAAGAAATTATCTGCGATCGATTAAGACAATTACAACAAGAACCGATACCAATAGCAGAATTAAACAAAGCTAAAAAATTGCTCTGTCATGACTACATTTTTTCCACAGAAACCCCCAGTCAATTAGCAGGATTATACGGTTATTATCAAACCTTAGCCCATGCTGAATTAGCCCTAACTTATCCTAGCTTAATTCAACAATATAGTGCAGAAAAATTACAAGACCTTGCTGCCCAATATTTGTCTCCAAAACGGTATGGTATTACTATTATGGAACCCTGCTAATTAATTAAACAAAAATTACTCAATAATGCACAAATCTTCTCTTGTTTCCACCACCCAATATATCCATCGTTTACAGTTAGATAATGGCATCATTTTAATCGTTCGAGAAAATCCCACCGCCGACCTAGTTTCAGGGCGTTTTTTCTGGAAAAAAGCGGGTAATTTGTGGGAAAATCCCGAAAAAGCAGGTATTTTTCACTTACTGGCAACTGTAATCACCAAAGGAACCGAAACTATGACCTCTCTTGACATTGCAGAGGCCATTGAATCAATGGGTGCCGGTTTAGGGGGGGATACCGCATCAGATTATTTTATGATGAGTATCAAAACAGTTTCAGGAGACTTTGAGAAGATATTAAACCTATTAGCAGAAATTCTGCGCTCTCCTACTTTTCCAGAAGAAGAAATTGCCCTAGAAAAACAGTTAATTTGTCAAACTATTCGCTCTCAAAAAGAACAACCTTTTAACGTTGCTTTTAAACATTTACGAGAAACAATATATGGAGAACATCCCTACGGACGCTCGATTTTAGGCACAGAAGAAAGCGTTTGTCAAGTTGGTCGAGAAGACTTACAAGAGTGTCATTTTCAACATTTTCGTCCCGATAATTTAATTATTAGTTTATCAGGAAATATCACCTTAGATCAGGCTGTTCAATTAATTGAGAAAAGTTTTGGAACATGGGAAAATCCTTCCGAAAGTTTAACTCTTAATTCCCTTCCTATGTTAACAGTTTCTCCTTCTAAAATAGTCAATCATCAAGCAACACAACAAGCGATCATTATGCTAGGTTATTTAACCGTGGGTGTTGATCATGTTGATTATCCTGTTTTAAAACTATTAAGTACCTATTTAGGCAATGGTTTATCCAGTCGTTTATTTGTAGAATTAAGGGAAAAGAAAGGACTTGCTTATGATGTTTCTGCCTTTTTCCCCACTCGTTTACAACCCTCTAATTTCGTTACTTATATCGGAACTGCTCCTCATAATACCAACATTGCTATTGAGGGATTACAACAGGAAACAGAAAGATTATCCGAAGTAGAATTAAGCCCAGAAGAACTACAAATTACCAAAAACAAGTTACTAGGACAATATGCTTTAGGTAAACAAACTAATGCAGAAGTTGCCCATTTATACGGGTGGTATGAAACTTTAGGGTTAGGGATTGAATTTGACAAAAAATTTCCAGAACTTATTAATAATATTAGTTCGGAAATGGTGCAGAAAGTAGCAAAACATTATTTATTATCCCCTTATCTTTCTTTAGTTACACCAGAAAAAATTATGAATTAAGGGTTAACCGAGAGTTCTAGATCTCCAACGATTAACGCTAGTTAAAAATTGATCTAATCTTTTCGGTAATTTGAATTCTAGACCCAAAAACTTATAAGGTAATTCCCCTACGACGTAGTATTTTTTAGATATTTTCATATCTTTGGGTAATTCCAATCCTAAACTTTTAAAACTAGCAACACAATTTTCTGTAATCTCCCCTCGACTGCTACTCTCACCATAAATTCCTATATTTTTTTCGAGAAAATAGCATTTTTCTCCCGGTAATTTAGGATGGTTAAAAGAATCCATTTCTTTACCAAGAAATGCTCTATCGGGAAAACCTAAGAAGATTCTTCTTAAGACTTTTGCTCTCAAAAATTGGTGCATCCAGATAGATTTGATCTCAGATTGCTCTGTAAAAACAGTTTCTCTAAGAATCTGTTTATTAGGAGTGTATAGTTGGCCATCTTCTTTAAGAAATTTATCGCTTTTCCAATAACCTTGTTTAGTATTTCTGATAAAGTTAACTTGCACGACTTGAGGATCTTCAATATTTTTAATAAACTCATAGAGGTCTTTGCCCTTATCTTCTTGCATACGAATAGGATATCTATCATCCATACACCAATAAATCCATTCATCATCGGGAATATCTTCGATTAATTTTAAGACCGTTGGTCTAATCAAACTAACTTTTTTCGGTCCCGATGGACTTTCTACCGAATAAGCCATTTTGCAGCTATCAGTTTGTAGCAATTCTACCTTATTTCTATACTGCTTAAAGTCAGGTAAAAATTCGGCTTCCCCATAAGGGACTCTAAAGGTAAAGGGATGATTTGACCATCTTTTTTCGTAACTAAGAATGGTGTGAGCAGCAAATTTGAGATATTTATCACAGCTTAAAACAATAGCTTTCATAGTTAATAAAATTGGCAAATAAACTGAGGTATCGTCAATATTCAACACAAATATTGTCGTCTATCTAAATATAAACCCTCTGAGGATTTTTGGCTAGAGTTTTCCCTCAATTATCCCCCATTTTTTTATTGAAAGTTCTCATAAGCTTCTACAATTTTTTGAACCAAAGGATGACGCACTACATCCGCTTGAGAAAAGTAACAAAAAGCAATGTCCTCCACTGACTTTAAAATTTTAGTGGCAACCACTAAACCAGACGCTTGATGTCCAGGTAAGTCGGTTTGAGTAATGTCTCCTGTTACCACCATTTTTGAGCCAAACCCCAAACGAGTCAATACCATTTTTAATTGTGCTGGAGTGGTATTTTGTGCCTCATCAACTATGACAAACGCATTGCTTAAAGTACGTCCTCTCATATAAGCTAAAGGTGCAACTTCTATTTGTCCTCTTTCCATCAAATCAGGGATTCTTTGGGGGTCGATAAACTCATATAAAGCATCGTATAAAGGTCTTAAAAAAGGATTAACCTTTTGTTGTAAATCTCCAGGTAAAAACCCCAATTTTTCCCCTGCTTCTACTGCCGGACGGGTTAAAATTAAGCGTTCACATTCATCATTTAATAACGCCCTAACAGCTAAAACAGCAGCTAAAAAAGTCTTTCCAGTTCCCGCCGGACCAATACAAAAAGTAACATCATGTTTTTGGATAGCTTTAACATATTGTTTTTGTCGAAAGGTTTTCGCACGAATGACTTCCCCTCGACGGGTTGTTGCTAAAATAGACTTCTGTAAGTCTTGATATTCTTCCATGCGTCCCGTGTCTAACGCTTGAAACGCCGTCATTAGATCAGGACGAGAAATAGTTTTTGCTTCTTCCCAATAAGGTTTTAGCGATCGCAATACTTTCATCACCCTTTGTACAGGTTTTTCTTGTCCATAAACCCTTAATTCTTGACCCCGTAAGACTAAGTTAGCCCCAGTATGACGAGAGAGGAATTTTAAGTTTTCTTCGGCCACTCCAGCTAGGGCGATCGCACTTTCATGAGTGGGTAATTGAAGGGTTTGGGAAGTTTCGGTCATTTATTAAAGTTAATGATTTTTGCAGTAATAAGGTTTTGACTACTATTATCAATGATAGTTAATAATTGAACATTTTGGCCACTTAATAGCAGTTTTCAATTGAGTGTATCAATATTTCTATTGAGTGAGTGTGGGGAGTCTTGACATTTTCATGTTTAATCTATGCAAATGAAAACTGCTACAAGTTTTTAAGGGTATCAATCACAGATTACTAAAATTTCTACTGATTAAGAGAAAAACAAAAAAAAAGTTAATTTTTTTCAAGACAAGCAGAAGGCAGAATTATCATCGAGTCAACGGAATAGTATTGAGCAAAAAAGTATAATTTTAAAACTGAGAAAATCATGAAATTTGTTGATGAATATCGTAACGCGGATCTAGCTCAAAAGTATGTCCAAGAGATCACAGAAGTTATCACTAAACCTTGGACAATTATGGAAATTTGTGGTGGACAAACTCATTCGATTGTTAAATACGGGATTGATCGCTTATTACCTTCTGAAATAACCTTAATTCACGGTCCTGGTTGTCCCGTTTGTGTTACTCCGATTGAATTGATAGATTGTGCTTTAAAAATAGCGAGTATTTCTAATGTTATTTTTTGTTCTTTTGGAGATATGTTACGAGTACCTGGAAGCGAAAAAGATTTATTAACTATCAAAGCATCAGGGGGAGATGTTCGCATTGTTTACTCACCCTTAGATAGTTTAAAAATTGCCCAAGAAAATCCAGATAAAGAAGTTGTTTTTTTTGCTGTTGGCTTTGAAACAACTACTCCAGGTACAGCCATGGCAGTTTATCAGGCGAAACAACAAGGAATCAAGAACTTTTCTTTATTAGTTTCTCATGTCTTAGTTCCACCAGCCATGTCAGCCCTTTTATCGTCTCCCAATTGTGTAGTACAAGGATTTTTAGCAGCCGGTCATGTTTGTACAGTTATGGGATACGAAGCCTATAAACCTATCGCCCAAAAATACAAAGTACCTATCGTTGTGACAGGATTTGAACCTATCGATGTTTTACAAGGAATTTATCATTGTATTCAACAATTAGAAACAGGAAAATATGATTGTAAAAATCAATATGTTCGCTCCGTAAAATCTCAGGGTAATGCTTTAGCGCAACAACTCATTCAAGAAGTTTTTGAAGTAGTTCCCCGTCGTTGGCGAGGTATTGGAGAAATAGGAGAAAGTGGGTTAGGATTACGCCCAGAATACGCCTTATATGATGCCTTAAAACGCTTTGAAAGCCCTTTATCCTCTTTGACTCCATCCACTGCCCCACAAGTCTGTATTAGCGGTGAAATCATGCAAGGGTACAAAAAACCTAACGATTGTCCCGCTTTCGGAACCCAATGTACACCAGAAAACCCTCTGGGTGCGCCTATGGTATCCTCAGAAGGACCTTGTGCAGCCTATTACCGCTATCGAAGTCATCAGCAACCGGTGTTGAGACGGGGAGACGGGGAGACGGGGAGACGGGGAGACGGGGAGACGGGGAGACGGGGAGACGGGGAGACGGGGAGACTGGGAGACTGGGGAGCAGAATATTAAAAATAAACTAATTTCCCCCTCTGCTTCCTCTGCTTCCTCTGCCCCCTCTGCCTCCCTCAACTAAGATTTTTTAACTTTGCAGACACGCCCTAGTCTTCCCACACTCCCCTACTCCGAACTCCGAACTCCGAACTCCGAACTCAGGTTCCCACACTCCCCAAACCCCCGATTTATGAAAAAAATATTACAAAATATTAAGAAACAATAGTGAATGTCAACACAATGCCAGAGAATAGATGGGTCAGGTTGCTTGATCATGGATCAAGTTAAGCGATCCAATTGCAACCCGATTTCGTATAAGATGTAACCATTAGAGCATCTAGTTCAAATTATTGGGAGGAATCCATCCATGAGTATTGTCACGAAATCCATCGTGAATGCTGATGCAGAAGCTCGCTACCTCAGCCCTGGCGAACTCGATAGAATCAAAGCTTTTGTAACCGGCGGTTCTGCTCGTTTACGCATTGCGCAAACTTTAACTGATTCACGGGAAAGAATCATTAAAGAAGCCGGCAATCGTTTATTCCAAAAGCGTCCTGATGTTGTTTCTCCTGGTGGAAACGCTTACGGCGAAGAAATGACCGCTACCTGTCTTCGTGACATGGACTACTATCTCCGTTTAATCACTTACGGAATCGTTTCTGGTGATGTTACCCCCATCGAAGAAATTGGTTTAGTAGGTGTACAGGAAATGTACAAATCTTTGGGAACCTCCATTGAAGCAGTTGCCCAAAGTGTACAGGAGATGAAAGAAGTATCAACCGCAATGATGTCTGCTGATGATGCAGCAGAAGCTGGTACTTACTTCGATTATGTTATCGGTGCGATGAGCTAAGACGAGTCAAAAACACTCGTATTATCTCGGCCATCCCCAATAATTGTTAAGACTGTTGAAGACTAGGCAAGATTAAGGAAGCAAAACTATGCAAGACGCAATTACCTCTGTAATTAACTCCGCCGATGTTCAAGGAAAGTACCTTGAACCTTCTGCGATGGACAAACTGACAAGCTATTTCGCTACCGGAGAACTTCGTGTTCGTGCGGCTAGTGTGATTAGTGCTAACGCTGCTGCTATTGTTAAAGAAGCAGTAGCTACCTCCTTACTGTACTCCGATGTTACCCGTCCTGGCGGTAATATGTACACCACTCGTCGTTACGCTGCTTGTATTCGTGACCTCGACTACTATCTCCGTTACTCTACCTACGCTATGTTAGCGGGTGACCCTTCCATCCTCGATGAGCGTGTTCTTAATGGATTAAAAGAAACCTACAACTCCTTGGGTGTTCCCATTCCTAGCACTGTTCAAGCTATTCAAGCTATGAAAGAAGTAACTGCTGGTTTAGTTGGTGCAGATGCAGGCAAAGAAATGGGTGTTTATTTTGACTACATTTGCTCTGGCTTAAGCTAGAACCACTGAGAGGAACAACCAACTAAAGGTTGTTGAAAAAGAGGTTCGGGAAGTCTAGAGTGAGTGCTAGCTGGTTAAAGGCTTAATCTTTGCTGTTAAAGATGGGTTTTGACGATCTAGTATTGACTCTTGACTCCCGAACTTTGTTGTATGAGAATTTTTCAGGAAATTTAGGAGAACTTGACCCATGCGAATGTTTAAAGTCACCGCTTGTGTTCCTAGTCAAACGAGAATTCGGACTCAGCGAGAATTACAAAATACCTTTTTTACAAAATTGGTTCCTTACGATAATTGGTTTCGCGAACAACAACGCATCATGAAAATGGGCGGTAAAATCGTCAAAGTCGAATTAGCCACGGGAAAACCAGGAACAAATACTGGATTAATGTAGATAATAGCAATTTATCTCACAATTTATCGGTATTTTTCTTAAATTTAGAACCCATAGGTACACTTAGCCTATGGGTTTCTTATTTTTCTGGGGAAATGGTAGGCAAAGGGAAAAATTTGGGCATCCTGATAAAGAATAGTAAAACCATTAAGGGATCGTTTTCTGGTTGTAACAACCAACAAATCTGAGTTCGGTCTTAGGATTTCGGAGTTCAGAGTGAGGTAATTTTCAAGGTTTTTATGGGGGATACAGACTTCCAGTGCTACGACTTATGGAAATTTTGCCTTACGTCGAACTTAGGTAACCAACCGACAGGATATAAGAAATGTTATCTGACCTGAATGTCATTATTAAATTCTAATTCAAGCTTATCATTAACCACCCATGTCTAATCACTCTCAAGACTCCTTAAATTGTGAAGCCACCCTCATTGGTCAACAAGTACCTGATTGTGAGGCTACCATTGTTGGTGATGAATCTTCCCCACCAGAATTTACGCCAAAAACCAATTCTATTTTACAGGAAACACCATCTAATACAATTGTCACCCTGGTTAATAAATTTCTAGCCAAAGCAGTTGAAAAAAAAGCTACTTCTATTCAGATTGAACCGGAGGCTAATTTTCTCAGCATTCGCTATGGTAAGGCCGAGATTCTCAAACCCCTCGTTGATCCCTTACCCAAAAAATTAACCTCGCGTATTTTATCTCGGTTAAAGTTGATGGCCGAGTTGGACGTTAACCAATCTCAAACTCCACAAAAAGGCCGTATTCGCAAACGGGGAGGGGGTCGGACTATCCATTTTTTCCTACAAACCCAGCCCAGTTTTTATGGGGAAAAAATTACAATTCGTGTGGTGGATAGTGCTGTTAAACCTCCCAATTTAGAAACCCTGATTTCTGATGCAGTGGTCAGAAAATCTCTCGAAGAAATAATGCAGAGTTCTTCGGGATTATTATTAGTTACCAATACTGATAAAAAAGCCCCTACACCCCTTCTTTATAGTTTATTCTCTGAAAATATGGCTAACCCATCAGCCATGGCCACTGTAGAAGAATCTATCAGTTATCTTCTCTCTGGTATGAGTCAAACTGAGATCGATGTTGATCAAGAAAAAGATTATCATACGGTGTTACAATCCCTTCTAGGACAAGAGAAAGAGCGTATTTTGGTAGATCATCTTTCTAATCCATCGGTGGCTCGTATGGTGGCAGAAATGGCGGATAAC
The DNA here is from genome assembly GCF_030064895.1 of Crocosphaera sp. Classification (GTDB taxonomy): domain Bacteria; phylum Cyanobacteriota; class Cyanobacteriia; order Cyanobacteriales; family Microcystaceae; genus Crocosphaera. Next base: position 19,284 of record NZ_JASJEB010000079.1, on the reverse strand, counting down.
GAACGTTTTGTTCTCGCCAGTCTCAATGCTGAAGATGGAATCAGTGCCATTACTTTATTAAGGGAAATGGTGACTCCAAGTTTATTAGCAGATAGCTTAATAGGGGTTCTTCATCAACAGACTATTCCTCGTTTATGTCCTGCTTGCCGTATGATTGATGAACCCACGGTGGATGAATTAGCTCAATTGGGAATTTCTGAGGCTAACAAGGCTGAAAATACCTTTTATAAAGCTCGTTGTCTCGAGGAAACAGAAAGAGAAAAGATGAGACAAAAAGGTAGACTTTGCCGTCAATGCAACGGTGACGGATACGATGGTTACATCCAATTATACGAATTCCATACCATCACTCCTGCTTTAAAAACAGCCATTGCTCAAGGTGCTGATCTCGAGCAACTCAAGGAAATCGCGCGAAGGGATCAACCATCTTCTTTGAAAAGTGAAGCTCTTTCATTGCTTGAAGATGGGGAAATTGGTTTAAAAGAATTTGCTCGTTTATGTCCCTATCAGGTTGATTCCTCAACCCCCCCAGAAATCTCTACTCCTTCACCAATAGAGGTAACTCAGCGTCTGGAAAAAATGGAAACATTGTTAATGACTTTGACTCAAGAATTACATCACCTCAAACAATCGTTAAAAGGCACTGATAGTTCTTCAAACCCGAAAACATCACCACAGAGATCATCTTTTGAACAAGTAGTAAAAGCGGCTCAAATTAATAAGCATATGGCCGCAGATATTGATCTTTGTAAAGAAACAATTACTGCCAGTTCCAATTTATACGAAGAATTGGAAGATCCTGGAGATTGGGAAGCTTTAAAACAAGAATTAGATTCCAACAAGGAAACCATTGTTACAGCAGATTTATCTTCCCCGGAAGAGATGAACGCAGATGATTTTAAATCAATTCCTGATCCCTGGTCTTGAAAAAATAAGAAAAGTTTGACCCATTTAGAAACCCCAACTTTTGAAAAGTTGGGGTAATTTGTAAACTTCAGAGTTTAATAATTCTAAATTCTGATTGACCAAACATTGAACATTGAACATTGAACATTTTAGTTTCAAGCCTACTTCCAAACGAATGATAAATGATAAATGATAAATGAAATGAAAGAAAAGGTAGAGTTTTTTGCTTTTTACTTCTACCTTTTTACTTCTAAATTTTAGTCTCTATTCCCTCAAAAATTAGAGAAAATTAAGCACTGATGACACTGCCTAAAGCGCGTCCCATATTCGCAGGGTTCATGGCATCAACGGCTGCTGTAGGTTCATAACCACAATGTACCATACAGTCGGCACATTTAGGGTTTCCACTAGCACGACCATAGTTTTCCCATTGGGTTTCTTCCATTAATTCGTTGAAGGTTTGATAATGTCCTTCATTGAGAAGATAACAGGGTTTTTGCCATCCTAAAACGCTATAACTAGGACTTCCCCAAGGGGTACATTCATAGTCTTTTTCTCCTAAGAGAAAATCTAAAAAGAGGGGATTATGGTTGAAGTTCCATTTCTTTTTACCTAACTTCCAAGGCATTAAAATTTCTCGGAATAACTTTTTAGTTTCTTCCCGTTTTAAGAAGTTATCTTGATCCGGGGCCCACTCATAACTATAGCCAGGAGAAATCATCATTCCATCGGTTCCCAAAGTGTCTAAGAAATCAAAAAATTCCTGCATTTCTTTGGGGTCGGTTCCTTCAAAAACGGTGGTGTTTGTAGTTACCCGAAAACCTTTGGCTTTGGCTGCTTTTATTCCTGCGATCGCTTTATCAAAAACTCCTTTGCGATCAACACATTTATCATGATGTTCTTTCAATCCATCTAAATGCACACTGAAGCAAAAATAAGGGGAGGGTTCAAACTTATGTAAACTCTTTTCTAAGAGAATGGCGTTGGTACAAAGATAGACAAATTTTTTCCTTTCTACTAACCCTTTAACAATCTCATCAATTTGAGGATGCAGTAAGGGTTCACCACCAGGAATAGATACCACCGGCGCACCACATTCTTCTACTGCGTTAAAGCATTCTTCGGGGGTTAGATTACGGGCTAAAATATCTGTAGGATGTTGAATTTTTCCGCATCCAGAACAGGCTAAATTGCAACGGAATAAGGGTTCTAGCATCAATACTAGAGGGAAGCGTTTACGACCCTTGAAACGTTGACTTATGATATAAGTCCCTACGCTGAGAGCTTGTTTTAATTGAACGGCCATAGATTTCTCTTCACACCATGTAATTTTTTGTTATTATAGTCTTTCTATTGGGTTATCTGTGGAATTTAAGAAAATTTCTCTAGTTGAAAATCTTTTTGATACATTCATAATATTTACTAATTCTCTAAAATGTATTATATTTGTATTCTTGATAATCTGTTTTTGAGCCACAATTCCTAAAAAAAGTAACTAATTATACAAAAAAACGATAAAACTATCTTAAATCTTAAGAAATAATTGCAAATTATATTCATTAAGCAACGAGATAATCAGGAGTCTAGACCATGCTACTTTTTTATGTTATTATGGGTAACAGTCAGGATATTATGGGGAAGGTGTGGGCTATGTAATAAGGCTGGCCTGATCTATTGAAATAATTTTTACTATATTAATAAGCGATCGCTAATGAACTGATTTTTGCACTATTTAAAACAAAAAAATATCAATCGCTTATTTAAACTTGGTCGTAGTGACCACCAATAGCGAAAATATAGATATAGTTATCATCAAACTTATAAATTAATCTATCTTTTTGAGATAATCTTCTTGACCAAAAACCACTAAGATTATGTTTTAAGGGTTCAGGTTTTCCTGTGCCAACAGTAGGCTCTCCTCTTAACATCTCTTTAAGTAATTTACAAAGATTTGTATGTAGTTTTTTGTCTTTTTGTCTTAATTCCTCATAAGCTAACCATGTTTTTCCTTCAAATACTAATGATCTCATCTAATTCTTCATCCGTTGGTGAGTAACCTTTTCTCTTGTTATGAGTTATGGCTGAATCAGCAATTTGTTGCATTAAACTACTATTTTGTAGGACATAAAGGGTTTCTTGTTGTTGTTCCCAGTCTTCAGCACTAATAACAATAAAATCTTGTCCATTATTTCCCTTGACTTTAAGGGGGAGATGTTTGCTAATTACTTGTTCGATAAACTGTTTTATATTGGCTTGAAATTGATTAACATTTACAGAATTCATTTGTTAATCTCTCATGGGGATTATTTCTTTTTATTATACCCTTTTTATTAGTGATCAGCTATCGGTGATTAGGTGTTCAATAACTAGCAAATTTATGTAACAAATGCTTGCTTTATATTGACTTGACATAGTATTCTATACATAGTGGAAAATGGTGCGTCCTATACTGTGATTTAAAATGAATGCAATCGATGTAGATGAAGCAAGAAAGCAACTTTTACAGTTATTAACGAGAGTAGAAAAAGGTGAAGAGATTATTATTGTTAATGAAGGAAAACCTGTAGCTTTACTAACTGCTTATCCTAACTCTCAACAAAGCGATCGCATTCCTGGACGTTTACGAGGTCAATGTACTGTTCCCGATAATTTTTATCAAACAGATGAAGAATTAATATCTTTGTTTGAAGGAGTAGAAGATTGAGATTTTTGTTAGATACTCACTGTTGGTTATGGTGGTTGTTTGAACCAGAAAAATTAAGTGATACAGCACAAGCAACTATTAGAAATAAGAATAATCAACTTTATCTATCTGTTGCAAGTATTTGGGAAATTGGCATAAAAGTTAAAATAGGTAAGTTAAATATATCACAACCATTAGAGATTTTTATTCCTCAACAAATGCAAGCTGATGGGTTAGAAGCTTTATTAATTACACCAAATCATGCAATAAAAGCTGCTAATCTTCCTTTACATCATAAAGATCCTTTTGATCAGCCTTTTGATAGAAAAAACGCGGTGAGGATAAACAGGGATATAAGATAAGTTACGGCGACTGTAACGAATGGCAAGTTTTCTGGCAAGGATAAAAATATATTCTTCGTATATATCAATATTCCAGTTTTTGATTAATTGCGGCAATATTTCTGGACTGCCGATGTTTTCTAATGCTTTTACTGCATTCTCTTTAACGTCACTATCAGAGTCACTCAAAGCTTCAATTAAGGGCTTAACTGCTGTTTCACTGCCTATTTTTCCTAATGCTTTTGCTGCATTGCTTCTAGCGTCACTATCAGAGTCACTCAAAGCTTCAATTAGTGCATTAACTGCTGTTTCACTGCCTATTTTTCCTAATGCTTCTGCTGCATTGCTTCTAACGTCACTATCAGAGTCACTCAAAGCTTCAATTAGTGCATTAACTACTGCTTCACTGCCTATTTTTCCTAATGCTTCTGCTGCATTCTTTTTAACGTCACTATCAGAGTCACTCAAAGCTTCAATTAATGAGTTAACTGCTGTTTCACTACCTATTTTTCCCAATGAAATAAGCACCGATGTAATAAACTCTACATCTGGATACTTTAGCCAAAACTTAGAAGTATCATCAATTATACCCTGTACTAAAGCGTCATTTTGAGTTTCATTGTTTACTTTATTAAAACATTCCGCTAAACAAGAACCAGATAATAATAACATTGTCTTGAATATATCATCTTTGTCTTGGCGCAGTTTCTTTAATAAAGGGATGGGATTTTTTAACAAACCTGCCACTAATATAATGGTTTCGTGCCAATCATATTCCCAAAAATGAGCTTGAATCAATTTTAATCCTTGTTTTTCATTTTTTTCTATTTTTTCTTGTAAATAAGAAGCAGTGAAATACTCTTGAAAAGTACGATGTAAAAATAAATATTGATTACCTTCTGCTGATAGGTTTTGAATTATTCCATCTTCTTCTGTTAATTCTTTAATTAAATCTGTTGCTGTTTTTGGTTTAAACTCTCTCTTATCTGTGTTGTTTAAATATTGATCAATTTTACTAGATAATTCCTTCCCAGAAAAAACTTCTTGATTTTGACAACTAAACTCATAAGCTAAATATTCTAATAAACTCAGTTTAGCAATAACCCAACCTTCGTCTGATAACTTTCTTTGATTATCCTTTGACCATTGACTTAAAATATAGTTAACTGCTTTTTGATAAACTTGTGTCCGTCGTGCAGGTAAAATTAAACCTTTGCTTTGATATAAACTACATAATAAGGATAATAATAAGGGATTTTGTGCTAAACCTTGTATTTGGGGTTTATTTTTTAACTCATTAATTAACCCATCTGCGGAAACTGTCTCATCTTCTATTTTTCCTGCTGCATGATTAAACCAAGTTTTGATATATTCTGCTGTTTTTTCATCATCAAAAGGAACAATTTCAACCTCTTTACCTCCATCAATAAAGTTTCCTGCATATCCCACAATACGAGACGTACAAATAAGCTGACAAGGATAGTTTTTGACAAATCTATTTATTTTTTTAGTTAAGGATATTCTCTCATTTTTCGGTACTTCATCCAACGCATCCAATAACAATAAACATTTTCCTTGTTTTAGCTTTTCTTTTAAATAGTATTCAATTTGATTAATAATTTCTGGATAGTCTTTTCTAAGAATGTTGGGAATAATATCAATAATTTCGCCTTCTTCTATTGCTAATTCTGATAAACGAATGAATAAGGGAAAAACTAGATAATCAATTGACTTATTTTCTATATTTTCTAATTCTTCTTGAACTTTGATAACAGTTTCATTTTTTAATAAGGTGGATTTTCCCATACCTGGATCAGCAAGTACCATGATTTTTTTATGCTCTTTTTTTGCTTCTTCCCAGTGAACTTTAACTGTTTTAGTTTCTTCTATTATTCCCTTAGTAGCATAAGCATCTTTTGAATCTAAATCAAAGATACCATAATTCCTAATAGTTTCAATTTCATGGGTAAACCGTCTTTCTAATGTAACTTGAATAGGAATATATTGATCTAGTAATTTAACTGGTTTCTGAGTATGAAACAGTTTTAAATCTTGATATTTTTCTTGTATTTGTTGTAAAAATTGACGATAGAAATTTTGTAATTCTTGTGGAGTTAGATTAGGTTCTTGCTTTCAGTCAGGTGTAGTGCCATAATAGTTTTTTGTCGACATATCAAAAGTTTGCTGAATATTAGCATTAGGCCCAGTAGAAGTAACACTACCGTGACCTGTTTGCTTGATATTATTTATTATTTGTCTTGCTTCTGGATTTTCTTGTATCATTTTACCTAATTTTTCGAGTTCTTTTTTTATTTCATCATCACTATTAGCTATTTCCTTAATAACCTCTGCTTCCATAACCTCTTGTGAGTTACTACTATCTTCTAACTTAGCTACCTTATCAGGAAACTTACTCTGTATTAACTTTAAGACGTTATTAGCTTGATTTAAACCAATATCAACCAACTTATCACTGGTTTTTGCAACTATTTTTTTACCCGCTTTATCCAAGGTTTGAGTTTTCAAAAGTGTCAAGAAAGCTGTTATACCGCTAGTGAATAATTCCATATTCATCCCAATATCGAATATTTAGGATAAGTATAGCATAATCTTAATGATGACGAAAAATATAGCAGAAATTTTTAGGCGATCGCTAAACATTCAAAAAATATTAATCATCTTAATATCAATATAAGATAATTGATAATAACTTATAACAACAAGCAGGATGCTTGTGTTATATTTTAAATAATTAGTTTTCTATCAAAATATTATCCCGTTCAAATTGATTTTCAAAATCATCAACAGGGTTTTCTCTAATTTCTATTTCATCTTGAATAGGATCAATATCAGTTGGTGAAGTTGGCAATTTTTCCTGAACACTAGGAATTTCCTCTTCTTCAATTACTGGATTCATTCCTTGATTAACTTTTTGAATTTGTGCTAGAAAATGTCCTTGATTATGATTAAGAGAACGAGCTAAAATTAACCCTTCTTGGAAAGCAAATAAAGCAGGTTCATATTGCTCGTTTTCTAGATAAATCTCCCCAATTTTGTCATAAGCTTTCATCAAACCGTAATAATTATAAGATAATTGTTCCACTTGAATTAAGCGTTGATAAATCTCTAAAGCATACTCCTCTTGTTCGTATTCGGTGTATAAACTAGCCAATTTTGTTAATGCGTTGGCTGCCGAACCAAACTGTTGTAAAGACCAAGCTAAAGCATAAGCTTCTTGATAATTTTGACTAGCTAATTCTGGTTGATCTAATGCTTGATAATCTTGACCAATTTCGATTTTTAAAGGAGGGACAAGCTCAATGTTTTGACTAGCAAGATAACTATCTACTAATCTTTGTTTAATATTCACTGAATTATTGGGTTGTAAAGAAGCAGTATAAATTTCCGCTAATGCTTGTAAATATAAACCTTCTTCGTAAGTATTTTGTTCTAGTTCTGCTATGTTTAATAACTCCTCATAAATAACGGCCGCCCTGGGATAATCAAACTTAGCTAAATAGAGTCTTCCTAATCCTTGTAATGCTTCTTTTTCCGTAAAAGGAGTATCATTTTCCCTAGCATAGTCTAAAACTTTTAGATAAACAATAATCGAATTATCCAAACTATGTAACTTAGCGTAAGCATTAGCTAAAGCAATCAAAAATTTTGGACTTAGAGGATCTTCTTGTTCCGATAATTCTTGTAATTCAACTATTCTCTGACTAATAATTTGTACATCTTCAGTCCTAGTTTTATTCCAAGCAACTTCCCCAACTCTTCCTAAAGCATTAACTTCTTCTATTCTTCCTAAAACTCTTCTTAATCTTAATTCTCGATACCAAATTTCAAAAGCAAGATTATCATTACCAGCATTTGATTCTTCTTGTGCTTTTTGGTTTAATTTATCTAGTTCTCTTCTCAATCTTTTTTGTTCCAATGGAGTCAAAGGACGAGGAACAGGAGGAAGTAAAGGATCATCTAAAGGTAATTCCAAAGGGTTTAATTCTAGTTCCGGTAGGGATAAAGCACTATGATTAAACCGTACAAAATCACCAGCATAAACAATAACAGTTAGAATAACTAAAACAGAAAACTTATTAATAGAATTACGAAAATAAAACATAATTTTCCTCACCAAAATTTAAATTAAGAGTCAACTTAACCCATAACTGTTCACCGAACACTCATCTAAGGTAACATTTGAAGGAGAAATATGTTACCCGGATATTAACGTGAGGAAAATTGTTAATCTGATCCTAGCTTTAACCGTCATCATCGGTTTATCTGCTTGCAGTACAATGCCCCAAATTCAAGCAGAAGAAAGACTATTTCCCCCCATTAGCCTAGAATTTCTAGATAAATACGAAATACCAACCCAAACTTTCCAGGAAACTCCCATAGGTGGATTATCAGCCATTACTTACCATAAACAAAAAGATCGCTTCTATGCCTTATCTGACGATCGCTCCCAACTATCTCCTGCTCGATTTTATACCCTGAAAATAGATATTTCCAGCAATAACGAGCAAATTGCCAAAATACAAGGAGTAACGGTGGAAAATGTCACCACTCTCCAAAACGAAATAGGACAAAATTACTCATCCCAAACCATCGATCCAGAAGGCATTTCCTTGTCTCCTAGAGGCACTGTATTTATTTCTAGTGAGGGAATACCTAAAGACGAAATTAACCCCTTTATCGGCGAATTTAACTCGACTACAGGACAACTTCAAGAGCAGATACCTCTCCCAAAAAGATATCTCATAGCCACAGATACCGACAGTGAACCCAGAGGAGTAGAAGAAAATTTAGGCTTTGAACCCTTAACCATCAGTTCCACCAGTACCCTCAAAGATGACCCCTTTCGCCTTTTCACAGCAACCGAAAGTTCATTGAAACAGGACACCTCCACAACCCCTCCCCTCAACATTCCTGTGCGTCTCCTGCACTATGTGATTAGTCCCGTGGGTTCTCCGGTCATAGTTGCCGAACATTTATACTTATTAGATGAAACCCCCAAAGGTGCGGTTTCTAATGGGTTAACAGAATTACTCGCTTTGCCCAAGGAAGGTTCTTGGTTAAGTTTAGAGCGAACCTTTGGAGTGTTTGGTTTTGGGGCAAAATTATTTCAAGTAGTTAATAGTGGTGCCTCTGATACATCAACTACTCTCAGTTTTCAAGAGGGAACAAATAACACTAACCCCCTCAGAAAAAAGCTATTATTAGACTTAGAAACCTTGGACATTGAGTTAGATAACTTAGAAGGAATGACCCTCGGACCAAGATTAGCAGATGGAAGTAAAACCCTATTTTTAATCAGTGATGATAACTTTAATGCCGAGCAAACCACTCAACTGTTATTATTTAAACTAAGTTAAGAAATGAAATTTACCCAGGATTCCTCCATCTTGTACATACTAAAAGAACAACTAAAAAAATTACCCATTTTTTAGTTTGGGAACTTTCATTGGAACTAACAATCAATAAAAAATATCAGCCCTATCTATGTCTAATATATCACCTTCCCGTAACGAAAGTGAGATATTAGAGAAATATGTGGGAATACTAATCTCAGACATCGTAAAACGGCACAAAACTTAAGATGTTATCATCCACCTCCTTCTCTCAACCCGCTACTTCACACCGTCGTATTGTTATTGGTGACGTTCATGGTCATTATGATGCTCTGAATCTTCTTTTAGAAGCGGTTGCCCCCAACTCAAAAGATCAAGTTTATTTTTTGGGGGACTTAATCGATCGCGGTCCCCAGAGTTCTCAAGTGGTAGAATTCGTGATCAAAAATAAGTACCACTGTATTCTAGGAAACCACGAACATATGCTACTGGAAACCATTGGGAAAGGGGATGTTAATACTCATCAACTGCAAGGATGGCTTTATGGAGGGGGTTACTCCACCCTAGTCAGCTACGACCATCATATCCCTCAAGAGCATATAGACTGGATGAAAGCTTTGCCCACCTATTTAGATTTAGGGGATGTCTGGTTAGTGCATGGAGGGATCGATCCCAATATGCCTTTGGAAGAGCAAACCGCACAACAGTTTTGTTGGGTAAGGGACGATTTTCATGCCATGGAGAAACCCTATTTTGAGGATAAACTGGTGATTATCGGTCATACTATTACCTTTACCTTTCCTGGGGTGTTAGCAGGTAAATTAGTTGCCGGAGAAGGATGGTTAGATATTGATACCGGTGCTTACCATAACCAAAGTGGTTGGTTAACCGCATTAGATTTGAACACAGAAACAGTTTATCAAGTCCATCGTAAACATCATACCAAGCGCATTTTACCCCTAATTGAAGCAGTAGTTAAAATTGACCCTTGTGTGGTCAGAGCAAAGCGATCTAGACTAAGAGTATCCTGAATATAAATCTTAAAATTTCCCTAATAGTGAAAAAATCGGTGATTGATCCATAGACACTAAGGTTAGAATGAAAAAGCTATCTTAACTTGAGTTGTTTTTGTCGGATTCTTCAACAGAAAATAAAACAAGTTGGGATGCTTCGCCACAACCTAATATGGCATAATAATAAATTGTCCGAAACTGTAATTTATATGAAAGTCACCCAGGAAAAACTACCCGATAGTCAAATTGGCCTAGAAATTGAAATTCCCGCCGAAACTGGCAAAAAAGCCTATGAAACCGAGGTTAAAACCTTAGCCCGTACCGCCAATATTCCTGGGTTTCGTAAAGGAAAAGTTCCTCGTCCCATTCTGCTGCAACGGTTAGGAAACCGCTATATTAAAGGGGTTACTTTAGAAAAGTTAGTCCAAACAAACGTAGAAAAAGCCTTAAAACAAGAATCAATTGAATCCATCGGTCAACCTGTCTTACGCACTGGTTTAGAGGAACTGGTGGACAAATTTAAACCAGGGGAAGCGTTAACATTCTCTGTTGCCGTAGATGTCCCTCCCACCATAGAATTGGGAGATTATCAAAGCCTTTCTGTCAAAGCAGAAGAAACCGTCTATGATCCTCAACAGTTAGAAGACTGGTTGAAAGAAAGACAAGAACAATTAGCCACCCTCGTTCCCGTCGAAGATCGTGGTGCCGAGATGGGAGATGTTGCTATTGTAGATTATAAAGGTGTATCTACCTCTGAAGGTTCCGAAGAGGGAGAAGCGATCGAAGGAGTAGAAGGTACAGACTTGGAGGTTGATCTCGCACCAGGAAAGTTTATTGAAGGGATGGTAGAAGGTATTGTGGGTATGAAACCCGAAGAAACCAAGGAATTACCCCTAACTTTTCCTGATGATTATCCGAGAGAAGATTTAGCAGGAAAACCAGTCACATTTACCATTACTGTCAAAGAATTAAAAGCCAAAGAATTACCGGAATTAGACGATGATTTTGCTGATGAAGTGAGTGACGAGTACGAAACCATTGCTGAATTAAGAGAGTCCTTAGAAAAGCAATTTAAAGAGTCAGCAGAAAACGAAACTAAACAGAGTGTTCATAATGCCATTCTTTCAGAATTAAGTGAAATCTCTACAGCAGACCTTCCTGATACTTTAGTGCAAGATGAAGTGACTAAAGTTCTGACGCAAACGGCGATGCAACTCGAACAAATGGGAATCGATTTAGCACAATACTTCACTCAAGAAAACTTACCGAAAATACGGGAAAATTCTCGCCCTGAAGCTGTAGAAAAATTGAAAAAAGCTCTAATTCTACAAGAAATTGCCAAAGCAGAGTCTATTACTTTAGAAGAGGCAGAAATAGAAGAAAGAAGTAATGAAATTAAGAAGCAATTGGAAGGACAAGAAGTTGATCCTGATAAATTACGAACAGTAGTAGAAGAAGAATTAATTACCGAAAAAACTCTCGATTGGTTACAAGAAAAATCTACGGTGGAATTAGTTCCTAAAGGAAGCTTAGAAGAAGAAAATAAAGCTGAGTCTGAAACAGAAGAAACAGCATCGGAACAAACAATAGATGTAGAGGTAGAAGAACAAGAATAATTACTGAAAACTCTTCTTGATACTCCCTGTGGTTTTAACTACAGGGAGTCTAAATTTTTCTATTTTGTTAGTAAGGCTTAATGTTAGGATAAAATTAAAATATAGATTAAATTAGATTGAATAATTATTGATGACTACCACACCTATTTTACCCTTAAGTCTTGAAGAATTTCTCAAGAAAACTAATATTGATGAATCTCCTGCGTGGGAATATATTAATGGAGATTTAAGACAAAAACCTATGCCTCAAACCCATCATAGTCGATTACAATTAAAATTAGCCAGTGCCATAGAGTTAGTCGCTGAAACCAGTCAAGTTGCTCTTGCTTTTCCTGAATTACGCTGTACTTTTGGCGTTCGTTCTGTGGTTCCTGATATTGCAGTTGTGTATTGGGATAAAATACCCTTAAATAATGCAGGAGAACCAGAAAATAGTGCTATTTTTTTCGCACCTGACTGGACAATAGAAATTCTTTCTCCGAATCAAAAATCAACCAAAGTTATTGATAATATTTTATACTGTTTAGAACATGGTAGTCAGTTAGGTTGGTTAATTGATCCCGATGAAAAATCAATTTTGGTCTTCCAACCTCAACAAACTCCTAAAATTTATAAAGCTGATCTATCTAATAATGAAACACCTCAAGAAACTTTACCTATCTTAGATAAAATAGAATTAGATTTAACAGCGAATAAAATTTTTAGCTGGTTACAAATGAAAGTAAAATAATTAATTATGATTGATTACAACAAAATTATTGCCACTGAATTATCTTTACAACAGCAACAAGTTAAACATTCTCTTGAGTTATTAATGGAAGGTGCAACGGTTCCTTTTATTGCACGTTATCGTAAGGAAAAAACAGGATCACTAGACGAAACTCAATTAAGAGATATTTGGGAACGTTATAATTATTTAAGCGAGTTAGAGAAGCGCAAAGAAACGATTTTAGAAGCGATTAAAAATCAAGATAAATTAACAGATAAATTACAAAAAAAGATAGAATTTTGTTTATTAAAAACAGAACTAGAAGATTTATATTTACCCTATAAACCTAAACGACGTACTAAAGCGACTATAGCAAGAGAAAAAGGTTTAGAAGGTTTAGCAAAATCGATAAAATCTCTCAATGTTCCTAATGCAAAAACCCAATCTTTAGAAGAAATAGCAGAAGATTATATTTCAGAAGAAAAAGGAGTTAAAAATCTTGAACAAGCATTGCAAGGTGCATCAGATATTTTAGCTGAAGAAGTAGCCGAAAAAGCTAATTTACGAGCTTACTTAAGAGACTATTTGATGAAAGAAAGTGTTTTTATTTCTAGTATCAAAAAAGATTATCCCGAGGGCAGTACCAAATATGAAATGTATCGTAATTTTCAAGCTAGTGTAACTAAAATAGCTCCTCATAATGTTTTAGCTTTGTTTAGAGGAGAGGCAGAAAAAATAATTTCTCTTAGGATTGATTTTGATGAAAACTATATTACTACTTATTTAGAAAACAAAGAAATAATAGCAAAAAATAAGTCTATACAAGCTTTTTATAAATCAATGCTTAAAGACTCATTTAACAGATTAATTAAACCTTCTTTACTCAGAGAAGTGAGGGCAGATAGAAAAAATTGGGCTGATCTTGAATCAATCAAAACCTTTGAAATTAACTTAAGAGAATTACTATTATCTCCCCCCGCAGGTATGCAACCAACTTTAGCTATTGATCCAGGTTTTCGTACTGGTTGTAAAGTCGCTATTTTATCAGAAACAGGACAATTCTTAGAGTATCAAGCTATCTTTCCTCATAGTGGAGAAACTAAACAAAAAGAAGCCAAAAATAGTTTAATAAATTTAATAAAAAAACATAAAATAGAATTAATAGCCATTGGAAATGGTACCGCTTCTCGGGAAACAGATCAATTTGTTGGCGAAGTAATTAAACCATTAGAAAATAAACCCATAAAAGTTATTGTAAATGAGTCAGGTGCGTCTATTTATTCAGCAAGTGATCTAGCAAGAGAAGAGTTTCCAAACTTAGATATTACTGTCAGAGGTGCCATTAGTATTGGTAGAAGATTACAAGATCCCTTAGCAGAATTAGTGAAAATTGATCCTAAATCCATTGGTGTGGGACAATATCAACACGATGTAGAGCAAAAACTCTTAAAAAAGAATCTAGAAGAAACAGTAGAAAGTTGTGTTAATTATGTGGGTGTTGATCTCAATACTGCATCTAAACAACTATTAACCTTTGTGTCAGGAATAACCCCAACTATTGCTAATAATATTGTTAGTTATCGGGATAAAAATGGCATATTTAAAAATAGAAAAGAACTGTTAAAAGTTGCCAAACTAGGTCCCAAAGCTTATGAACAAGCAGCAGGTTTCTTAAGAATTAGAGGCGGAAAAAATCCCTTAGATAATACCGCAGTTCATCCTGAAAGTTATAACTTGGTAGAAACAATTATCAAACAATTAGGAGTTTCTTTATCTGAGCTAAATAACATTAGTTCTCGTTTAAAATCTTTGGATTTAAACACCTTTGTAACCGATACCATTGGTTTACCAACCTTAGAAGATGTTATTGCAGAATTAGAAAAACCAGGACGAGATCCTAGAGAAGAATTTAAGTATGCAACCTTCAAAGAAGGGGTAACAGAAATTAGTGATTTAACCGAAGGAATGATCCTAGAAGGTGTTATTACCAATGTAGTAAAATTTGGTGCATTCATTGATATTGGAGTACATCAAGACGGGTTAATTCATATCTCTCAACTTGCTAATTATTTTGTTAACGATACCAACGAAGTTGTCAAAGTAGGAGAAGTTGTCAAAGTGAAAGTATTAGAAATAGATGAAAAATTAAAACGGGTTAGTTTATCAATGAAAGAAGTATAATTAATTGCGATCGCTTATAATATTATTGTTTAATTTCAGCAACTTGACTTATATAGCGATCTGTAATGATATGTGAGAAGAAACAATATATCATGACATAATAGTATTATTTCCCTATGAATAAGTCCTTGTAGGAGTTTAAAACTGTTAAACCCTGATCCTAACTAATTTTCTGACCACTGAAACCTCAATACTACTCGGATAAGTTGAAAAAGTTGATGAAATAGGGAGTATGGGGAGTGTGGGAGGTGTGGGAGATTTGGGGAGAATTAAGCAATATATAATGTTTTCTCTTCCCTCCCTTCCCCATCCCTGTCTCAACAGATAATTTTATTAACCGAGCAGTATTGACTGAAACCTGATTGTTATATCTCCAATTATTATGTATTATTTTGATTATGAATAAATTAAGAAAAATCTTATCTTTTAGTGGTTGGCGATTAATTTTTTTAAGTTTATTGATTCTAATTTTAATAGGAATTCCTTTTAAAAATGTAGCTCAAAATTCTTCCTTGGAAATGCTACAAAAATCTCCGATTATTGTCGATGGTAATGTATTATTTAAAGTTGGTTCTTTACCCAACTTTAGTGCAGAACAAAGAGCCGAAATTATCAATATAGCTTTAGCAGAAGAAGTCATTTCTTCTGAACCAATAAAAATAGTTATTGTTCAAGATTTACAACAAACAGTTATTCGTAATAAAACCACAGATCGTCATTTATTAAGCGTAACAGAAGTAGATGTTATCGAAGGAATCAATAGTTTTGAACAAGCTACTATTTGGAAAAATCACTTAACTCAAGCTTTAGAAAGAGGTCAATTTGAACGAAGTTCAGGGTATGTTAGTCAAGCTATTTTATTAAGTTTAGGAATTATTTTACTAACAATTATTATACATGGTGTATTAATTTATTTAGGTATTTGGGGAGAAAAAAGATGGTTTCGTGATTGGAACAGAAACTCGGCTAATTTTTATTTAAGTAAAGCATTAATAAAATCATGTTGGCGCATTTTTCTCTTACTTAGTCCACTAATTTTATGGTTTAGTGGAATTCTTCATATTTCTTCTTTATTTCCTCAAGCTAGAAGTCAAGTTTATCAAATAAGAATGTTGTTAGTAGAACCAATCTTTAGTTTCGGACAAAAAAGTTATTCTGCGCTGCAATTACTCTTGCTTTTAGCTTTGACTGTAAGTTTATGGTTCTTAGTTAAAGGGTTAGTTTTCTTAATTAAATCCTATTTGTTAAGTCGTTTAGGAGCAAATCGAAATATTCAAGAAGTTGTAGGAACATTAACCCAATACGTCTTACTATTTTTAGGATTAATTATTTTATTGCAACTGTGGGGATTGGATCTCAGTGCATTAGCTATCATTGCTAGTGTTTTAGGGGTAGGAATTGGTTTTGGACTACAAAATATTGCTAATAATTTTATCAGTGGTTTAATTATCATTTTAGAAAGACCAATTCAAGTAGGAGATTTTATTAAATTAGGGGATTTAGTGGGAACAGTTCAAAGTGTTGGTGCGAGAAGTACCCAGATCAAAACTTGGGATGGTGTTTCGATTATTGTTCCTAATTCCCGTTTTTTGGAAAGTGAAGTAATTAATTGGTCCCACGGAGATTCAACTTCAGCTATTCGTCTTCCTATTGGAGTTGCTTATGGTTCAGATATTAAACTGGTTAGAGTTGCGTTATTAAAAGCAGCAAGAGAACATAAAGAGATATTAGTTACCCCCCGACCCAAAGTTTTATTTCAAGAGTTTGGAGAAAGTTCTTTAAACTTTGAATTAAGAGTGTGGTTATTAGAACCTAGACATCAATTTCGTATTAAAAGTGAACTCAATTATGCTATAGAAAAAAACTTGCGTGATTATGGGATTGAAATTCCATTTCCTCAACGGGACCTTAATCTAAAATCATCTCATTTTAAACATTTGATTGCCAATATATTACCAACCCCCGATGTAACAAATTCTCCTCAATCAAAATCTGATCAAGAAGTTGACCAATATTTAATAAGTTCTCTTAATGACTATGAATTAGACCCCTTAGAAGACCGATTAACAGACAACGAAATTAACGCATTAGTCAAACAAATGCGTTCTGATAATGGTATTAGTATCGAAGACCGTCGTTATCGTCTCAATATTTATCCAACTTGTTTTATTGGTTCAGAAGCTGTTAATTGGTTCGTTAAACATTATAACTATACCAGAGAAGAAGCTATTGAATTAGGTCAAATTTTAGTGGAAAGAGGAATCATTCATCATGTATTAGAGCAACATCCCTTTAAAGATAGTTATTTGTTCTATCGTTTTTGTGATGATGAAAAGTAGGGATTTGCGATTAAACCCCAAACATGATATAATATGGAACGTTAAAGCAAGGCTTCTAAAGTTGCCCCTACAACTCGATGGTCTTCATCCTCTCGCAATTGCACCAATGCAGCTTTGGCTTGAGGAGTATCAAAATAGCCCAAAACTCTAGCAACCTGCTTTCTAATGGCTACTATGTCACTGCTGCATAGGTCAAGCAGTACATTTATGGCCTCTGGTTCCAGTGAAGTTCCCTTTAAGTTTTGCAAATAAGAGATTGAAGCTAATTTGACCGTTAGATCATCCCCTTCCAGTCCCCATAAGGAAAGCTTGAGAAAGTCATCTGGAGAAGCCATTTCAGCTAAAGCTGCAAATATACTTTGCCTCAGTAACCAATGAGATTCTTTTCTAAACAGTTCCACTAAATAGGGAATTGATTTTTCTCCATATTTAGACAAAGAATTAGCCGCTTCCGCTTTAACATTGGGATCTGCATCATTATCAATCAAACTGAGCAGTATGTCAAAACCCTCATCAGTCATTTTATACCCTAAACCCATGGCCACATAGGAACGAATCACAAACTCTTTGTCGTCTATTCTTTGTTTGAGTAAGGGGACAACCACATCTGCCGGGTAATTTCTTAACTCTATTATAGCTTTGATCCGATTTTGAGGATCGGTACTATCCAGGAACGTTTTGATCTCATTTATTTGCATGATTTTATAACTCTACCATTAGGGATTATGTTAAGTTGTATAACTTAATGTAAAGCATTGTTACAATTATAACGTTAAACTTTCTGTATTTTTAGTCAAGGGATGAAAAAACCTAATTTAATGAGTTAACATGAACTAATCAAAATGATTTCAGTGCAACAACAATTACAAGAGTTTCTCTTAACTGAGTTAAAGAATTTAGATAGATTGAAGTTTCCTACTCTTATATCAAAGGAAACTCCTATTTCCTTGTTCCGTTTACCTACAATTAAATCTATCACCTATCGTTGTGCGATCGCTTTTAAATTATACCCTGATTCTCCCTTCACTGTTGCAGAAAGCATTTTTAACACCCTCAAACAACCTTTAACAACACAACCAGACTTATGCTTAAATTTTACCGTCAAACTTCTTGATCAAGGTTGGTTAGACTTTACACTATGCGATCGCAGTTTATCACGTTGGTTACAATCTTGGGCAAACTTTTCCTATGCTCAGAAAAATTCTCCCTTAAAATCAACCAACCATGATAACTCCTGGATTATTCAGTACACCTATGCTCGTTGTTGTGCTTTACTACGACTAGGAGAACAAGAAGGACTGATAAAACTAAAAAATCCGCAATTTCACCCTTATACATGGTCATTGTTAACCCCTAGTCCCATTCCTTTTGTTAACTTACAATTAAACGAAATTGAGCGATCGCTTATTTCTCAAATCATCACCACAGTAGATCGTTTAGGCAATGATTCAAAAGTTAAGGAAATCAAATTAGCACTAAAATTAAGTGATTCCTTTCTCAACTTTGAACGTTACTGTCGCATTTTTGGAGAAATAAGCCGAAATAAACCACAATTATCCCAAGCAAGACTTGGTTTAGTTGCTATCACCCATATTTTGCTGCAAGGGTTATGGTTATCACAGATAGAACAACCACTTTGTAACAGACTGTAAAACAATGTAAGAAATCCAAAATAAATCTTAAGTAACATGACAAAAGATAAACCTTGCTATATATTTATATGTAGTGTGAGGAGCGAACCAGACAAGAGAACCGAGACGAAACACGGAAAGTCGTCGGTTCTCTTTCTGATCTGGGGGATAAAAGCTTTTAACTTTAAGGTCGGGCTAAGTCCCACGCTATAAACGAGGGGGAAGCATGGAACCCCAGGTGAGTACCCCCAAGGTTTTAGTGTGTGGATACAGCCCGACCAATATATTAACGTGGGACAGCACAACCTTGCTTAGAGCATTTATGTTACCACTTTATCATCTTTGTGCTAACATAATCTTATGACTCTAACCCTCAACTACTCGTACCGAATCTACCCTGATAGCAAACAAGAGGCAATATTGAACGAATGGCTGGAAATTTGTCGCCGTTCTTATAACTATGCTTTGCGGGAGCTTAAAGACTGGATTGCTTCGAGGAAGTGTCTAATAG